>JAZBLP010000029.1:0-40383 GCA_037033305.1 Actinomycetota bacterium | reverse complement strand
GCGACCGAGAAGTACACGCCCGACTTCTCGAAGCGGTTCATGATCGCGAGCAGGATGATCGTCGCGATGCCGAGCACGATCGCCAGCAGCGCCGCGATGTCACGCGTGATCGGACTGCGCGAGAGGTCGATGATGAGCGGCGCGACGGTCTGGAAGTCGGGTCCGCCGAGCACGAGCGGGGCGGTCAGCGCACCGAGCCCGATGAGGAACGTCAGCACGGTCACGGCGAACAGCATCGGCTTCATGACCGGCAGCACGATGCGGCGGAGGATCGTCCAGGTCGAGGCGCCCATGAGCTTCGCGGCCTCGATCGACGCGTAGTCGACCTTGCCGAGGGACGACGAGAGGAACAGCATGTGGTTCGTCGTGGTCGCGAACGTCATGACGAAGACGACAGCGAAGTATCCCGAGAACCAGTCGCGGTTCATCTCGGGCCAGATGTTGACCATCAGGTTCGTGAAGAATCCGAACTTGCCGTAGATGAAGTTGTATCCCGCGGCCAGCACGATGCCGCCGTAGATCAGGGTGGTGGCATAGCCGAGCCAGAGGATCTTCGCGCCACGCACCTGGAAGTACTTCGTCACCAGCACGATGAACACACCGACCACGTTGACCGTGATCGACAGCGTCACCGCGAGCAGGAAGCTGTTGCCGAGCGTCTTCAGCGCGCGCTCGCTGCCGAACAGCTTCTCGACAGCACGCAGGCTGAACTCTCCGCCGGGGAAGAAGGTCTCCACGAGCAGGGCGGCGTTCGGCAGCACGAGGAAGGCCGCGGCGAACCAGACGACGACGATGCCGGTGATCCACGCGAGAGGGGAGCGGAGCATCGCCTTCACGCTGCCCGGCCGCCCCCTCGTGCGGAGCCGCGGTCCCGCCGTCTGACCCTCGACGACAGCAGTGGTCGTCAAGGAGCCGGCTTCTCCGGTCACGGCCGCTGAGGGCGGGACCGCGGGGTCTGTGGGGGTCTGAGGGTTCTGCGAGCTCTGCGAGTTCTGGGGAGTCGACATGTCACGCCGCCGGGTACTGCAGGATCCACCGGGGGTCGACGTCGACGCGCACGGCATCGCCCGGGTTCCACTGGCGGGCGCTCGCCGCGGCCGGAACGCTGACGCGCAGCGCAGCATCCTCTGCCGTCACCGTGTAGACGCTGTGACTGCCGTGATACGTGCGGTCGACGATCGTGCCATCGAGCGAGGCGGATGCCGTCGAGGCATCGCCGACCTCGGCGAGGTGCAGCTTCTCGGGCCGCACGTAGCTCTCGGCCGTGGCGTCGAGCGTGCCGCCGAGGCTCGTGAGCTGCGCCGGGCTGAGCCGGTTGTTCTCGCCGATGAACCGGCAGACGAACGGCGTCGCACTGCGGTCGTAGATCTCCTCGGGGGTGCCGACCTGCTGCAGCGTTCCGGCATTCAGCACCGCGATGCGATCGCTGAGGGTCAGCGCCTCCTCCTGGTCGTGCGTGACGTAGACCGTGGTCACGCCGACCTCGTGCTGCAGCTCTTTCAACTGCTCGCGCAGCTGCACGCGGAGCTTCGCGTCGAGGTTCGACAGCGGCTCATCGAGCAGCAGGATGCTGGGGGTCAGCGCGAGCGCGCGGGCGATGGCCACGCGCTGCTGCTGCCCGCCCGACAGCTCCGACACGTTCTTGTCGAGCTGCGTGAGCGCGAGGCCGGTGCGGTCGGCGATCTCATCGACGCGGCGGCGCTGCTCGGCCTTAGACGTCTTCTGGATCGAGAGGCCGAACGCGATGTTCTCGCGCACGTTCATGCTGGGGAACAGTGCGTAGTTCTGGAACACCATGCCCACACCGCGCTTCTCGCTCGGCACGCGCGTCACATCGCGGCCGTTGATGTGGATGCGCCCGCCGGTCGGCTCGACGAACCCGGCGAGGGCGCGGAGGGCGGTGGTCTTGCCGCATCCGGACGGACCCAGGAGGGTGAAGAACTCACCCTCCTGGATCTCCAGATCGAGGTGCGAGACCGCGCGGTGATCGCCGAACGCGACCTCGACATCTTCGAAACGGATCATGCTGTCTTTCCGGTCGTCTCTTTGTGGGGTCTCGGTCGATCAGCCGATGTACTCGAGCGTGACCTTCTCGACCCAGGCGCCGAGGTTCTCGCTCACGAAGCCGAAGTCGATGTCCTGACGGTCGAGGGTGCCCATGAGCTCGACGACCTCGGGGTTGGCCTGCTCGACCGCACCCTCGTTGACGGGCATCGAGTTGAACTCGGCCGCGAACTCGCCCTGCACCTCGGCGCTGCCGAACCAGTCGATGAACTCCTGCGCCTTCGCCTCGTTGCCGGTGCCGTTGATCTCGGCGATCTGCTCCGTGACATACGGCACGCCGTAGTCGGGAACGATCATGCCGGTCTTCGTGCCGTACTCCGCGTCGCGCGCCGCGATGCCGCTCGAGGGCAGCACGCCGTAGTCGACCTCGCCACGCGTGATGCGGGCGTAGAGGTCGGTGCCCTCGACCGCGGGCGAGCCGTTGGCGTAGTACGACTTCACGAGGTCCCAGCCCTCATCGCTCACGCCCAGGTCGCCGTCTTCGTCGAGGTGACGGCTCAGGATGCTGGCGAGCACGAGCTGCGGGGTGGCCTGGCCGAGCGCCGGGTTGACCTCGTAGCGGCCGGCGTACTCCTCGTCGGTCCAGAGCTCCTCCTCGTCGGAGGGAGCGTCGGTGATGGTGTTCTCGTCGTAGACCGTGACGATGGCCTGCTCGACGAGCGGCCAGAAGGCGCCGTCGGCCGGATCGCCGGCATCCGCGGGGACTTCCCCGGCCCACTCGGGCTCGTAGGCGGTGATCGCCTCTTCGGACTTGAGCTGCTCGAAGAACATGTTGTTCAGACCGAACACCACATCGCCGACCGGGTTGTTCTTCTCGGCGATGATGCGGTTGGTGAGGTCGGCGCCGCCGAGGCCCACGATCTCGATGTCGATGCCGGCATCCGCTGCCTTCTCGGTGATCCACTCGCCGCGGCCGTCGCTGTTCGAGTTCGTGTAGACGATGAGCGTCGCATCCGACCCGCCCTCGCTCGAGCCGCCGTCGGACTCGGTGCTGCCGCCCGAGCATCCGGTAAGGGTGACGGCTGCCACCGCCGCGATTCCCAGCAGTGTCCAGCGCTTCTTTCGGATGTCGACCATGGCCGCCCTTTCTCGTCATCGAGGTATGTCTGATCTGACTGTACCCCGGGTTTGTGGTGTTCGCACAAGGATCGCTAGTTTTCTTAGCCGCGTTCGCGCGACCGCACTCAAGATAGGTGGCGGATATGAACGCGCGGAGAGCGCCGGGTGAACGGGGTGAGGCGTGGGGTGGGGTCGGGGATGCCGAAGTGGCCCCGCACGCGGTGCGGCGGTGGTGGGTGGTCAAGAAAGCGCCGCAAACGGGCGCGGGGGATGCTTAAGTGACCACCCACGCCCGAGTGAAGGGGGCAGGGGCGAGGGGGCGAGGGGGCGAAGCGTCAGGCGGAGAACGCGGGTACGGCCTCGATCAGCATGCGCGTGTACTCCTCCTGCGGAGCCGTGAAGATCTGCGCGGCGTCTGCGCACTCGACGAGCTTTCCGTGCTTGAGCACGGCGACGCGGTCGGCGGTCTCGGCGACGACACCGAGGTCGTGCGTGATGAAGAGGTAGCTGAGCTCGCGCTCACGCTGCAGTTCGTCGAGCAGCGCCAGGATCTGTGCCTGCACCGACACGTCGAGTGCCGAGACGGCTTCGTCGAGCACGAGGAATTCCGGGTCGAGCGCGAGAGCGCGGGCGATCGCGACGCGCTGCCGCTGGCCGCCAGACAGCTCGTCGGGGAACCGGCCCAGCATCCCGTCGGGAAGTGCGACCTGCTCTGACAGCTCGACCGCGCGCTTCGACCGCGACTGCCGGTCGCCCTCGCCGAACGACAGCAGCGGCTCGGTGATGAGCTGCTCGATCGTCATGCGGGGGTTCAGTGAGTCGAAGGGGCTCTGGTAGACCATCTGGAATCGCCGCCGCAGCTGCCGCAGCTTCTCGCCCTTGAGGTGGGTGATGTCTTCGCCGGCGAAAGAGATGGATCCTGAGGTTGGCTCCTCCAGGCGCAGCACGAGTCGCGCGAGCGTACTCTTGCCCGAACCCGACTCGCCCACGACCGCAAGCGTCTCGCCGCGGCGCACCTCGAGCGAGACGGCGTCGACGGCCGTCAGCGAGCGGCGCTCGCCTTCGCCCTTGGGCAGCGGGAAGACCTTGGTGAGATCCGTGACCCGCACGATCGGCTCGCCGCCGAACTCGATGCGGGCCTGAGTGGATGCGGTCCGCCGCTCGTGTGCGCTCAATCTCGGCGCCGCGGCGATGAGCTTGCGGGTGTACTCGTGGGTCGGTGCGGTCATCACCTGTGCCGCGGGACCGGAGTCCACGATCTCGCCCTGCTTCATGACGACGACCCGGTCCGCCCGCTCGGCCGCCATGCCCAGGTCGTGGGTGATGAGCAGGATGGCGGTGCCCAGCTCCTGCGTCAGGTTCGCGAGGTGATCGAGGATCTGCTTCTGCACCGTGACATCGAGGGCGCTCGTCGGCTCGTCGGCGATGATCAGACTCGGCTGTGCGGCGAGGGCACCCGCGATCAGTGCGCGCTGCTTCATGCCGCCGGAGAACTGGTGCGGATACTGCTTCGCCCGCTCGGCCGGATACGTCAGCCCGGCCATCTCGAGCAGCTCGACCGCCCGATCGTGAGCCTCATGCTTGGTCGCGAGCCCGTGCACGAGCAGCGGCTCCGCCACCTGCACGCCCACGCGCCGCACGGGGTTGAGCGACAGCGCCGGGTCCTGCGGAACCAGCCCGATCAGACGACCCCGGATGCTGCGCCAGCGGCGCTCGCTCAACGGGATCAGGTCTTCGCCGTCGAACTCGATGCGCCCGCCGGTCACCTCGGCGTTCGGCGCGAGGAGGTTCATGATCGACTGCGCGACAGTGCTCTTGCCTGATCCAGACTCGCCGACGATCGCGACGACCTCGCCGCGACCCACGCTGAGGTTGACGCCTCGCACCGCATCGACCTCGCGGTCGCCGATGCGATAGGCGACGCGCAGATCCTCGACGCGCAGGATGTCGTCTCGCGTGGCGGACGGTCCGCTGCCGGTCGGGTGCGCGGCCTCACCGAGCCGGGCGGACTCGTCGGCTCTCGCGGCGATGTCGTTCGGCATGCGTCCTCCTCGTCGAGCACGGGTCGTGTCATCAGCACTGATCATCTTCTCGTTCACGCTAGGCGTGGGGATTCATCCGGATCAAGCGCCACATCGGCATTGGGCAATGCGCCGAGTGCATCGATCAGCGGTCAGGATCGGCGCGATCAGTCGTCGCGATCCACGTCGTCGATGAGATTCAGCAGCCGCTCGACGAGGGGATTGTGCGACTCGGAGTTCCAGGCGATGTCGAGCTCGACGCTGTTCACCCGCGACGACGGGTCTGTCTCGCTGATCGGCAGCAGCCTCACCGTGTCGGGGGAGATGCGCCCGGCGGATTCGGGCACCAGCGTGAACCCGATGCCGGCGCTGACCATCGCGAGCAGGGCGGGAACCTGCCCGGCATACTGCACGATGTGCGGATGCACCCCGCTGGCGACGAACATCGACAGCAGCAGGTCGTGGAAGTACCGCGCGCCGCTCGGGGAGTACATCAGCAGCGACTCGTCTTTCAGGTCGATGAGTTTCACCGGCTCGCCGCGCTGGGCCAGCGCCGATTCGCTGGGGAGCGCCACCGCCAGCCGCTCACGATAGACCGCACGGCTGCCGATGTGCGGCCTCGCGAGCAGCGGCCGCATCAGGCCGATGTCGACCGTGCCCTTCTCGAGCTCCTCCACCTGGTCGAGCGAGACGAGCTCGCGCAGCAGCAGCGTGACGCCGGGCAGCTCGGCCGATGCGCGTCGCAGCAGATCGGGCACGACGGCCTGCCCGGCCATCGCGGTGTAGGCGATCGTGACAGTGCCGGCGGCTCCCTCGCCCACGGAGCGCACGTCGGAGACGGCCTTCGCCGCGAGGTCGATCAGGCGTCGCGCGTTGGGAAGCAGGGCGCGTCCGGCCTGGGTCAGCGCGACGCGGCGGCTGGTGCGGTCGAACAGGCGCGTCGACAGCTCGCGCTCGAGCTGCTGGATCTGACGGCTGAGCGGCGGCTGCGTCATCTTGAGCCTGGTCGCCGCCGCCCCGAAGTGCAGTTCCTCCGCCACGGCGATGAAGCATTCGAGCTGTACCAGCGAGATCATCGATCCACTCCCGACATCAATCAGTGCGTCTTTTGGTTTGTCTGCGCATTCGTCCCCACCATAGTGTCGAAGCAGCTCGATGACGCGGAATCCCTGATGCGGGGGTCCACGGAATCTCACCGACGGAGGCGTGATGTCCGAAGAGTTCCTGCTGTCAGTCCCCGCGGCCACGCGGCTGCCCGAGAACGCCGTGCGGTCGATCCGCATCACCCCGGTGGCGTTCCAGGATCCGCCGCTGCTCAACACCGTCGGCGTGCACGAGCCGCTCGCCCTGCGGGCCATCGTGCAGCTGACCACGGAGTCGGGAGTGCTCGGACTCGGCGAGACCTATGGCGACGCCGCACACCTGCAGCGCCTGCGGGTCGCCGCCGAGGCGGTGCTGGGCTGCGACGTGTTCGCGATCAACGATCTGCGGATGCGGGTCGAGCGCAGCGTCGCCACCGACGCCGTCCGCGGCGGGCACGGCATGTCGGGCATGGTCACCGGCACGAGCACGGGCGACCGGGTGCTCTCGCCGTTCGACGTCGCGACCGTCGACATCCGCGGCAAGCTGCTCGGCGTGCCGGCCAGCGAACTGCTCGGCGGGCGTGTGCGCGATGCGGTGCCCTTCAGTGGCTACCTCTTCTACAAGTGGGCCGGCCACCCCGGCGCTGACGCCGACGACTGGGGCGAGGCGGTCACCCCCGACGGCATCGTGGCCCAGGCTCGGCGCATCGTCGACGAGTACGGGTTCACCGCCCTCAAGCTCAAGGCCGGGGTGTTCGCTCCCGACGAGGAGATCGCGGCGATCCTCGCCCTGCGCGAGGCCTTTCCTGATCACCCGCTGCGCATCGATCCGAACGGCGCCTGGACCGTCGAGACCTCGCTGCACGTCGCCGACGCGCTGAAGGACGTGCTCGAGTACCTCGAAGACCCCACGCCCGGACTCGAGGGCATGGCCGAGGTGCGCCGCCACACCGACCTGCCGCTCGCAACCAACATGTGCGTGGTCGCGTTCTCGCACATCGCGGATGCCGTGCGCCTCGGCGCGATCGACATCGTGCTCTCCGACCACCACTTCTGGGGCGGGCTCGAGCGCTCCCGCCTGCTCGCGGGCTTCGCCGAGACCTTCGGCTGGGGACTGTCGATGCACTCGAACTCGCACCTCGGCATCAGCCTCGCCGCGATGACCCACCTCGCCGCGGCGACCCCGGGCGTCGGCTACGCGTGCGACACCCACTGGCCCTGGAAGCGCGAGGATGAGGACGTCATCGCTCCGGGCGCGCTGTCCTTCCGCGACGGGTCGCTGGCGGTGCCGACGGCGCCTGGTCTGGGCATCAAGCTCGACCCCGATGCCCTCGAGCGGCTGCACCGGCAGTACGTCGACGGCGGCATCCGCGAGCGCGACGACACCGGCTATATGCAGCGCATCGATCCCGGATACGTGCTGGAAAGCCCCCGCTGGTGAGCGCGCCGCTGCGCATCGCCGTCACGGATCCGATCATGTCGGCGTTCGCCGACGACCTGCGTCGCACCGCGCGCGAGCACGAGTGGGTGTTCGCCGAACCCGCCGCCCCCGACTCCGCACGCGCCGCGATCGACGGCGCCGACGTCGTCGTCTGCTCGCGGCTCACCGTCGACGACATGGCGGGCGGTGACCGCGTGCGTCTCGTGCACGCGACGGGCGCGGGAGTCGACCGGATTGATGCCGGAGCCGTGCGCGACGGCGTGGCGCTGTGCAACACCGGCCACCACGGCGCCGCGATCGCCGAGCACGTGCTCATGACCGCTCTCATGCTGCGCCGCCGAGTGCTCGACACCGACGCCGAGATGCGACGCGGGGAATGGCGCACGATCGCCACGGCAGGCGCCCCGTATCACCGTTCGCTCGCCGGCAGCACTCTCGGGCTGGTCGGCTTCGGCGAGATCGGACGCTCCGTCGCCGACCTCGCGAAAGCGTTCGGAATGCGCGTGGTCGCGATGCGTCGGCATCCGGATGCGGGCGGTCCGGGCACCGAGCTGCTCGACGCGGTGTACGGCGAGGATCAGCTGCACGCACTGCTGCGAGGGAGCGATGTCGTCGTCGTCACCGCACCCCTCACCGAGAGCACGCGCGGCATGATCGACGCCGCCGCGCTCGCCCAGCTGCACGCCGACGCCCTGATCATCAACGTCGCCCGCGGCGCGCTCATCGACGAGGACGCGCTCTACGACGCGCTCGCCGCCGGGCGCATCGGGGGAGCGGCGATCGACGTCTGGTGGGGTGCGCCCGAGGGCACGGAGGCACCCGCTGCCGTGCAGCGATTCGCCGCGCTCGACCGGGTCGTGCTGACCCCGCACTACTCGGGTCACGCCCGCGAGGTCTTCGTCGCGCGCGCCGCCGACATCGCCCGCAACATCGACCTGCTCGACGCCGGCCTCCCGTTGGAGCGCCGGGTGCGCTGACGCACCCGGCATCCGGTTCAGAGAAGTTCGACCAGGCGGGTGACGATCAGCGTCACCGCGCCCAGAGCGGATGCCGCGAGAGCGATCGCGCGCGTGCGCCGGCGGTTGAGGAACCTGTTCACGAACCGCGACAGCACCACTCCGGCCACGGCGAACGGCGCCATCCACGCGGCCATGGCGAGGGCGTGAGGCGGCACCGCGCCCCACAGGAACAGGGCGACGAGTGACAGCGACGAGCCGACGAGGAAGAACGCCGACATCGTGCCGCGCAGCCGGGGCCCCTCGGACCCCTGCCAGATGATCGCCATCGGCGCCCCTCCGACCGACGTCGTGGTGCCCATGACTCCCGACAGCGCCCCGGCGACCGCCTGCGTCGTTCTCGTCACCTTCGGGCGCCAGCCCCGCAGCGACACGACGACGCCCAGCAGCACGACCACCGCCACCGCCCACGACAGCACCGTCGCCGACATCACGGTGACGAGTCCCGCCCCGACGACGGTCCCCGGCACCCTGCCCGCCAGGGCCCAGCCAGCACCTCGGAGGTCGAGGGCCGCGCGATCCATCACCGCGACGATCAGCGTCACGACCATCGCGAGCATGATCACGAGCACGGGCAGCAGCGTCGTGTCGATCAGCGCGATGAACGGCGCCGCCAGCATCCCCATGCCGAACCCGATCGAGCCCTGCAGACAGCTGGCGACGAGGATGACCGCGGCCAGCAGCGCGAACTCGACGGGCGTCACAGGATCAGCGACGCGGAGCGATCGAGCCGATCACGCGACGGCGCTTCTTGCTCTGCAGGCGCCAGCGCTGACCCGGGTCGGTCGCGAGACGCAGCCACGCGGCCAGCACGTTCGCGCACACCGTGGTGATGACGATCGCGAGACCGGGGAGCACCGACTGCCACCACGCCTCGGCGAGGTACTGGCGCCCCTGCGAGACCATGAGGCCCCAGCTGACATCGGGCGGCTGGATGCCGATGCCGAGGAAGCTCAGCGACGACTCCGCCAGCATCACATAGCAGAACTCGAGTGTTGCGAGCGTGACCAGCGTGGGCAGGGCGTTCGGCACGATGTGGCGGAAGACGATGGCCCTGTTGGTGGCCCCGAAGTTCGTCGCGGCGTCGACGAACATGCGCGAGCGCAGCTCGGCGGCATCCGCTCGTGCGGTGCGCAGATACAGAGGGATGCGGGTGATCGCGAGCACGAGCACGATGTTCGCCGCGCTGGGGTTGAACACGTAGAGGATCACCACGGCGAGCAGCAGTGACGGGAAGCTCATGATGACGTCGGCGATGCGCATCGAGACCGACTCGCGCCATCCGCGGTGGAAGCCCGCCCACAGGCCCCAGATCGAGCCGACGATCGCCGACACGAGCACGGCCGCGGCGGCCACACCCAGCGTCGTTCCCGCCGCGGTGATGATGCGGGCGAGCAGGCTGCGACCCAGGGAGTCGCTGCCGAGGATGTACTCCCACCCGAGCTGGAGGCTGAACGGGGGCATGTTGCGTGCGCTGAGGTCCTGTCGCTGCGCCATCTCGCCGAACAGCGACGGACCGATGATCGCCGTGAGCACGATGAACGACAGAACGATGGCGGCTGCGGTGGCGACCTTGTCCTTCAGCAGCAGCTGCCAGAGGTTGGCGCGACCCGACGAGCGGGATCCGCGCGCCTTCTGCGTGAGGACGGTGACGGTCGATGCGTTGTCAGACATTCGTCAGCACCTCTGCCTTCGTGTCGGAGAGTGCCCCGGGGCCGCGGCGACGGGCCTTCGCTCCGGAGGTCGGCCGCACCCGGGGATCGAGCAGCGCATAGCCGAGGTCGATGATGATGTTGAGGGCGAAGATCGCCAGTGCGGTGATGAGCACCGCGGCCTGGAGCACCGCGAAGTCGCGCTGCAGGATCGAGTCGATCATGAGCTTGCCGATGCCCGGCCAGCCGAAGATCGACTCGACCACGACCGCGCCGTTGATGAGGCCGACGGTCAGGTCACCGGCCACGGTGAGTGCGGGGGCTGCGGCGTTGCGCAGCGCGTGCTTCTGCACGATGTGCATCTGGCCGGCGCCGCGACTGCGGGCGACCTGGATGTAGGGCTGTCCGAGGACGGTGACCATCGACCCGCGGATCACCTGGGCGAGCACTCCGACGGGTCGCAGCATGAGCGTTGCGACCGGGAGGATCCATACGAGCGCGCCGTCGGTGCCCGAGGTCGGCAGCCATCCCAGGGTGATCGCGAAGATCCAGATGCCGAGGATCGCCACCCAGAAGTCGGGCACGCTCGCCGCCGTCATCGAGAAGAAGCTCACGATGCGGTCGGCGATGCCGTTCGGCTTCAGCGACGCCCAGCTGCCGAGGACGATGGCGATGATGATCGCGAGGACCATCGTCACCGCGGCGAGCTGCAGGGTGGCGGGGAAGGCGCGCAGCGCCATCTCGGCGGCGGGCTCTCCGGTGCGCAGCGACACACCGAAGTCGAGCTGCAGGACGCCGAGGAAGTAGTCGCCCATCTGCTGCCAGAGCGGAAGGTCGAAGCCGTTACGGGCGGCGAAGTCCTCGCGCATCTGCTCGGTGGCGTTCAGCGGCAGGTACAGCTGCGACGGATCGCCGGTGAGACGGGCGAGCACGAAGACACCCAGTACGACGGCGATCAGCGGCAATGCGCTCTGCAGGATCCGTTTTCTCAGGTAGGTCCACATGGTCGCCCGCCTCTCCCTCTCGCTCGCGGTCAGCCCGCGAGCGAGACCTCCTTGATGCGCAGCTCGTCGCCGGTCGACGAGTTGGGCTCGTACGTCACGCGGTCTGCCAGGCCGAGCATCACCGTCTGGTGAGCGATCGGCGCGAGTGCGACCACGTTCTCACGCTCGTAGGCGAAGACCTCTTCATAGGCATCCTGGCGCTCGTCGCCGGTCAGGGTGCGTGCCGTGGTGATGAGCTCGTCGAGACCCGGGTCCCCGAACTCAGCCTGCGCGCCGCCGGTGAGCATGTACTGCTCGACCGTGAACTGCGCGTCACCCGCCTGGTTGCCGTGCTGGATGAGCATCGAGATGGGGCCCTCGTTCGTGACGAACGGGCTCAGCTGATACTGCAGGTGCTGCGTGGTGTCGACCATGCGCAGCTCGACGTTGAGACCGGCGGCGGCGAGCTGCTCGCGCAGGACCTCGCCGAGCTCGCTGACCTTCGGGAACTGCGCGGTGCGCACCGGCATGAGGATCTTCGTGTCGGTCGGGACGCCGTCTGCCGCCGCCTCGTCGACGAGGGCCTTCGCCTTCTCGGGGTCGTACTCCCACGGCTCGAGGTCGGCATTGAAGCCGACGATGCCCTCGGGGATCAGCTGCGCGGCGACCACGTCACCGTCGGGGTAGAGCGATGAGACGATGCCCTCGCGGTCGATCGCGTAGTTGATCGCCTGGCGAATGCGGATGTCGTCGAGCGGTGCCGTCTGTCCGGAGAAGCGCAGAGCGATCGTCTCGTTGTTCGGGTAGCTCACGCCGAAGTCGCCGATGCCGTCTTCGGCGCTGAGGCCGAGGGCGATGTCTGCTTCACCGCTGGTGATCATCGCCGCGCGGACGGTGCCCTCCGAACGCCACTGGTATTCGACGGACGCGAATTCCGGAGCGTCGCCCCAGTAGTCGTCGTTGCGGTCGAGGGTCAACTTCGTGCCGGCCTGCCACTCGCCGATCGCGTAGGGGCCGGTGCCGATGGGCTCGCGCACGAACTCGGTGTTCGAGGTGTCGGGCGAGACGATCTCGATGAACGAGAGCTTCAGCGGGAGGATCGGGTCGGGGCTCGGGGTCGTCACCGTGAGGGTCGTGGCGTCGGTGGCTGCGACCTCGAGGTCATCGTCGCCGAAGATGTAGCCCTCGACGTTGCAGCCGAGGTCGCCGTTCACCGCGCGATCGATCGAGTAGGCGGCGGCTTCCGCGTCGAAGGGGGTGCCGTCCTGGAAGGTGACGTCGTCGCGGACGGTGAACGTCCACTCGGTGTCGCCGGTCTGCTCCCACTCGGTGGCGAGCAGCGGCTCGAGTTCGCCGGTCGACGGGTTGCGCTCGACGAGCGGCTCGGTCACCGTGCTGCGCACGACGACACCGGTCGAGGTGAGGTTGGCGTCGCACGCCTCGAGCGTGGGGGGCTCCTGCGTGAGCACGACGCGCAGGGTGTCTTCGGCGCCGCCCTCGCCGGCGCCTTCCGACTCGGAGTTCGCGACCGAGCATGATGCGAGCAGGGCGATCGACGCGATTCCAGCGGTGACGGCAGACGCTCGGGCCGCGCTGCGTCGGGGGGAAGAAAGCTTCATCGGTTCCTCCAGGTAGGGGACGGCCGAGGCCCACGGTGGCACTCGACTCGTTGTGAATGTCGCAGACGGCTCAGCGAACCGTCAACCGATGCGTCGGGTGCATCGGCGGTCGAGGTCGGGCGCGGGCGCCGCTCGGCATCCTCGGGCTCGGATGCGATCCGCGACATTCCGCCGATCTCCGGCCATGGATTCAGCGGACGCATCAATCCATGCAACTTCGCTTATGGAACTGCATCGTTGGCTGCCCCTAGTCTCGCGCCATGACGAACTTCCTCGATTCCCCGTCTTCCGCAGCTCCCGGCTCCGTCGCTCAGGCGGGGCCGCTGCTGGATTCCCTCGAACGAACTCTGCAGGACGAGTACTCCGTCGTGCGGCTTCCCGATGACCTCGCGACGCTCGATCCGGCGGATGCGGCGAAGGTCCGCGCGGTGGTCACGAGCGGTCGCGTGGGAGTTCCGTCGGCGCTCATGGCGGCGCTGCCGAACCTCGAGATGGTCGCGAACTTCGGGGTGGGATACGACACGACCGATGTCGCCCAGGCGGTGGCGCGCGGCATCCGGGTGACCCATACCCCTGACGTCCTCACAGACTGCGTCGCCGACACGGCGCTCGGGTTGATGCTCGACGTCTTCCGTCGGTTCGGGGCCTCCGAGCGGTTCCTCCGCGAGGGCAGGTGGGAGTCGGGCGGGTTCCCGCTGACGCGTCGGTTCTCGGGCAGCACGGTCGGCGTGCTCGGCCTCGGCCGCATCGGGCAGGCGATCGCCCGGCGCGCGGCGGCCTTCGACGCGACGATCCTCTACACGACCCGCACTCCCGTCGAGGGGGTGCCGTGGGAGCACGTGGCATCCGCCGTCGACCTCGCAGGCCGGTCGGACGTGCTCGTCGTCGCGGTCCCGGGCGGGGTCTCGACAGAGAATCTTGTGGATGCCGAGGTGATCCGCGCGCTGGGGCCGGACGGGTTCCTCGTCAACATCGCCCGCGGGTCGGTCGTCGACGAAGACGCACTGATCACCGCGCTGGAGGCCGGCGAGATCGCAGGGGCGGGTCTCGACGTGTTCGCGCACGAACCGCATGTGCCTGAGCGGTTGATCCGCGATGACGTCACACTGCTGCCGCACGTCGGCAGCGGCACGCACGAGACGCGGCGTGACATGCGCGATCTCACGCTCGCGAACCTCCGGGCCTACCTCGCGGGCCAGCCCCAGCCCACGCCGGTGCCGGAGATGTCTGTGCGTTGATGCAGGCAGTGCATTGATCCATCCACCATTTGGTTTGTAGGCGCATCGTTTCCCGCATAGCGTGACGAATGTTCAGATCCGAGCCGGACTCCGGCGCGACACCCCAGGAGTGCACCGTGGCACGATTCACGCCCACCGAGCTGGCCGACCACCTTCGCGAAGGCCTTCTCTCGTTCCCTGCGACGGCATTCACGCCCGAGCTCGACTTCGACGAGAAGCGCTACCGCGAGCACGTCGAGTGGCAGGCGGGATTCGGCGTCGCCGGTCTGTTCGCCGCCGGCGGCACCGGTGAGGGATTCAGCCTCGATGCGGCCGAGTCCGCGGCCGTCGTCCGCGCTGCCGTGCAGTCGTCGAGGCCTGAGGTGCCGGTGCTCGCGTCGGCCGGAGGCTGGACCCGCAACGCGATCGCGAACGCCCGAGCGGCGGAGGAGGCAGGCGCCGAGGGCATCCTCGTGCTGCCCCCGTATCTGACCGAGTGCGACCAGCGCGGCCTCGTGGAGCACGTGTCGGCCATTGCCGCATCGACCCGCCTGGCGATCATCGTCTACAACCGCGGCAACGCGATCTACTCGGCCGAGACGATGGCGATCCTCGCCGACCGGCACGAGAACGTCATCGGCTTCAAGGATGCGACGGCCGACATCGAGCACCTGGCCTCGGTCTACGTCCGCAACGGTGAGCGGCTGTTCTACCTGGGTGGACTGCCGACGGCCGAGACCTACGCGCTGCCCCTGCTGCAGATGGGCATGAGCACGTACTCATCGGCGATGTTCAACTTCGTCCCCGAGTTCGCCCTCGAGTTCTACCGCGACGTGCGTGCCCAGGACCGAGTGGCAGTGACCGAGAAGCTCGGTCGCTTCGTGCTGCCCTACATCGCGATCCGCGATCGGGGCCGCGGCTTCGGCGTCTCGATCGTCAAGGCCGGGCTGCGCCTGACCGGACGCGGCGTCGGACCCGTCCGCCCGCCGCTGCACGACCTGTCCGAGCAGGATGACGCCGACCTGCTGCAGCTTCTCGATCGCGCCGGGCTGCTCGAGTCCGTTCCTGTCTGAGCCTCACCGTCCCCACCCTCGATTCAAGGAGAGCGACATGACTGTTCCCGTCCTCACCGGGCATTCCTCGATCGCCGGGCGCTCCGTCGCCGGCACCGGCTCGGCACTGCACGCCATCGCGCCCGACACCGACGAGCAGCTCGATCCGCCCTACTCGCAGATCGACGTCGATCAGCTTCGCGAAGCGACGGCGGCCGCCGCAGAGGCTTTCGTCACGTTCTCGCGCCTCGAGCCCGAGGCCCACGCGGCCTTCCTCGACACCATCGCGGGTGAGATCGAAGCGATCGGCGACACGCTCATCGAGCGCGCGATGCAGGAGACCGGGCTGCCGCAGGCGCGGCTCCTCGGAGAGCGTGCGCGCACCACCGGGCAGCTGCGCCTCTTCGGCGAGGTCGTCCGATCCGGCGAGCACCGCGGTGTGCGGATCGATCCCGCGCAGCCCGACCGCACGCCGGTGCCCCGCGTCGACATCCGTCAGCGCAAGATCCCTCTCGGGCCGGTGGCGGTGTTCGGGGCGTCGAACTTCCCCTTCGCGTTCTCGACCGCCGGCGGAGACACGGCATCCGCCCTCGCAGCCGGCTGCCCGGTCGTGTTCAAGGCGCACAGCTCACACCCGGGCACGAGCGAGCTCGTGGCGACGGCGATCGCGCGGGCGATCGACGCGCACGGCCTGCACCCGGGAGTCTTCTCGCACATCTTCGGCCCTGGTCGCAGCGTCGGACAGGCGCTGGTCTCCGATCCGGAGATCCAGGCCGTCGGGTTCACCGGATCCCGCGACGGCGGTCTCGCGCTCGTGCGCGCCTCGCAGGCGCGGCCGGTGCCCATCCCCGTCTACGCCGAGATGAGCTCGGTGAACCCCGTCTTCATCCTGCCCGGCGCGCTGGACGGCGATGTCGGAGGGCTCGCCGCGGGGTACGTGCAGAGCGCGACCGGATCCAGCGGACAGCTGTGCACGCAGCCCGGAATCGTCTTCGTCCCGCGCGGCGAAGAGGGCGATGCCTTCCTGCAGGCCGTGTCCGAGACGCTGCGCGCGGCCACCGGTCAGACCATGCTCTCGCCGAGCATCGCCGCCGCGTGGCGCGAAGGAGTCGCCACGAGAGACGACAACGCGGAGGTCCTCGCACGAGGGGGTGACGGCGATGGCCCGCATGCTCCCGCACCGGTGATCCACGCCGCCGACCTCGGATCGTTCGAGGAGAACCCCGTGCTGCAGGAGGAGATCTTCGGCGCCGCGTCGCTGGTGGTGCGCTATGGCGATGTCGCCGAGCTCGTCGAGGCGGCGTCGCGGCTGGAGGGGCAGCTCACCGCAACGCTGCAGCTGAGCGCCGACGATCACGAGCTCGCGGCCGCGCTACTGCCGGTGCTCGAGCAGAAGGTCGGGCGCATCCTCGCGAACGGGTGGCCCACGGGGGTCGAAGTCGGGCACGCCATGGTGCACGGCGGCCCCTTCCCGGCGACGAGCGACTCGCGCACGACGAGCGTCGGAACCCTCGCGATCGATCGCTTCCTCCGCCCGGTGGCCTACCAGAACATCCCCGACGAGCTGCTGCCCGAGGCGCTGCGCGATGCCAACCCCTGGCACGTCCCGCGTCTCCTCGACGGGCGGCGCGAGGCGTCGGCATGAGCGCCGTTCCCACCATCGAGAGGATCGAGGTCGTGCCGGTCGCCGGCCACGACTCGATGCTGCTGAACCTCTCGGGTGCGCACGGGCCGTTCTTCACCAGGAACATCGTCGTCGTGACGGATTCCGACGGGCGAGAGGGGCTCGGCGAGGTGCCCGGTGGTGAGGCGATCCGCCGCACGATCGCCGAGGCCGGCGAGCTGCTCTCGGGGCAGCCGGTCGGCCGATACCGTTCGCTGCTGCGGTCGATCGCGACGCGGTTCGCCGACCGCGATGCCGGAGGCCGGGGGCTGCAGACGTTCGACCTGCGCACCACCGTGCACGCCGTCACCGGCATCGAGTCCGCGCTCCTCGACCTTCACGCGCAGCACCTCGGTGTGCCGGTCGCCGAGCTGCTCGGCGACGGGCAGCAGCGCGAGAGCGTGCCGATGCTGGGCTATCTGTTCTTCATCGGCGACCCCGACCGCACCGACCTCCCCTATCTGCGCGAGAGCGGCGACAGCTGGGAGAGCGTGCGGCGCGAAGAGGCGATGACGGCGGATGCCGTGGTGCGCCTCGCCGAAGCGGCCCAGCAGCGCTACGGGTTCTCGGATTTCAAGCTCAAGGGCGGCGTCCTCGACGGCGAGGTCGAAGCCGACGTCGTGACCGCTCTCGCCCAGCGCTTTCCCGAGGCGCGCATCACGC
The DNA here is from genome assembly GCA_037033305.1 of Actinomycetota bacterium. Taxonomy (GTDB): domain Bacteria; phylum Actinomycetota; class Actinomycetes; order Actinomycetales; family Microbacteriaceae; genus Microbacterium. The sequence continues at coordinate 22,851 of JAZBLP010000029.1, read as the reverse complement.
TCGACCCGAACGGCGGGTGGCTGCTCGAGGATGCCGTGCGCATCGGCCGCCGCCTGCGCGACGTGCTCGCCTACGCCGAGGACCCCTGCGGCGCGGAGGGCCGGTTCTCGGGGCGAGAGGTGATGGCGGAATTCCGGCGGCGCACCGGACTGCGCACGGCGACGAACATGATCGCGACCGACTGGCGCGAGATGGCGCATGCCATCCGCTCGGATGCCGTCGACATCCCGCTCGCCGACCCGCACTTCTGGACAATGGCAGGCTCGGTGCGCGTGGCGCAGCTGTGCAACGACTTCGACCTGACGTGGGGATCGCATTCGAACAACCACTTCGACATCTCGCTGGCGATGTTCACGCAGGTCGGTGCGGCGGCACCCGGCGAGATCACGGCGCTCGACACGCACTGGATCTGGCAGGACGGTCAGCAGCTGACGCTCGACGCCCCCGAGATCCGTGACGGCGCGGTGCGTGTGCCCGACCGTCCGGGGCTCGGCGTCACGATCGATCGCGCGCGGCTCGCCGAGGCCCACGAGCTGTATGTCGAGCACGGGCTCGGCGCCCGAGACGACGCGATCGGCATGCAGTACCTCGTGCCCGACTGGACGTTCGACAGCAAGCGGCCCTCGTTGGTGCGGTGATGACCTCGCAGCGTGTGTTGGGTGTCGAGCGCGCGCGGTGCCGCCCGGCTTGCGGCGATCTGTAAAGGAATCTGGACAGTTCAACAAACGTGTAAAAAAATGAGCCGAAATTTTACATGTAGTGAGAGCGTGTGAGTAGTCTTTACAGATGACGTGGAGCGCTGAGACGCCGTACAACGAACTCCCACTGTTGCCGCCGAAGACTGAGTTCGAAACGCGAGCGGTGTTGAAGGGAGTGATTCGTGCGCGCGCGGCTCTCGCAGCGATGGATGAAGCGAGCAAGCGGATGCAGAACCCGATGGTTCTGGTGAACTCGATCTCCCTGCTCGAGGCGCAAGCCAGTTCTGAGATCGAGAACATCGTCACTACGACGGACGAGCTGTTTCGCTTCGCCCATGATGCGGCCCACTCCGCCAGCGCCGATACGAAGGAGACGCTCCGATACAGGGCGGCGCTTTTCGGCGGGCTGCGGGCTATCGCGGACCGCCCGATCTCCATCAACACCGCGATCGATGTGTGCACGAACATCCACCAGCGCGATATGGGGGTGCGCAGGTTGCCCGGAACATACATCGGCAACCAGTCCACCGGCATGGCGATCTACACGCCTCCGACGAGTGAGAAGGTCATCCTCGACAAGCTGGGCAACTGGGTCGAGTTCGTGCATACCGATGCTGACTACGACCCCTTGGTAGTCATGGCGATCTGCCACTACCAGTTCGAGGCGATCCATCCGTTCGCGGATGGCAACGGTCGTACCGGACGCATACTCAACGTGCTCCAACTCGTGGCGGCTGAGCTCTTGCGCGATCCGATCCTCTACCTCTCGCGGTACATCATCCAGAACAAAGATGAGTACTATCGCCTGCTCCTGGCCGTCACGACCGATGCCGCGTGGGAAGAGTGGATCCTATTCATCCTGAAGGGGATCGAGGAGACTGCTCGGCGCACGCTGGCGAAGATCGATGCGATCCAGGAGCTGCAGAACACGATGCGGCTGCAAGTCAAAGAGCACACCACCGCCGGAAGCAACTCCGACTTGATAGACGTGCTCTTCGAGAATCCTTACGCCAGAATCGCCGACGTCGTATCCCGCTGCGGCGTATCTCGGCCCACGGCAACGGGGTGGCTGAATGCCCTGGTCGAGCATGGCGTTCTCGTCGACATCAAGATGGGGAGAGAGCGCCTGTTCATCAACAATCAGTTCATGCAGATTCTTTCCAAGGACACTCCGGTCTGATGTTTCGAGCGTCTGAAAACGCCCTACTCGAACCCGCCGGTCAATCGCCCGCGCATCCGCTGGCTGCTCTCATTCATCCCGACGATCTCGACCGTCTTCCCCAACGCCGCGTACTTCGTCTCGATCGCATCGAGGGCGGCGACGGTCGACGCATCCCAGATGTGAGAGCCCGACAGGTCCACGATCACCCGACCCGGATCCTCCGGATAGGAGAACAGCGTGGTCAGGTCGTTGCTGGAGGCGAAGAACAGCTCGCCGGTCACGGCGTAGGTGACGGCGTCGCCCGCGGGCGACAGAGTGCGAGAGACCGATACGAAGTGCGCCACGCGACGCACGAACAGCACCGAGGCGACCAGCACGCCGCCGACGACGCCGACCGCGAGGTTGTGCGTGATCAGCACGAGCACGACCGTCGCGACCATCACGAACGTCTCGCTCTTCGGCATCCGCTTCAGGGTCGACGGTGTGACGGAGTGCCAGTCGAAAGCCCCGATCGCGACCATGATCATCACCGCGACGAGGGCCGCCATGGGGATCGTGCCGACGAAGTCGCCGAACACGACGACGAGCAGGAACAGGAAGATCCCGGCGCAGAAGGTCGAGATGCGGGTGCGGGCACCGGATGCCTTGACGCCGATCATGGTCTGGCCGATCACCGCGCATCCGCCCATGCCGCCGAAGATCCCCGAGAGCATGTTCGCCACGCCCTGAGCCCACGACTCGCGCGTCTTGTTCGAGTGGGTGTCGGTGATCTCGTCGACGAGCTTGGCGGTGAGGAGCGATTCCATGAGCCCGACCAGCGCGACCCCGAGGGCGAACGGAGCGATGATCGTGAACGTCTCCCACGTGAGCGGCACGTTCGGGAGGAACAGCGACGGCAGGCTCCGCGGCAGCTCGCCCTGATCGCCGACGGTCGGCACGGCGAGCCCCATCGCCAGCACGACACCCGTCACGATGATCACCGACACGAGCGGCGCTGGCACGACCTTGGTGATCCTCGGCATCACGATCATGACGACGATTCCCAGTGCGACCAGCGGATACACGAGCCACGGCACATCGATCAGCTGCGGGAACTGCGAGCTGAAGACGAAGATCGCCAGCGCGTTCACGAACCCGACCATGACGCTGCGCGGGATGAACCGCATGAGCTTCGCGACGCCGAGCACCCCGAGGATCACCTGGAAGACGCCCGCGAGGATGACGGTCGCGATGAAGTAGTCCATCCCGTAGGTCGGCGCGACGGGAGCGATCACGAGCGCCACGGCCCCGGTCGCCGCGGTGACCATCGCCGGGCGCCCGCCGAGGAACGCGATCGATACCGCCATGATGAACGACGAGAACAGTCCGACCTTGGGGTCGACTCCGGCGATCACCGAGAACGCGATCGCCTCGGGGATCAGGGCGAGACCGACGACCAGACCTGCGAGCACCTCGCGCGTCAGCATCCGCGGATTCGTCAGCGCCTGCAGAACAGTGGGGTTCGCCCGGTGGCGGGCGCGATCGTCGACCGCGAGTGCAGACATGGGGGATGCTCCAGAGAAGGTGCCCGGGGATGGGGCAGAACACTCAAGGGTACGGCGGATGCCGGGGGCTCGCGGCCGCCCGGCATCCGTCGTCGTCTGAGATCGGGGCCCGAGGCGCCCCGGGTGCCTTCACCCCTTGCGCGAGAACCCGGCGACGACCGCGCCGACCGCCGTGATGGCCGCGGCCCCGAGGAACAGCCACGAGAACCCGCCCGTGAGGGCCTCGGGCGTCTCGACGCCGGCCGCGCTCAGCGCTTCGGTCCGCAGCGAGGCGACCGTTCCGAGCACGGCGAGGCCCAGAGCGCCACCGATCTGCTGACTGGTGTTCACGAGACCGCCGGCGAGCCCGGCTTCACCGCCCTCGACCCCGTCGACCGAGAGCTGCGTCGCGGTGACGAACGCGCCGCCGAGTCCCACGCCGATGAGCAGGGTGGGTCCGACCAGCTGGGCCACGAATGCGGCATCCGCCGGCGCGAACGACAGCCACACGAGGCCCGCGGCCAGCACGAGCAGCGATCCGACCAGTGTCGTCTTCAGCCCGATGCGCTGCACGAGCGAGGGCACGACTCCGGCGACGACGACGAGCGCACCGGCGAGCGGCAGCTGCGAGAGCCCGGTGGTGAGGGCGTCGTACCCGAGCACGGCCTGCATGTACACCGACAGTGCGAAGAACAGCGCGACCATGCCCGCGCCGACGAGCAGCACGACCGCGTTGCCGAGCGAGAGGTTGCGGTTGCGGAACACCGAGAGCGGAACCAGCGGGGATGCGGTGCGCCGCTCGATCGCGACGAACGCTGCGCCGAGGGCCACTGCGGCGACGAGCAGCACCAGCGGGAGCGGATGCGCGACTCCGACCTGCTCGATCGCGCTGAGCGCGCCCACCACCGCGACGAGCGCGCCGGTGATGGTGACCGCACCCCACACGTCGAGCCTTCCGGCATCCGATGCGACGTCACGCGAGATCAGCAGTGGCACGGCGATGAGCACCAGGATGCCGACGGGCACGTTCACGAAGAACACCGACTGCCATCCGAACGTCGCGGTGAGCACGCCACCGAGGAGCACGCCTGCCGCCGAGCCGATGCCGGCCACCCCACCCCACACGCCAAGCGCCTTCGAGCGATCGCGGGAGTCCGGGAACAGCTGGGTCAGCAGGGCCAGAGCCGACGGGGCGAGCAGCGCCGCCGACGCACCTTGCAGTGCACGAGCCGCGAGCAGCATCTCGCTCGAGAACGACAACCCCGCCAGAGCGGATGCCGCGACGAACCCGACCACGCCGAGAAGGAAGATGCGGCGGTGGCCGTAGCGGTCGGCGAGGCGCCCGCCGAGCAGCAGCAGGCCGCCGAATGCGAGCACGTAGGCCGTGATCACCCAGGCGAGTGCGGCGGTGCTCATGGCGAGCTGCTCGCCGAGCACGGGCAGAGCGATGTTCACGATCGACGCATCGAGCACGACGAGGAACTGAGCGAGAGCGAGGAAGCTCAGCGCGAGCCAGCGTCGGTCGCTGCGTCCGATCGCGGTGGGGGTGGGGGTGGGGCTGGTGAGGGTCATGATGATCTCCTTCGTCAGATGGTTAGTGAGTGGTCACTCACTCTTGAGGGCATGAAGAACGGAGGCGGGAGGGGTGGTTCACTCAGGGTGACGGATGCCGTGTGCGACGATCTTCGCCCACGGCGCGCTGCTCTCGTCGACCCGGGCGGTGACGATCAGGTGGCAGAGCTGCCCGTAGGCGATGAAGCGCTGCACGGCGTCGTCGCTCCCCGCCGATCGCTGCCGCACGAACTCGGTCACCTTCGCGAGTCCTGCGCGGAGCGCGTCCCCGATCTCGGGCGTCTCGGCCGCGGACTGCGCGTGGACCTGCAGCATGAGCAGCGAGCGGTCGCGGATCAGGTCGGCGTAGGCCTCGCCCATCGCGTCGAGCACGTCGTCGGGCCGAGGTGATTCGGCGGTGTCGGCTCCGGCATTCAGGGCCTCGATGATCCGCTCGAAGCACGCCTCGAGTGCGGCGACGAACAGCTGCTCCTTGCTCGAATGCAGCTTGAACACGTAGGCCGGAGAGATTTTCGCCTCGCGAGCCACGTCGGCCACAGTCGTGCGGAAGTACCCGCCCCTGGCGAACGCGGTCAGGGCCGCCGCCGCGACGAGAGGGCGGCGGACGTCCGCGGTCGAGAGGATCGGGCTGCGAGTCGTCATGCGTCGACTGTACCCGCAGGGAGAGTGATTGGTCAATCACTCTTTCGCGCAGTCATACGCGATCCGAGTCGGTGGCCGAATGGCAGGAGCGAAAAGACCATTGAGATTCGACCTTGATGTGCAGAAGATTAAGAAAGCGTGCGTCTCTGCTTGCTTATCTGCTCCCAGATTTTGCGCTCCCCCCGTCTCGGGCGGATACTCGTCCCATCCGCGCCGACCGTTTCGGCCCGGGAAACGACATGCACAGCACCCCTGCCCTCACTCCTGGAACGACCATCGCCATCGTCGGCGCGGGCCGTCTCGGCGGCGTACTCGCCCGGGCCCTGCGCGCAGCGGGCTTCGTCGTTCTCGGGCCGCTTCGTCGAGAAGACCGGATGCCGGATGCCGATATCGCGCTCCTCTGCGTCCCCGATTCGGCGATCGCGGCGCTGGCCTTCGCCGTGCGACCTCATGCGCGGTTCGTCGCTCACGTGTCGGGTGCGACGCCGCTCGCCGACGTCGACTTGAGCCTCCACCCGCTGCAGACCTTCACGGGCACCGAGTCGCCCGAGGTCTTCCGCGGCATCGGCGTCGCCGTCGATGGCCGCACGCCTGAGGCGCTCGCGGTGGCGGAGCAGTTGGCGCAGGCCCTGGGCACGAACCCGTTCCGCGTCGACGATGCCCACCGCGCGGAGTATCACGCATCCGCATCCTTCGCCTCGAACTTCGTGCTCACGGTGCTCGATGCGGCCGAGCACCTCGCAAAGGATGCCGGGGTCGACCGCGCGAACCTCGCACCCCTCGTGCGCCGGACGGTGGACAACTGGGCGGCCTCGGGTGCGGTGGCCGCGCTCACCGGACCGATCGTGCGCGGCGACGAGGACACCGTGGAGCGGCAGCGCGCAGCATCCGCCGACTACGTCGACCTGTTCGACGCACTCGCCGCCGCCACCCGCTCGGTCGCCGGGCGCGTGCCCGGCGCTGCTCTCACGTCCCCCACCGAGGAGCCCCGGTCATGAGAATCCTCCGCACGATCGCCGATGTGCGCGCCGCGGTGCGCGACGCGCGAGGTGACGACAAGACCGTCGGGCTCGTCCCCACGATGGGGGCCTTCCACGCGGGCCATCTTTCGCTCATGCGCGCGGCCCGCGAGCAGAACGGCCTCGTCGTCGTCTCGCTCTTCGTCAACCCGACGCAGTTCGCCGCGAACGAAGACCTCAGCACCTACCCGCGCGACGAGGACCGCGACGCTGCGCTCGCCGAGGCCGCGGGCGTCGACATCCTGTTCGCCCCCGAGCCCGCCGAGATCTATCCCGACGGCTTCGCCACGACCATCCACGTCGCGGGCATCACCGAGGTGCTCGATGGCGCGAGCCGCGGACCGCACCACTTCGACGGCGTCGCCACCGTCGTGACCAAGCTGTTCGGCGTCGTGCGGCCCGACGTCGCCTACTTCGGCCAGAAGGATGCGCAGCAGGTGCTCGTCGTCCGCCGGGTCGTGCGCGACCTCGACCTCGACGTGCGCATCGAGGCCTGCCCCATCGTCCGCGAACCAGACGGACTCGCCATGAGCTCGCGCAACGTCTACCTCGACCCGGATGCTCGCGCCCAGGCGACCGCGCTGAACCGCGCGCTCGACGCGGCGGATTCGGCACACCGTTCGGGGGGCAACATCCTGTCCGCAGCTCAGGCTGTTCTCGCCGAGGCGGGAATCGACGTCGAGTACCTGGAACTCCGGGATGCCGAGACGCTGCAGCCCGTCACCGGCGTCGAACGCGATGCCCTGCTGCTCGTCGCCGCCCGCGTCGGCGCTGCCCGACTGATCGACAACCATCTGCTGAGAGGGTTCACGCCATGAGCGCCCACGCCGCCCCGACGAAGCGACTGACCCTGCGGGATCTCGACACCAAGAAGCATGCCGGCGAGCCGATCGTCATGGTCACCGCCTATGACTTCCCCAGTGCGCAGATCGTGGAGGAGGCGGGCGTCGACCTGGTGCTCGTCGGCGACTCGGCCGCGATGACCGTGCTCGGCTACGACAGCACCGTGCCCGTCACGACCGACGAGATGCTCATGCTCACGAAGGCCGTGCGGCGGGGACTCGCGAAGCCGCTGCTCGTCGGCGACCTGCCCTTCGGATCCTATGAGGCGTCGGACGAGCTCGCCCTCGCCACCGCGCAGCGCTTCATCAAGGAGGCCGGCGTCGACCTGGTCAAGATCGAACGCGGCGGCACGACGGTCGACCGCGCGCGGGCACTCGTGAATGCCGGCATCCCCGTCGTGGGCCACGTCGGGCTCACGCCGCAGACCGCGACCTCGCTCGGCGGATACCGCGCCCAGGGGCGCACCGCCGAGGCGGCGCTCGCCGTGATCGACGACGCCCTCGCGCTGCAGGATGCCGGAGTCTCGCTGCTCGTCATCGAAGCCGTGCCGTCCGAGGTCACCGCCGCACTCGCGCCGCTGCTGCGCATTCCGCTGATCGGCATCGGAGCCGGAGCGGATGCCGACGGCCAGGTGCTCGTCTTCCACGACCTCCTCGGCATCTACGCCGGCGGCGCTGCGAAGTTCGTCAAGCGCTACGCCGATGTGCGCGGGGTGTCGGTCGCGGGCGTCGCGGCCTACGCCGACGAGGTGCGCAGCGGGGCGTACCCGGCGCCCGAGCACGGGTACGGGATGCCCGAGGGTGAGGCCGCGCGACTGCGCGAGCTGCTCGCGGCGCGGTAGGCGCGGCAGCGTCCCGCATCCGCATCCGCATCCGCCTCCGCTATCGCCTCACGCCTCCCAGCGGAGGATGTCGCCGGGCTGGCACTCGAGGACCTCGCACAGAGCATCCAGGGTCGAGAACCGCACGGCCTTCGCGCGCCCGTTCTTCAGCACGGCCAGGTTCGTCGGGGTGATCCCGATACGCTCGGCCAGCTCGCCGACACCCATCTTGCGCCGTGCCATCATCACGTCGATGTCGACCACCACAGGCATCAGATGACCTCGTTGTCGAGCTCGGACCGCAGCGCCTGCGCCTCGACATCGCGGTCGATCGCCTGCCGCAGCAGCGCTTTCATCACGACGACCAGCAGTGCGATGCCGGCCAGCACCACACCGCCGCCACCGATGAGCGCAACCAGGCCGGGTGCCGCCGAGCCGGGAGCGAGGATCGCCGCGAGGGTCCACATGAGGGCAGCGGCGACCAGGATCGCGCCGATTATCACGTCGATGTAGCGGAACGACGAGGTCGAGAAGATCGATCCGCGCCGCACCTTCGTCAGCAGCATCCATACGCAGATGCCGAAGACCTGCAGAGTGCCGACGCCGAGCACGACGATCGACACGAAGGCGATCCGTCCCCACAGTTCTTCGCCGGCGAGGTCGAGCCACAACAGCGGCACGATCAACGCCTGCACTGCCACGGATCCGACCAGAGCCAGCGCGATCACGACCTGCAGCACGACGATCGTTGACTTCGCCATGACACCACCTTTCATCGAACAACAGCAGAAATCTATCGTTAATCGTTCGATGGAGCAAGGACGGATGGAGCGATCGACCGGGCCGCCCCGCCTACTCCGCCCGACGCACCCGCAGAACCAGTGCGGTCACGGCGAGAGCGATCACTGCGACGCCGTATCCGACGCACACTGCACCGAGTCCGAAGAGTCCGACCAGCATGCCGGCGACGACCGCAGGCACGCCGAAGGCGAGGTAGGCGAGCAGGTAGATCACGGCGAACGTGTCGGCGCGGTCGGTCGGGGGGATGCGCGGTGCGAGCGAGGCGACGACACCCGAGAAGGCGGTGCCGAAGCCCATGCCGGTCACGGCGGTCGCGGCGAGGTAGAAGGGGAGCGATCCCGATGCGAGCGCCCAGAGCGACAGCGCGGTGCCGACAGCGAGCGCCGCGGTGCCGAAGATCACCGAGGTGCGCGGGCGCCGGTTGCGGAAGAGGAATGCGGTGATTGCGCCGACGCCAGCCAGCATCGCGACGGCGAGTCCCTGCCAGACGTGCGCCTCGCCGCCGAGCTGGGTGCGCACGATGTTCGCGCCGAGTGAGAGGAAGAGGCCGCCCGTCGCCCAGCCGGCGATGATCGCAGGAGCTCCGCGCCAGAAGTCCGAGCGGATGCCGGCGGGCACCGACAGCCGGAAGCTCAGCGACGCCAGGGCTCCCGGCCGCAGCGGCGCAGTCTCGGGTGCCAGGAAGAAGAGCACCGCGAGCACGAGGTACAGGGCGGTCAACGGGGCGAATACGTCGAGCAGCGGCTGTCCGGTCACGTCCAGCGCGATGCCCGCGACGAGCGCGCCGAGGGCGAGGCCGATGCCGGGACTGAGGGCGTTCCACAGCGCGGCGACCCTCGAGCGGCCGCCGGGGGCGAGGTCGAGTGCGGCGGCCGAGAGCGCGGCGATGAGCACGCCACTCGCGGCTCCCTGCAGGATGCGGGCGAGCATCAGTGTGGCCACCGTGTCGGCATGCCAGAACAGCACCATGCTTGCGGCGAGCACCAGAAGCCCGCCGATGGCGACAGGGCGCCGCCCGATGTGGTCGGACAGCGACCCAGCGGTGAGCAGGGCAAGCAGCAGGGCGACGGCGTAGACGGCGAAGACGGCGCTGATGACGATCGCGCCGAACCCGATCTCTGCCGCGAGCACGGGGTAGAACGGCGACGGTGCACTCGCGCCCATCATCATCGCGATCTGCGTCACGACGGCCAGTGCGAATCCGAAGCGCGGGCGACGAAGCGCGGGCCCCGTCGCTGTCGTGTCGATCGGTGACGTGGTGGTCATAGGTGCTCCCGCAGTATCGGTTCGAGATTCATCGAACTATCGGAGCGTACTCGCCTTCCTGTGATTGTTCAACTATTCTCGAACCATGCCAGGCGAACTCCCGCACCCCGAGCGATCGGAGATCCAGCTGACCGACGTGCTCTTCGCCCTCAGCGACCCCGAGCGTCTGGCGATCGCGCGTCAGCTCGCCGACGGTCCGCTCGACATGGCGGAGTGCCATGCGACTGACCCGAACCTCCCGAAGTCCACCAAGTCGCACTTCATGAAGGTCCTGCGTGAGGCGGGCGTGATCCGCAACGAGCCCAACGGCCGGAGGCGGATGCTGACGCTGCGGCGTGATGACCTCGACGAGCTGTTCCCCGGCCTGCTGGACTCCGTGCTGCGCGGGTAGAGCTCCGGCCCGACCGGTCTGCATCATGTCGCAGATCTGCGCTCCTGGCGCAGCGATCTATGGGAAGCATGCGCAGCGACTGCGATTCTGCGACGCCGTGCAGGCCTCGCGCGCCCGGGAGCAGATTCGAACCCGCGAGCTCAGCGGAAGTACGAGGCCCCGTTGAGGTCGAGCACGGTGCCCGAGGCCCACACGGCTGCGGGCGAGGTGAGGTAGGCGACGGCATCCGCCACCTCTTCGGGGGTGCCCACGCGACCGAACGGACTCTGCCCGCGGATGCCGTCGCCCTGCGGCCCCTCGAGCTTCGCCGACTGTCGATCGGTCGCCACCATGCCGGGGGCGACCGATGTGACCGAGATGCCGTGGGGTGCGAGCGCCAGTGCCATCGACTGCCCGAACGCCTGCAGGCCTGCCTTGGTTGCGGCGTATGCCGGGTGGTCGGCCTCGCCGCGGAATGCGCCTCGCGAGCCGACGTTGACGATCGCTCCGCCCGCCCGCCGCGAGATCATGTGCTGCGCGACCAGCATCGTCACGTTCGACGCACCGAGCAGGTTGACCGAGACCATCTCCGACCACGCGGCCTGCCACTCGTCGTAAGTCGCCGCATCGACGCGATGCGCGTTCGCCGCACTCGGTGCCACGGCGGCATTGTTCACCAGGATGTCGAGAGACCCCAGGGCGGCGACGGCCTCGTCGACCACGCGCTGCGCCTCGGTCGCCTCCCCGAGATCACCGCCGACGATCGCATGGCCCGAGCCATCGAGTGACGCGAGCGTCTCCTCGGCCGCGACCCGATCCCGCGCGTAATGCACGACCACCCGGTCGCCCCGCCGGGCGAATGTCTGGGCCACCGCGCGGCCGATGCCTCGCGAGCTGCCCGTGATCAGCGCATGCGCCATCTCAGGATGCGACCTGGGTGCGACCGACAGCGTGCACTGCCGGCTCGATCTCGGACCACACCGCGTCGAGAGAGAGATGCAGCACCCCCGCGATCGCTGCGATGGTCGAGAAGGCGGGAGTCGCCACGCGACCCGACTCGATCTTGCGCAGCGTCTCGGGCGAGACTCCGGCGTCGAGGGCGACGCTCAGCATCGATCGCTTACCGCGCGCTCGCCGCAGCAGGGCGCCGAGGCGCTCGCCGCGCTCGACCTCGGCGGGGGTGAGGGGCATCCGAACCATCATGTGCCCATTGTAATACCGGGATAGTATTACCGGGATAGTTATCGGAACACCGGCGCACCCGATGCGGAGACACCCCCATGATCGAGATCCTGAACAGCGACGAACTGGCTCGCGCGAGAGACACAGGCGCTCTCGTCGGCGGCATCCTCCAGTCCCTCAAGGAGCGATCGGTGGTCGGCGTGAACCTGCTCGACCTCGACCGCTGGGCGAAGCAGATGATCGACGATGCCGGCGCGAAGTCCTGCTACGTCGATTACGCCCCGTCCTTCGGCCGGGGTCCCTTCGGTCACTACGTCTGCACCGCCGTGAACGACGCGGTGCTGCACGGGATGCCGCACGATCACGTCCTCGTCGACGGCGACCTGCTCACCCTTGACCTGGCCGTCACGCTGCGCGGCGTGGCGGCGGACGCGGCGATCAGCTTCGTCGTCGGCGACAATGCGGCATCCGCCGACCTCGCCATGATCGATGCGACCGAGCGTGCGCTCGCCGCCGCCATCGCCGCAGCGCGACCCGGAGCCCGCATCGGCGATCTCTCGCACGCGATCGGCACGGTGCTCGGCGACGCGGGCTACCCGATCAACCTCGAGTTCGGCGGCCACGGCATCGGGTCGACGATGCATCAGGACCCGCACGTCGCCAACGACGGACGCCCCGGCCGCGGCTACCGACTCCGCCCCGGCCTGCTGCTCGCCCTGGAACCGTGGGTGATGGCCGACACCGACCGCCTGATCACCGACGACGACGGCTGGACGCTGCGCAGCGCGACCGGATGCCGCACGGCCCACACCGAGCACACCATCGCCATCACCGAGCTCGGGGCCGAGGTGCTCACGCTGCCGCGCTGAGCCCCGGTCACTTCGTGCGCGACGTGCTCCGCACCCGGCGCACAGCGCGGCCTGCGAGATCCTTGAGCCGGCCGCCGGGGTACTGCCTGCGCAGCTCGACGGCACCGCCGCGCCCCGCAACCGGCGTGCACGTGCGGCCGGCGAGCAGGGGCGAGCGTCCTGCGGCGGCGAGGGTCGCGGCATCCGCACGGAGGGGGACGTCGAAGGTCCATCCCGCTCGTCGCACTCTCACGAAGAGCTTCGCCCCGCGTGACTCGTCGTCGGGCCGGAACACCTTCAACGGGTCGATCGCGATGCGAAGGGCGTCGAGGCTGCGCGGGTGCAGGGTGGCCACACGACGCTCGATGGCGGCGGTCTCGTCGCGCCACACGAGCTCGACGTGATCGTTGGACATCTCGCGCGTGGCCTCGAGAAGACCCGTGGGAAGGCCGTCCATCGCGATCGGCAGCGACGTCATCACGCCGGTTCCCGGCTCGAAGACGAGTGCATCCTGCCCGTCGCGGGTGATCGAGACGTCGACGGTCAGATACAGACCGCCGCCCCGCGACCACCGGGCCGACGTCACGACCGCCCGGCAGGTGAGCTCGGCCTCGAATCGTGCGAAGCTCAGCAGGTCGGCGCGTCGATCGGCGCGCAGCAGTGCCGCTCGGATGCGGTTCGGAAAAGCCAGGCCACCATCGACGCCGGGTCCGAAGCGGCGACGTGAGAGCGGGATGACGACGTCGAGCAGTCGCTGGCGGTACTCCTCGGGGTATCCGGCGTACTTCTTGCCCGAGACGCGCTTGAGGATCTTGCCGCGGAACCAGTGCCGCAGCAGCCGGTCTCGCAGTCGTCCCGGCTCGGTGTAGCGCTCGACGAGGTCGAGCACGGCCTCGAGATGCGGGAAGTACGTCTCGGGTTCGATCCGCGACGAACTGGCACTGCCCGCGTGCTTGACCCACGCGTAGCAGGGGCGGCTCGCGAGGATCGAGATGGTCGACGCCTCGAAGTACGCCCTCATCACGAACAGATGGTCTTCGAGACGCACCTTGCCGTCGGGGAATCGGATGCGCTTCTCGCGCAGGAACGAGGTGCGGAACATCTTGTGCGGCGTCAGCATCTCGAGCAGCGGATCCTCGCCGAGGCGGGCGCGGGGGATGTCGCGGCGGAAGATGCGACTCGGAAGCGGTCGGCCGATGCCGATCTCCTTGCCGACCACGACATCGGATGCATGCTCGTCGGCGTAGTCGCAGAGCGCCTCGAGGGCGCCGTCGTAGAGCCAGTCGTCCTGATCGACGAACTGGATGTACGTGCCGCGCGCATCGTCGATCCCGTGATTGCGCGGCGTTCCCGGCCACCCCGAATGCGGCAGGTAGGCAACGCGCACGTAGCGGCGATCACGAGCGATCTCGACCAGTCGAGCAGCCGTCTCCTCGCCGGAGCCGTCATCGCAGAGCAGCACCTCGAACCGGTCGTGATCGAGCGTCTGCCGATCGAGGGACGCGATGAGCTCATCGAACGCCGCTCCCGGACGGAACACGGGAACGACGACGCTCACTCGGATCGACGAGGGCGGCGGGGAAACGGCAGGGGAAGGCGACATCGATAGCAGTCAAACACCGTCGGCTATGGAGCGCACGGGGCTTGCGTTCAGCGGCATGTGCGTGCAGGGCCTGTGCCGTGCCCGTCAGCGGGATCGTGCGTGGGCCGCCGCGCGACGGCGGAGGAACGTGATGACGGCGTCGTCGTCGGCGAGCGCGATCGCCCGTGCGTAGGCCTCGCCGGCATCGCGTCCGGCCTCGGCGAGCAGCCCCGCCCGCGCAGCCCAGTACGGCTGGAAGGCTTCTGCGTGGGCCGGAAGCGCGGCGAGGCCCGCCTCCGCTCCGTCGATGCGGCCGGTGACGACGGCGGCCGCGACCCGGGCCCCGAGGGTCGGCGCGACCGCGAGAAGCGCGGCGTACAGCATCCGCAGCGAGTTCCAGTCGATCACCCCCCTGCGCAGCCGGTCGCAGTGCACCGCCTGGATCGCCGCCTCGAGCTGGAATCGTCCCGGCGCACCGCTCGGCCGCGCTCGCCGCAGATACGCCTCGCCCTCCGCGATCAGCGCCGCGTCCCAGGACTGCGGATCCTGTTCGTCCAGCGGGACGAACGCGCGAGAGCGCCGTGCCAGAGTCAGCGTCGTGAGGGCGGCCAGCCCCCACGCCTCCGGCTCGTCCTCGAGAAGACCCGCCAGGGTGACGGCCAGGTACTGCGCCTCGCCCGCCATCGACTCGGCGTCGCCGCGCCAGGTGAGCGCGGCGCATCCGTAGACCGCCTCCAGCACCGCGGGCAATCGCTCAGGCATCGAGCGGCGATCGGGAATCACGAACGGGATGCGGGTGTCCGTGATGCGGCGCTTCGCCCGCACCAGTCGCTGTGCCATCGTCGTGGACGGAACCGCGAATGCGCGCGCGACCTCGGCTGCCTCGAATCCGAGCACGGTCTGGAGCATGAGCGGTGCACGAACAGCCGGATCGATCGCCGGATGCGCGCACACGAACAGCAGCTCGAGTCGCTTGTCGCCGATCGCGAGCGGGTCGTAGTCGGCGAGGGGATCGACGCGGGCGCTCTCCTCGTCCACCGGAGCGGATGCTCTCGCCGCCGCCGACTTCCACACGTCGCGCAGTCTGTTCCTGGCCACAGTCATCAACCACCCGTCCGGGTTGTCGGGAATACCGGCATCCGGCCAGCGCCTCAGCGCCTCCTCGAACGCTGCCGACAGGGAGTCCTCGGCAAGCGCGAGGTCGCCCGACCGCGCCGCGAGCACCGCGACGAGCCGGCCATAGGAGGTCCGCGCCGCAGTCTCTGCAGCGACCCGGACCCCCTCCGGGATCATCGGTTCGGAGTCCAGACGCCGTCGACCGTGAACACGGCGCCCGGGCGGATCTCGACCGCCCCCCAGAACGCCGGCGGGGCCTGGCGCGCGAATGCGATCGCGGCATCCAGGTCGGGCACGTCGATGACGACCGTGCCGCCGAGCTGCTCCTTGGTGTCGGCGAACGGGCCGTCCTGCACCTGCAGAGCGTCGTCGCGCATGCGCACGGTGGTGCTGACCGCCGACGGCTGCAAAACCTCGGCGGAGATGAGCGCTCCCGCGGACTGCAGGGTGGCGGCGTAGCTCGCGAACGCGGCCTGGCCCTCTGCGAGCGCTTCGGCGCCCAGAGTCTCGGCATCGAGCTCTTCGTAATGCAACAGCAGTGTGTAGCGCATGTCTCTTCCTCACTGTTCGACGGTCAGCGTACAGAGAGGTGACGATCGAGCAGCAGGCCGATCGACACATCCGCCGAAGTTCGTCTCCGGATCGAGACTCCCACCCCACTTTCAGCCTCAACGATATATCGTTGACTATCGCTCACCATTTCCGGGAGGTCATCATGAACAACGCATTCCCCTCGAACCCGTTCGGCGGATCCGGCTTCGGCTCGGGCCAGGGCGGACCCGCATCCGCGATCTTCGATGCCATGGAGCAGCTCCGCAAGTCCTTCGAGCAGCGCCCCAGCGGCGGCACTCGCATGGCCAAGGGCGACGTCCGCACCGCGGTGCTGTCGCTCCTCGCCGAGAAGCCGATGCACGGCTACCAGATCATCAACGAGATCGCCGATCGCAGCGGCGGCTCGTGGAAGCCGAGCGCAGGCTCGGTCTACCCCACCCTGCAGCTGCTCGCCGACGAAGGACTCATCGAGGCCGAGGAGCAGAACGGTCGCAAGACCTACTCCCTCACCGAGGCGGGCCGTGCGGTGGTGTCCGAGCACACCGAGACCCGTGCGCCCTGGGAGTCGCAGGCGAAGAGCGAGGGCTCGCACGACAACCCCCGCTACAGCGCGCTGCCGAAGGCCGGAGTCGATCTCGCCGCGGCAGCAGCCGCCGTCGGTCGCAGCGGCAGCACCGAGCAGGTGCAGCAGGCGGTCGAGATCCTCGATGAGGCCCGCCGTAGGCTGTACTCGATCCTCGCTCAGGACTGATCGCACACGACCCAGGGACGACACATGACGGATGCTGCGGCGCAGGGCGCCCATCGTGCCCGGTACCGCCGCATCCTGTCGTTCGCGGCGCGCGAGTTCCTCAAGGTCTGGTGGTTCGAGCTCGTCCTGCCGCGGTTCGGGATGAGCTCGATCTCGGAGCGCACCCGCGCGCCTCGGATGCAGCGCTTCGCGAAGCGCTTCCACGTGCTCGCGGTCGAACTCGGCGGCCTCATGATCAAGGTCGGGCAGTTCATGTCTTCGCGCCTCGACGTGCTGCCACCCGAGATCACCAAAGAACTCGAAGGGCTGCAGGACGAGGTTCCTGCGGTGCCGTTCGCCGGCATTCGCGCCGCCGCCGAAGCCGAGCTGGGGATGCCGCTCGAGCAGGCCTACGCCTGGTTCGACGAGATGCCGGTCGCCGCGGCATCCCTCGGACAGGCGCACCGCGCCCGCCTCTCCGCCCAGGATGCGGCCGACACCGGTCTCGCAGGCGTCGTCGTCAAGGTGCAGCGCCCCGGCATCGACGAGATCGTGGCGGTCGATCTCGCGGCACTCCGCCGCGTCGCCCGCTGGGCGATGCGCGTGCGCCTGGTCTCCGATCGGGTCGACGCCCCCGGCCTCGTCGAGGAGTTCGCGCAGACCAGCATCGAAGAGATCGACTACCTGCACGAGGCAGCCAGCGCCGAGCGATTCCGCGAGAACTTCGCCGGCGATCCACGCGTCAGCGCCCCCGAGATCGTCTGGGAGCGCTCGACCAGACGCGTGCTCACGCTCTCGGATGTCACCGCGATCAAGATCAACGACACAGATGCTCTGCGGGCAGCGGGCATCGATCCGTCGGCGGTCGCCGACGTGTTCGCCGAGGTCATGTTCGACCAGGTGTTCACGCACAGCTTCGTGCACGCCGACCCGCACCCCGGCAACATCTTCGTGACGCCGGAGGCCGACTCCTCGACCGGCCGCGACTTCCGCCTCACGTTCATCGACTTCGGGATGATGGCCGAGGTGCCCGACAACCTGCGCGACGGTCTGCGCACGCTGCTGATCGCGGTCGCCGGTCGTGACAGCCGGGGCCTGGTCACAGCGGCGCAGGAGATCGGCGTGCTGCTTCCCTCCGCCGACACCGCCGAGCTCGAGCGTGCCCTGCGCGCGCTGTTCGCCCGCTTCGGCGGCATGGGCTTCGCCGAGCTCAGCAAGGTCGATCCGCGGGAGTTCACCGACTTCGCCGACGAGTTCGGCGACATGGTGCGCTCGCTTCCGCTGCAGCTTCCCGAGAACATGCTGCTGCTCATCCGTGCGGTGTCGTTGACCTCGGGCATGTGCTCGAGCCTCGACCCGTCGTTCAACGTATGGGATGCCGCCGAGCCTTACGCCGCACGGTTGCTGCGCGACGAATCGGGAAATCTCGTGCAGGACATGGCCCAGCAGGCCATGGAGACGATGGCGGTGACGTATCGCCTGCCGAAGCGCATCGACGCGATCATCACCCGCGTCGACGACGGCAACGTCACGTTCGACACCTCGGCCCTCGAGCGCCGCCTCGACCGGCTCGAGGGCATCGCCCGCCGCATCGGATCGGGTGTGCTGTTCGCTGCGATGCTCGTGGGTGGCGCGCTGCTCGTCACGCCGCTGCCGCCCCTCGGCATCACCCTTATCTGCGCCTCGGCGCTGCCGCTGCTGCACTCGGTCTTCGGCGGTCGTCGCTCGCGCTGACGCGCCCCTCAGGGCCCAGAATGCCGGCATGGGAGAATGGGTTCCCATGGACACTCCGGACGAGAAGACGCCCACGCGGAACAACCCTCCGAAGACCTCCACCGCCGCGATCAGGCAGGCTGCGAAGGCCACCGAAGCCGCACAGAAGATCGTCCGCGACATCGCCGCGGTGCCGCCGCGCGGTGTGCACCCGGCACTCGTTCCCGGCGTCTCGGTCGAAGAGACCGGACGCACCTACCGCACCGATCCGCTCGTCTTCGGCGTCGCCGTCGCGCTGACCCTCGCGTTCATCGCGTGGGGCGTGTTCGCCGGCGACAACCTCTCGGGCACGACCTCGACCGTTCTCGCGTGGGTCGTCGAGTACTTCGGCTTCTTCTTCACGACCATCGCCACCGTCATCCTGGTCTTCATGCTGTTCGTCGGCTTCAGCCGTTACGGACGGATCCCGCTGGGCCGCGACGACGAGGAGCCCGAGTTCTCGATGTTCTCGTGGATCTCGATGCTGTTCGCCGCAGGAATGGGCATCGGTCTCGTGTTCTGGGGCGCCGCTGAGCCGCTCACCTTCTTCGAGGACCCGCCGCCCGGAACCGTCGAGGCGAACACCCTTGAGGCCATGCACACCGCGCAGGCGCAGGTGCTGTATCACTGGGGTCCTCAGGCATGGGCGTTCTACGCGCTGGTCGGCGGCGCGATCGCCTACGGCGCGTTCCGTCGTGGCCGCACGCCCCTGATCTCCTCGATCTTCGCGCCGCTGCTCGGCGAAGGCCGCACCACCGGACCCCTCGGCCGCACGATCGACATCTTCTCGATCATCGTCACCCTCTTCGGCACCGCCGCCTCGCTCGGGCTCGGAGCCCTGCAGATCGGTCACGGCGTCGAGATCGTCAGCGGCATCGGCGAACTCGGCAACGGCGTGCTCATCGCGGCGATCGCCGTGCTCACCGCGTGCTTCATCGCCTCGGCGGTCTCGGGTGTCTCGAAGGGCATCCGCGCGCTGTCGAACATCAACGCGGTCGTCGCGCTGCTGCTCGCGTTCTTCGTGTTCTTCGTCGGACCCACGCTGCTGATCCTCAACGTCATCCCCTCGGTCGCCGTGCAGTTCCTCGGCGACCTGCCCGAGATGGTCGCGCGGTCGGCGTCGCAGGGCGACGAGGCGCAGATGTTCCTGTCGAGCTGGACGATCTTCTACTGGGCGTGGTGGATCTCGTGGTCGCCGTTCGTGGGCATGTTCATCGCCAAGATCTCGCGCGGCCGCACGCTGCGCCAGTTCGTCTCCGTCGTCATCCTCGTTCCGGCCGCCATCTCGCTCGTCTGGTTCGCGATCTTCGGAACCACGGCGATCCAGCAGCAGATGGACGGCGCGGGGCTCACCGTGGACCCGCCCGAGGAGGTGCTCTTCGGCGTGCTCGAGAACCTGCCGTTCCCGCTGATCACCAGCATCGTGCTCATCCTGCTGATCTCGATCTTCTTCATCACCGGAGCGGATTCGGCCTCGCTCGTCATGGGCACGCTCTCTCAGCAGGGTCGTCCCGAGCCGTCGCGTTGGGTCGCCGTGGTCTGGGGAATCCTGGTCGGCGTCATCGCGGCTGTGCTGCTCGTCACCGGCGAAGAGGGCAGCGGTCTCAAGTCGTTGCAGAACGTCACGATCATCGCCGCGCTGCCGTTCGCGGTGATCATGGCGTTCATGATGGTCGCCTTCATGAAGGATCTGCGCCGCGACCCCATGATCCTGCGTGAGCGCTATGCCCGCATGGCCGTGCGCCACAGCGTCATGGCCGGACTCGAAGAGTACGGCGACGACTTCGCACTCGTGCCCGTCGAGTACGACCACTCCGAAGACGACCTCGCCTGGATCGATGAGGCCGACGTCGACGACAGCCTCGCCGAGGTCTATGCGACCGCGACCGAGGCGATCGACATCATCCCGGATGCCGATGCCGATGCCGATGCCGATGGCGATGCCGATCCCGGTGCCGACCCCGCGGGTCTGGCCGAGCAGCCGGCCGAGGCTGATTCCGCTGCCGGCGCGGCGCACGGTGACCCGCCCCGCACGCCCGATCGTCCGGTCGACTGAGCCGTGCCCGCGCGTGCGGGGTCAAAAAAGCATCCGAAACGGCCGTGTGCGGTGCCAAATTGACCATCCACGCCGTCGAGGGTGCAAAAGTGACCACCCACGCGCGGGGATCGACCCGCGTCAGGCGACTGCGGGCGTCTCGGCAGCGGATGCACCCGGCGCGACGGTCTCGACCGGCGCCGATGCGGCGTCGGTGATCCGTGCGGCCATGCCCGCGAAGATGAACCCGTGGAACGGCAGCACCGCCAGCCAGTACAGGCGCCCGAGCAGGCCGCGCGGGAAGAACACGGCTCGCTGCTCGTAGCGCGATCCGTCACCGTCGGGCAGTGCGCGCAGCTCGAGCCACGCCTCACCGGGCACCTTCATCTCGGCTCTCAGTCGCAGCAGCCCGCCGCTCGCGGGGGACGATTCGGTCGCGCGGCCCGGCTCTTCGACGGCTTCGACACGCCAGAAGTCGATCGCGTCTCCGACCCGCGCTTCCGCTTTGCTGCGGCGCCCGCGACGGAGTCCGACCCCACCGACGAGCCGATCCATCCACCCGCGCACAGCCCAGAGGAACCGCGAGGAGTACCAGCCGTTCGATCCGCCGATGCCGATGATGACCCGCCACAGTGCGTCGACCGGGGCTTTCGTGCGCAGCGCTCGGGCATCGGTGAAGACGGTTCGTCCGGCCCAGTCCGGGTCGCTCGGCAGCGGGTCGCTCGGAGCGCCCGACACCTCGGCATCCTGCCAGCTCGTCTCGATCGTGTCGGCGTCGACGCGGCCCAGCGCCATCGACACGGCGGTGCGATACGGCGTGAGCCCACCGTCGGGGAGGGGGATGAGCTCGTCGATCGCGCGGTCCTTCACGATGCACTCGTTCTGCAGCGACGCGACGAGCGGGCGCGCGATCGATCGCGGAACAGGGGTCACCAGGTTCACCCAGTGCGATGCGAGTCCCGGAGTGAGCACAGGCAGGGCGGCGATCGCGCGCTGACGCAGACCTGCCTCCAGCGCATAGCCGTTCATCATCTGCCCATAGCGCAGCACGTCGGGTCCGCCGATGTCGGCGGCGCGGTTGACGCTGTCGTCGACGCGCGCGGCGCCCAGCAGGTAGTGCAGCACGTCGCGCACCGCGATCGGCTGGATGCGGTTGCGCACCCATTTCGGCGCAGGCATGTACGGCAGCACGTCGGTCAGGTGTCGGATCATCTCGAACGACGCGGAACCGGAGCCGATCACGACGCCCGCCTGCAGCACGAGCGTCGGAACGCCCGACTCGAGGAAGATCTCGCCCACTCGCACCCGGGACCGCAGATGCGGCGAGAGCTTCACGTCGTCGGGGTGCAGTCCGCCGAGGTACACGATGCGATTCACGCCGGCTTTCGCCGCAGCATCCGCCACCGTCGTCGCCGCCAGCTCGTCGCTCTCTTCGAAGCCCTTGCCCGCGGTCATCGAGTGGATCAGGTAGTAGACCACGTCGACGTCCTCCATGGCTTCGGCCACGGCATCCGCATCGTCAGCCGAGCCCTCGACGATCTCGCAGTCGGCACCCCACGGGAAGGATGCCGCGCGCGCGGCGTCGCGGGCCAGTACTCGCACCCGGTATCCGGCGTTCAGCAGGCGAGGTGTCAGCCGGCCGCCGATGTAGCCGGTGGCGCCGAGAACGAGCGCCCGAGGTGCCGTTCCGTCTTCGCGGGGGACGGCCCGCAGGGCGTCTTCGTGTCCGGTGGGCTGGGTGAGCTCGGTCATGAGATGAGCGTAGGCGGAATGTCTGAATATTTCGCTAGGGTGACAATTGACTAGTTCATCTAGTAATCTTTTGCAGAAGGAAGGTGATCACATGTCGACAGCCACGCAGTACCCCACTCGTCGTGAGATCCGCTCGCGGCGCATCGTGCCGAACGGTGCCGTCGACGTCGCGCCGCTCCCGGCACGGGTTGCCGTCGGCCGCTCCACCGGACTCCGCAGCATTCCGCTGCCCGCATCGCGCACTCCGCTGTGGAAGTCCGCCGGAATCGTCGGCCTCATCGCGGTCATCGCCGCCGGAACTCTGCCGCTGGCGGCATCCGCCCTCGACATCCCTCTGTGACCGCACGGCGCAGAGACTCGACCACAGACCACCGCTGATAAGAGAAAGGATCCCCCATGGGACTCGATGACAAGATCAAGAACGCCGCACAGGACCTCGCCGGCAAGGCGAAGGAGGCCGCCGGCAAGGTGACCGACAACGAGAAGCTCGAGGCGGAGGGTCGCGCCGACCAGGCGAAGGCCGACGTCAAGAAGGCCGGAGAGAACGTCAAGGACGCGTTCAACAACTGACACCGGAGAGCACAGG
>JAZBLP010000028.1:0-40825 GCA_037033305.1 Actinomycetota bacterium | reverse complement strand
CAATGATGTATCCATTGCTGGACATCGTTCGGTATCCATGTTTCCGCGGTGTATCCGGGTCGCGCTCCCCGCGTTACGTTCTTCTCACATCCGGCGGCGGCGCGCTCACCGCCGGGGCCAAGAACGCATCGCGGCCCTCAGCCGGGGTCAAAAACGCACCTCAAACGGCCGGTTGCGGTGGTTCATTGACCCCGCACGGATGTGCGCCCCGCACCCGCGCGGCCCTCAGCCGGGGTCAAAAACGCACCTCAAATGGCCGGTTGCGGTGGTTCATTGGCCCCGCACGGATGTGCGCCCCGCGCCAGCGCTCAGTCGCAGGCGATGCCGTCTCCGTCGCGGTCGAGGTCGTAGACGTCCGAACCCACGACCTGCACCGGTCCCTGCACATACGCGGGCCCATCTCCGCTGCCGCCCGCACAGTCGACATCGTCGGCGACCGGCACGCATGCTCCCGTGTAGTTCGAGTCGCATCCGCCGCCACCCTGCTGCACGAGCGGCACGGGCGCGGGCGCGGGGGCGGGAGCCGGAGCAGCGACCGGCGCGGGCGCTTTGCTCCCGATCGCGGTCACTTCGTTCACCGGCTGCACGGAGATCGCCTCGCCGACGACCTCGCGCGACACCTCCACGCCGTCGACGAGCGTCACGCGGTAGGTGATCACCTTCACGCCGTTCACGCCCGCCGAGACGAGAGCGGTGGCGCCCTGGTCGAGCTGCGGGTCGTCGACGGTCGCGGCCTCGAACGGCACCGGCACCTCTTCGGTGGCGGTCTCGAAGGTCGTGGGCGTCGGAGTCGGGCTCGGGCTCGGAGCCGAGCTCGCCACCGCGGCGAAGTTCTGCGGCTCGGATGCCGTCGGAGCGCTGCCGCTGTTCGCGCTGGCGATGCCCCCGCCTGTCACCAGCAGTGCGGCCATGCCCAGGGCGACGACGCCCGACATCCGTGTGCGGAGTCCGAGCGCCGGGAGGGGACGCGCGATCATGACGTAGAGCGCGACGCCGACGACAGCAGTGGCGACGAGAAGAATCGCGATCGGAGACAGTCGTGCGAGCACACCCCCGACCACGAGCGCAGCCGCGATGATGCCCGCGGTGCGCCAC
This sequence comes from Actinomycetota bacterium, assembly GCA_037033305.1. GTDB lineage: Bacteria > Actinomycetota > Actinomycetes > Actinomycetales > Microbacteriaceae > Microbacterium. The sequence goes on along the minus strand of JAZBLP010000028.1, from coordinate 39,730 downwards.
CCGACCTTGCGCTTCATGGGCGCGGATGCGGGAGCGAATGCCGGGGTTGCCGCCACCGCCGCCTGCGAGGTCGCGGCCTTCGCGGGTGAGGGAGCGACGGCATCCGTCCAGCGGTGACCGTCCCACCAGCGCAGCTGGTGCGGATCCTCCGGGTCGGGATGCCAGGCGGCAGGCGACTGAGACATGAGAGTTTCCCTCGACGATGAGGCGACGAATCGCCGGTGCCCCCAGAGCACCTCTGCCTGTATATCGGTTACTGGACGCGCCGTACAAGTAACGATTCAGTCGCAGGGCGACAGGCGATCATTCGCCGACGCGTCGGAGGTGCCGGGCGAAGAAGCGTCCGGCATCCTCGCTCGCGAATCCGGGGATGCCGGTGTGGCCGCCGAGATTGGCCTGAAGCGTCTTCTCGGCCGACCCGAAGGCGTCGAAGAGGTCGAGTGCCATCGCCCGGTCGTTGCCCTCGTCGTCCCACTGCAGCAGAACGTGCACGGGGATGGTGACCCTACGCGCTTCCGCCATCGTCGACCGCGGCCGGCGAAGAGCCCGGCCGCGGTGATGCGTGGGTCGACGGCGGCGAGGCGTGTGCCGATCGCGATCACTCCGCCCGAGAATCCGACCCCGTCGCCGAACTCGGGCAGGCCGAGCAGCACGTCGAGAGTGAGCTGCCACTCGGGCACCGCGGCGTCCACGAGGGGCAGTATCAGTCGATCGATGACGTCCGCCGACGGCGGTTCTCCGGCCTCGAGGGCACGCACGAGGTCTGCTCGGGCCTGCTCCGCGCCAGGCAGGGGAGTCCGCCCACCGGCTCCGGGCGGTTCGATGCACACCGCCGCGAAGCCGAGAGCAGCGGCGCTCTGCGCCCGGGCGAGCAGGCGGGGATACATCCGTCGCATCCCGAATCCGCCGGGCTGACCCAGCAGGATCAGAGGGACGGGATCGGATGCCGATGCGGTGAGTGGACTCCACAGGATGCCGGGGATCTCGCCCAGCGTGAACTCGCGCTCGCGGATACCGGTGTCGAGAGTTCGTTCAGAGGTGACAAGCATGGTCGTGCCTTTCGGGAGTGCGGCAGAGATGCGGCGCTCCCGGACGACCTAGCGCCCGACCGTGACTCCTCGGAGGAGCACCGACGTCGATTCGTTCATGGGTGCCACCTCCTCAGATTCCTGCACGGGACTCGAATACTACCGGCCACGCGGCCCCCGCACTCCCTCCCACCCCGCCCAGTCCGGTCGATCCACGATGCAGAAGCGGTTGCCCTCGGGGTCTTCCATGATCACGTAGTCGGCATCGTCGGGCCGGTTGTCCCAGTGCACCTCGCGGGCGCCGAGTTCGGCGAGACGGCGGACCTCGGCATCCTGATCCTCGGCATAGATGTCGAGGTGGATGCGTGGTGGCAGCACCCGCTCGGAGTGGTGGGCGTCGAGGGCGATGCAGGGGGCGTCCGCGTCGCGCGGTTTCAGCACGACCCAGTCATCGGATGCCGGGTCGCGCTCGACGTAGTCGAGGGCTGCCTGCCAGAAGCGGGACTGGGCGGGCAGGTCGTTCACACGGATCACGATCGACACGATCTTCAGCATGCGCGTCAGTGTAGGCAGGGGATGCGACCCCGGCCAGGGGGTTCCGCTCAGATCGTCAGGGGGACGACCTCGCCCGATGCCCGGCCGTCGCCGTGCAGCAGATGCCCCAGGTGCTTGGTCGTGCGCAGCACGACAGACCGGTCGGCGATGCTGACACCGGGCAGGCGCTCTTCGATGATCGCCTCCATGCGTCCGACGTCCTGCAGAGTGCGCAGCCAGACGGCCATGATCACGTTGTATTCGCCGACGGTGTTGGCGACGAGGCGCACCTCTTCGATGCGCCCGAGCTGCGCGCCGATGCGGGATGCCATGGCGGCCGGCACCCGCAGGAAGTACCACGCGTAGATCGGCCACGGCGTGTAGCGGCGGGCGACGTCGACGCGGATCGCCAGCCGACCCGATTCGCGCATCTCGGCGATCGCGTCGCGCACCCGGCGCGGGGCCATTCCCAGGCGCGACGCGAGCTCGGTGATGCCGACGCGGCCGTCGTAGGCGAGCTCGGCGGCGATGGCGTTCCGCTGTTCGACCGACATGCGCACGGATGCCGTGGGCGCCCGTCGTTCCAGCGCCTCGAGCTGCGTGACCTCTGACGCGGCGAGCGCACGCAGCCGCCATCCCCGCGCATCGCGGACCGTCTCCGAGACCAGGTGCGTGCGCATCGAGCGGACGCCCGCGACGCCGCGGATGCGCTCGAGCGTCCAGACGGCGAGCGCCTCGGCATCCGGCACGGCGAGTGTCAGGAAGATGTCGCGTCCTCCCGCGGTGAGGTCGATCGTGAAGGCTTCGGGGTCTCGTCCGAGCGTCTCGGCGACCGCCAGCGTCTCGCCCGGACTGCACTCGATCTCGATGAGCACCAGCGTCGCCGAGGCCCCGGCGCCATAGCCGGTGACGTAGACGATCCCCTGCTCGACGAGCCGCGTCCATCGGCGGGAGAGGGTCACGGGGTCGGCGCCGACGATCGGGGCGAGGGCGCTCCAGCTCGCGCGCGGGCTGACCTGCACGGCATGGATCAGTCGCTGGTCGAGGTCGTCCAGTCCGATTTCCTGCATGCGCAACACCTCTGCATCCGATTTCAGGCACCTGACCGCGATCGTACCGCCCCGTTTCTAGAGTCGCTGCAACCCGATCCGCTCTTGCTCCACCCGATCCCTCCCAAGGAGTCCTCATGGCTGTCCCCGCACCGCCTGGCATGACCATCTCCGGCCGCACCGCTCTGCGCGGGGCCGTCGGCTTCCTCGTCGTCATGGAGCTCGGCTCCGGAATGCTGCAGGGCTGGTATCCCGTGCTGCTCGCCGCGATCGGCGAGGAGTTCGGCGTCGGCGCCGCGCAGCTCAACTGGGTCAGCGCGGCCTACATGCTCGCGACCGTCGTCTGCGTGCCGATCCTCGCCAAGCTCGGCGACCGTTACGGGCACAAGAAGCTGCTGCTGATCTCGACCGCGCTCGTCGCCCTCGGCTCGATCGTCGTCGCCATCGCCCCCAGCTACGAAGTCTTCCTCGTGGGTCGGGCGTTGCAGGCGCCGCTCGCCGCCTTCCTTCCGCTCGAGTTCGCGATCGTCCGCGACCGCGACGAGAAGTCGGCCGGGCGCTCGATCGGCAAGCTCGTCGGTGCGCTCACCTTCGGAGCTGCCCTCGGCGCCCTCGGCTCCGGCCTGCTGTTCGGGGCGCTCGGCGACCTGCGCGCCGTGCTCTGGATGCCGGCCATCTTCCTGCTCATCTGCGTGCCGGTCGTGGCGTTCCTCGTTCCCGAGACCACGGTCCGGGCCGCCGGGAGGACCGACTGGCTCGGCGCCTCTCTGCTCGGCATCGGCCTCCTCGCCGCACTCGGCGGCCTCTCGAACGCGTCCGCGTGGGGCTGGACGAACCCGATCACCTGGGTCGCGATCCTCGGCGGTGTCGCTCTGCTCGTCGTGTGGGTCATGGTCGAGAAGCGCGTCGCGCATCCGCTCATCGACATCGCGCTGCTCACCAAGGGTGGCATCGGACTGCCGATCATCATCGCGTTCCTCTTCGGCGCCCAGCTCTTCGGCGGCCAGACCGCGTCTAGCGTCTACGTGCTCAGCGATCCGGATGCCGTCGGCTTCGGCCTCGGGTTCACCGCGGCCACGGTCGGCGTCATCTCGCTCGCCGCCGCGCTGTCGGCCTTCCTCGCCTCGATCGTCGGAGACCGCGTCGCCGGCCGGATCGGAGCGAAGGGCGCGATCGTGCTCGGGGGTGTGCTGGTCGGTGGCAGCTACCTCGCATTCCTCGCCGCCCCGACCGTCGTCGCCGTGTTCATCGGGGCGATGGTGGTCGCCGGGCTCGGCAACGGTCTGCTCATTTCGGTGCTGCCCACGATCGTCGTCCGCCGCGCCCCCGCCGATTCGGTCGGCATCGCCTCGGCCCTCTACAACACCTCGCGCACCGCGGCCGGAGCCGTCGCGGGAGCCGTGTTCGCCCTGGTCATGGGCAGCTTCCTCATGACCGTCGGCACGGGTGACGCCGCCGTGACCACCACCTCGTTCGACGGATACGTCGCGGTGTGGAGCATCTGCGCCGGAATCGGCGTCGCGATCGCCGTGCTGGCCCTGTTCCTCCGGGTGCCTCGCCCGGTCACCGAGACCCCCATTCCTGTCCCCGCCGTCACCACGGCCGACCCCGTTCTCGAAGGAGAAACCGCATGACCCTCGCCGACCCCTCGACCCGCACCCTGCTCGACCTGGCGGAGGCGAAGCAGCGCAGCGCGGATGCCGTGCGCGACTGGGAGCAGCGTCTCGTCGAGATCAGCCACGAGATCCACGACGATCCCGAGATCGCGTTCGAGGAGGTGCGGGCGGCGAACCTCGTCGCCGCGGCCCTGCGCGATGCCGGCTTCACCGCCACGGTCGGAGCGTTCGGAGTGGACACCGCGATCGACGCCAGCTTCGGCGACGGGGAGTTCGTGGTCGCGATCTGCGCCGAGTACGACGCTCTGCCCGTGATCGGCCACGCCTGCGGACACAACGTCATCGCGGCCGCCGGACTCGGCGCGGCCATCGCACTCGCGGCCATCGCCGAGGATGCCGGACTCACGGTCAAGCTGCTCGGCACCCCCGCCGAGGAGCACGGCGGCGGCAAGGTGCTCATGCTCGAGGGTGGCGCGTGGGAAGACGCCACCGTCTCGCTCATGGTGCACGGCGCCCCCGGGATCGACGTGCGCTGCGAGAGCTTCGCGACCCAGGCTGTCGACCGCTTCCAGATCACGTACACGGGTCGCCCTGCGCACGCCGCGGCGGCTCCCGACAAGGGAGTGAACGCACTGGATGCCGCGACCGTGGCGCTCACGGCGATCGGACTGCTCCGTCAGCAGCTGCCCGGCACCGTCCGCACCGCGGCCGTGATCACGCAGGGCGGCGAGGTGACGAACATCATCCCCGCGCGCACCGTGCTGCAGGCTGAGGTTCGCTCGTTCGACCTCGACGAGCTGCGCGACGCCAAGCGCCGGGTGATGGCCTGCTTCGAGGCGGGGGCGCTCGCCGCGGGATGCTCGTGGGAGCAGGTGCGCACCGAACCCCGGTATGACCCGCTCGTGCAGGAGCCGCTGCTCGCCGACGCATGGAACGACGCGCTCACCGAGCTCGGCCGCGAGCCGATCGCGTTCTCCGAGATGGCCGGCGGATCGACCGACATGGGCAACGTCTCGCAGGTCGTGCCCTCGATCCATCCCGGCATCGCGATCCTCGGCTCCACGTCGGCCCCGCACACCGAGGGCTTCGCGGCGGATGCCGCGACACCCGAGGCCGACCGTGCGGTCGTCGATGCGGCCATCGGCCTCGCCTGGGCTGCGGCTTCCGCAGCGCTCACGCCGTCGTCGCGGGCGGATCTGCTCGCTCGACAGGCCGCCCGACCGGTCGGAGCGACCACCCACCCGCAGGGCGAGGAGTGACGATACTCGCCCCCGCGACCGGCGCTCGCCGCGGCGTCTACGTCTCGGCGTTCGACCTGTTCTCGATCGGCATCGGTCCCTCGTCGTCGCACACGGTGGGGCCGATGCGGGCCGGACGCGACTTCGCCCGGCGCGTGCTGGCGCAGCATCCGGGCGGGCCGCGTCGTCTGGAGGTCGTGCTGTACGGATCGCTCGCCGCGACCGGACTCGGCCACGGAACACCGGATGCTGTGGTCGCCGGGTTGGCCGGTCTCGATCCCGAGACGTGCGATCCGGCATCCGTGCGCGGGGCCTGGTCGGGGCATCCGGCAGGGTCGCCGCTGCTGTTCGGCGGAGTCGTTCCTGTGGCATTCGACAGCTCGGATGTCGTGCTCGATCCGTTCACGCGACAGCCGTCGCATCCGAACACGCTGGTGATCCGCGCGTTCGGGACTGACGGGCGGATGCTGGCGGAGGAGACGTACCTCTCGGTGGGCGGCGGGTTCATCCAGCGCGTCGGTGAGGTGGTCGAGAGCGCGGTCGAGCCCGACGGGATGCCGTCGTTCCGCACCGCGGCCGAGCTGCTCACGCTCTGCGTCGATGGTCGCTCGATCGCCGACGTCGCCCGGTCGGGAGAGCTCGCCGTCCGCGGCGCCGATGCCGTCGACGCGGGGTTGGATGCGATCTGGACCGCCATGCGCGAGTGCGTCGAGGCGGGACTGGATGCGTCCGGTGTGCTGCCCGGTGGGCTGGGTGTGCCGCGGCGTGCCCGCGCCATGTGCGACAGCATCCTCCGTGCCGAGGAGGCGGGGCAGCCTGTCACGTCCGACTGGTTGCAGGCGTTCGCGCTCGCGGTCAATGAGGAGAACGCCGGGGGTGGCCGGGTCGTCACCGCGCCCACGAACGGTGCCGCCGGCATCCTTCCTGCCGTGCTCATGTACTACACGCGGTTCGTTCCCGGCGCGGATGCCGCCGCCGTGCGCACCTTCTTGCTCACCGCCGCGGCGATCGGCTCGCTCATCAAGGCGAACGCGTCGATCTCGGGGGCCGAGGGCGGATGCCAGGCCGAGGTCGGATCGGCCTGCGCGATGGCCGCCGCCGGACTCTGCGCCGTGCTCAGCGGCACCCCGCAGCAGGTCGAGAACGCGGCCGAGATCGCGATGGAGCACCACCTCGGACTCACATGCGACCCGATCGCCGGACTCGTGCAGATCCCCTGCATCGAACGCAACGCCGTCGCCGCGTCGACGGCCGTCACCGCCGCCCGCCTCGCCCTGCACGGCGACGGCAGTCACGTCGTGTCGCTGGACGCCGTCATCGAGACGATGCGTCAGACCGGCGCCGACATGAGCGACAAGTACAAGGAGACGAGTCGCGGTGGGTTGGCGGTGAATGTCGTGGAGTGCTGAGGGGTTACGTCGTCGTCGAGAGATTCGCGCGGTAATCCGAAATCGCTCGCGCCATCGGATCGATGATCTCGCCTAGGTCGTCCGCCGGCCGCTCGGTGTCATCGCCCTGCGAGAGGCATGAGACCAGCGCTGCCTTCGCGCGTGCGCGGTCGATTCCCTCGGCCAGCTCGAACGCGAGCACGTCGAAGTCGCGCTCGAGTGCGTGAGGCACCGTGGCCCGCACGCGTCCGAGCTGAGCGTCGTCACTCGTCAGGTGCAAATGCGCTCGCAGCTCCGGATCGACACCCGTTCCGCCGATGTGGACGATCTCTCCCGTGGCCGTGTCGAGCCAGACGTAAAGCCACGACCCGCTCGGGCGCACGCGACCGTTGCGCACGGAGATGAGGCGGGGCTGGACGGGATTCATTTGCCCACAGTATTCGCTGCCCGCCGCGCTTCCACGATCGAGGGTGTCGACTTCGGCAGCTCGCAAGTACTCTGAGTCGCATCCCGCAGAACCGCCCGCATCGAAGGAGATCGGCGAGATGAGACCACTGCGCTATGCGATCAACGTCACGCTCGACGGCTGCGTGCATCACGAGGCGGGCGTCGCTCCTGACGAGGAGTTGATGGGCTTCTGGACCGCCGAGATGGAACGAGCGGATGCCGTCATCTACGGTCGAACGACCTACGAGCTGATGGAGGGCGCCTGGCGGCGTCCGGCATCCGGAGTGTGGCCCGACTGGATGAGCGAGTGGGAGGTCCCGTTCGCCGAGGCCATCGACCGCATCCCCAAGCACGTCGTGTCGAGCACGCTGGAGTCGGTCGACTGGAACGCCGAACTGGTGCGCGGTGACCTGGCCGACGCGGTGCGTGCGCTGAAGAGCCAGCCCGGCGAGGGGCTGTCGGTGGGCGGCGTGACCCTTCCTCTCGCGTTGGCCGACCTGGGACTGATCGACGAGTACACCTTCGTCGTGCATCCGCTCGTCGCAGGACACGGGCCGAGGTTGCTCGACGGGCTGAGCGAGCGCTTGAGTCTCGAGCTCGTGGATCGGCGAGAGTTCAGCTCGGGAGCGGTCACGAACCGCTATCGCCCGATTGCCAATGTGTGGTGAGTGGGGTCTTCGCAACACTTCCCTGCGGGTCGGGCGCGAGCCTACGACCGTCCCGTGCGCTAACCGGCCTTCTTGCTTCCGTTTCCGTTCAAGTTGGACAGCTTGAACGTGTTGGACTTATCGGTGGCGACCACGTCGTCCGCGCGCACGATTCCGATCATCTGGGAGAGTATCCAGACAAGTCGAATCGAGCCATGCAAAAGAAGCAGGAGCGATGCCTCAAACGCGAAGGGTGCTGCAAGCAGGAGTCCCGACACGCTGAGCAGGGCAGCTGTCACGGAGAGGGCGACTGCCTCGAAGCCGGACAAGCTCGAAGAGACCCAAGTGCGCCGCAAGCTACGCCCCGCCTGTGCACGGAACCGCCTAAACCGTTCGCTGGAGGCTGTGATCCCGAACACCACGACCACTCCAGCGAACCCCGCGACGATCGCTGCGGGCCCGAGAATCCCGAGATAGATGGCCTGCGCCTGCGACTGACGAGCGCCATCTGTGAGTGCCTCCCAAATGTTAGGGATCCACTCGGCGAATGTTGCATAGAAGTGCAGCGCAACAAGAGCGATGATGCCTCCATCAACCCAATATGGCTGGCCGCGAAGGAACCCTTTCAATCGTTCCATCTTGGCCTCCCGCCATCAGAGCTGCGCTCGAAACTTTTCGATCGCTTTCGCCATCGCGCTGAGCACCACCGGTGGTGTGGGTTCCTCGTCTTCGTTCGCCCCAACCTGCTCGCGGACGGTGATGCGGTCCATCGTGAAGTCGATCTTGTCACGCTCGAGTTGGCCATGGGCGTTTTCCACCATAACTGTCGCGGAAGCCTTCTTGAAGGGCACCGCGTTGTCCGACAGGAGGAGCTCCCTAACCCCCGCGATGAGGTCTTCGCCTGCTCCGTCGGTCGGACGCGCGTTGCCGAAGCTCACTGTGAGTTCTACCGAGACCCCACCGGCACCCGCGTTCTGCGCGGCTTTGAGTGCCAGGCCAAGCTCATCGTGAGGTTGCGCATCGATCATCACCCCCGGGTCGACTTTCAGGTGGATCTTCGAAGCCGCCTGCGCGCGACCAAGACGCTCAAGCTGATCTCGCCGTGCGTAGGGCCGCAGCTCCAGCCGATTGCCGCTTCTGTTGAAACCGCAAACTTGATTGAGCCAACTCACGATCGACGTCGACGACGGGCCTGCCGACGACCGCAAGACTGCAACATAGTTGGTGCCTCCGACACCAAGAAGGTATGCGGGTTCGAGGAGCGAGCCGGCGAAGCCAGTAGACGCTAGGGAAGCGATCTCTCCTGCCGCGTCGGACACGTCGGGCCAGTCTGCGCCTGGACGCAGGCGGCCGAGATAGATGTAATCGAGCGCCGGTGCAACTTCCTGCCGGGCTGCGCCCACGTGCCGGCGGCCAAAGATGTCGGCCCGACGTTCCACTTCGGAGAGGGCGCTAACGTGATCGTGGACCCAGTCCCAGAAGCCCTCTTCGATTGGCTGAACGTTATCAGCCTGGTCGAGCACGACCGGCTCAAAGAAGTAGATCGTGCGTTCCTTGGTTGCCACAGCGGCCCTCTCAAATCGGTGTAGTAATCAATTCTCATCGTGGCATGAGATTAGACGCAGCATGGGATGAGAAGCGCTCATGTCGCGTTCGGCGACTCTGATCGACTGTCTTTGTGAGGCAGGAAGTCCGGTTAGCCCCGGCCGTGCAATACGGACGCAACTCCCGCAGTTAGTAGCCTGTCTTAGTGCCCCGTCCCCGAAGTGAAGCCGCGCGCCAGTCCGTGCTCGAGGCGATGCGCGCGGCCGTCATCGCCGGCACCTACGAAGCGGTGACCATCGAGGGACTCGCTGAGACAGCATCCGTCTCGAAGCAGACGATCTACCGGTGGTGGCCGTCGAAGGCGGCGATCCTCGGCGAGGCGCTGCTCGAGGGAGACCTGCCCGGAGCCGACCCCGCCATCGCGATGAGCGACGACATCCGTGCCGACCTGCACGCGTGGTTCTCGGCGATGTCCGCGGGGCTCGCTCGTCCCGAGGGCGTCGCACTCGCCCGGGCACTGATCGCGGTGACCGCCACCGACCACGAAGTCGGTCTCGCGCTCAACGAGCGTCTTGCGGCTCCGATCCGCACGTGGGTCGCCGAACGGATCGCGCGCGGACAGTCGGCGGGCGAGATCCGCGAAGACGTGGATGCCGACGCCGTCGCCGACCAGCTCATCGCCATGGCGTCGTATGCGGCGCTGATCGGTCAGCCGTTGAGCGAGGAGCGGGTCGAAGAGACGGTGACGCGGCTGCTGCGGGGGATCGCTCGCTAGCGAGGGTCTGATTCGTCGCTGCCGACGGTGAAGGGAGTCGCTGCCCCGACACCGAAGAGCGCCGCGCCGGTGAACAGCTCCACGGTCTCACCGTCGACGAGTACTTCCATCTCGGCGTCGCCGGCGGGTACGACGGTCTCGACGCCCTGCCAGGTGCACACCGCCGAGTCGAGTTCACGACGGATGGTGAGAGTGCCGTCCGCATTCGACGCTGCCCACTCCTCGCCGACGGCGATGCTGGTGCGCGCCGAGGCGGAGTCCTGAGCGACCGCGGGATGCGGCGCCGCGACGAGCGTGTCGCCGTCGAGCCGCAGCACGTGCGGCACGCTCAGCGCGCTGGCGCGGCCGGCTTCGGGGTCGCCAGCACCGCGCATCCACGAGATCAGGCACGGCAAACCGTCGCGGTCGCGGAAGAAGGAGGGCGCGTAATAGCTGTCGCCGTAGGTCAGGCGCCCCCAGCTGGTCGCGTCGAAGCGGCCGTCGACGAATGAGCCGATGGCGTAGGCGACATAGTGCAGTTCGTCGTCCTGCCAGACCGAGGTGACCATGACGTCACGGCCGTCGATCGAGAAGATCTGCGGGCATTCCCAGAGCGCGCCTGTCCAGACCGGGTCGGTCTCATGGGTGCTTCGCGAGGCGGCCAGGCCGTCGAACGACCAGGAATCGAGGTCGTCGGAGACGAATGAGCTCGCAGCGGCGTCGCCGCCGACGATGGCGGTTCCGACCAGCATCCGCCACTGCGCCCCGTCGCGCATCAGGAACGGGTCACGGAAGGCGACGAGATCGAGCGGCGGCGCCTCGGCGACCACCTCGCCTTTGGTCCAGACGAGCCAATCGTCGTCGAGCGGGGTCGCGGTGCGAATGCGGCCCACCCCGAACTCGGGTGTCGAGACCGCCGTATAGAAGATCGTGGCGCGGCCCTCGTCGTCGATCGCGAGAGAGCCCGACCAGATGCCGTCGTCTCCGTCTCCTGGTTCGAGGGCGACCGGATGCTCGGTCCACGAGATCAGGTCGGGCGAACTCGCGTGACCCCAGCGGCACTCGGGAGCCCATGTGGTGCGGCCCGGCACGTACTGGAAGAACAGGTGATAGCGGCCGTTGTGCCAGGTGAGTGCGAGCGGATCGTTCATCCAGCCGGAGTCGGGAGTGAAATGCCAGCGGGGGCGGTCGCGGGTCGCGTGCGTCATGATGCGGCTCCTTCTGCTGCCGCCGTCGATGGCGGGCGTTGCTTCGAGTATGGACTTGACAAGACGATTTGGCAAAACGTATTGTCATTGCTGTCGCCACGGCGATGCGCGCCAGCACCCACGGCACGTACCCTTCGCAATCACGCAACGTCGCACAGAATTGGAGTCGAAGTGATGATGCTTCGCACACACCGACCGGCGTCCCGCCGGAACCTGGCTAGGACCGTCGGCGCTCTCGCAGTCGCCACGACCGCCGTCGTCCTCTCGGGCTGCGGTGCGGGAGGAGGAACCCCCGCAGCGGGCGCCGACTCGATCACCGTTCTCGTCGAGGCCGGTGGACACGGCGAGCTGCAGCCCATCGCCGATCAGTTCGAGAAGGACACCGGCACTGCCGTCACGTTCGTCGAGCTGCCCTATGACGGCCTCTACAACCGCCTGAACAGCGAGTTCAGCTCGGGGTCGCTCTCGTTCGACGTCGCCGCCCTCGACTCGGTCTGGCTGCCCACCTTCGCCGAGGCGCTCACACCGCTCGACGACCTGATGACCGACGAGGTGCAGTCCGACCTCTTCCCGGCACTCGTCACCGAGGCACAGGTCGACGGCTCCTTCGTCGGGGTGCCCGCCTGGACCAACTCCGAGATTCTCTACTACCGCACAGACCTCTTCGAGGACCCGGCACAGCAGGCGGAGTTCAGAGCCTCGTTCGGCTACGACCTCGCGCCGCCCACCACGTGGGAGCAGTATGCGGACGTCGCAGAGTTCTTCACTCAGGACACCGACGGCGACGGCCAGGTCGATGTCTACGGCACCGACGTGAAGGGTGCGGTCGAGACCGAGTGGCTCGCCACCCTCTCGCAGACCGGCGAGAAGGACATGGTCGTCGGCGACGACGGCACGGTCTCGCTCGGCGACGCTGACAGCCTCGCGGCGCTCGACTTCTACACCAGCCTCCTGCCGTACGCCCCGTCGGGTGCGGCACAGCTGGACTGGGCCGGGTCGCAGAACCTCTTCAACCAGGGCCAGCTGGCGATGATGCGCTTCTGGGCGCACGCCTACAAGCAGATCCCCGCTGACTCGGAAGTAGCAGGCAAGGTGGGCGTCACGACCATGGTGGGCGGGCCGGGCGGAGTCGCCGGCGTGCCCGGCGCCTGGTACCTGTCGGTGCCGGCCGGCACGAGCAAGCAGGAGAAGGCGCTCGAGTTCGTGCAGTATGCGTACGACCACAACGAGTTGTCGGTCGACACCGAACTGGGGCTCGCTTCGCGCATCTCGGTGCTCGAGTCCTTCCAGGACGAGCCCGGCTACGAGAACTACAAGCCGCTGATCGACACACTGAACGCCGAGTCGACCGTCCCGCGCCCGGCGAACCCGAAGTGGCAGGAGATCGTCGACTCCGCTCTCATCCCGATGATCCAGAAGGCCGTCGTGCCGGGAGCTGACAACCAGCAGCTCCTCGACGACGCCAAGGCGCAGGTGGAGTCCATCATCGAGTGATCCTGAGATGCGGCGCCCGGCCCGGACCGGGCGCCGCATCCCCGCCACGCGTCCCTCTTGCCACCCCTCGACCCGAAAGTGTCATCGTGCGTCTCACCGATCGCCGGTTCGCCTTCTTCCTGATGCTGCCGGCCACTGCATTCCTCGCCATATTCGTGGCGTGGCCGCTCGTGCAATTCGTCTCCGACTCGTTCTTCGAGATCAGCAAGTTCGCCGGAGGCCCCCGCACCTTCGTCGGCTTCGACAACTACATCGAAGCGCTCACCTCAGGGGACTTCGGCAACGCCGCCTGGCGCACCGTGGTCTACACGATCATCGTGGTCGTCTTCGAGTTCGTGCTCGGTCTCGCCGTCGCTCTCATGTTCACCGCGCTCGGCAATTCGTCCCGGGTGTTCCGCACGATCTTCCTCTACCCGCTGATGATCGCTCCGATCGTGGCCGGTCTCCTCTGGCGGTTCTTGCTGATCGACAATTTCGGCATCGTCAATCAGCTGCTGACGGATGCCGGCATCCTGAGCGACCCCGGCCAGATCCAGTGGCTCAGTGATCCGAACATCGCCCTGTTCTCGGTCGCGATACCGGACATCTGGTTGACCACCTCGTTCATCTCTCTCGTGCTCTTCGCTGGACTGCAGAACATCCCCGGTGACGTGATCGAGGCAGCCAGGCTCGACGGCGCGCGCTACCCGACGATCCTCTTCCGCATCATCATTCCCCTGCTCAGGCCCGTGATCGCGGTGGCCCTCATCCTCAGGGGCATCGACGCCGCGCGTGCATTCGACGTCATCCTCATCCAGACCAACGGCGGGCCGCAGCAGAGCACCGAGACGATGTCTCTGCTCGTTTACCGCACCATGGTGCGGTTCGGCGACCCGGGCCTGGCGAGCGCGATGGGAACGATGTACCTCGTTGTCATGCTCGCCGTCTCGGTGGCAGCCATCCTGCTCATCTGGCGACCCGGAAGTGAGAACACCCGATGAACGGCCTCGAAACCACTCGCGTCAGCTCGCGTGCCATCCTGTGGGTCGCCCTCGTGCTGCTGGTCGTGCTCTACGGCTTTCCCTTCCTCTACATGCTCTTCACGTCGTTCAAGACGCCGCTGGAGACCATCGCCGTGCCCCCGACCGTGCTCCCCTCGACGTGGACGATCGAGAACTACGCCTCGGCCATCGGTCGAGACGGTGTGGTCGCCTCGTTCATCAACAGCGTCGTGACGGCTGTGCTCAGCACCGCCATCTCGCTCGTGCTGGCGCTCCCGGCGGCCTATGCCGTCACGCGCTTCCGCACTCGGTTCGGCCGGTACTTCATCGTCGGCGCGTTGGTGATGCGGATGGTGCCCCCGATCGTGATCGGCGTGCCGATGATCGGCATCTTCCGCACCCTCGGCATCTCAGACACCTCGTTCGCGCTGGCTATCGCGCACGCCACGATCTCGTTGCCTCTGTCGATCTGGCTGATGTCGAGCTTCTTCGAAGCCGTGCCAGAAGAGCTCGAAGAGGCGGCGAAGATCGACGGCGCGAGCCGACTCGGTGCACTCTGGCGCGTGGTGCTGCCGGTGACAGCCGGTGGCATCGCGGTCACGGCGATCTTCGCCTTCCTCGCGTCGTGGAACGAGTTCCTCTTCGCGCTGCTGCTGACCGCCACGAGGTCTCAGACGACCCCGATCGTGATCGCGAACTTCCAGACGCAGTTCGGCCTCGACTGGGGTGCGATGACCGCGCTCGCCGTGCTGTACTCGGTGCCCGTGATCCTCCTGGCGCTCGTACTGCAGCGTCACATCGTCGCCGGGCTCACCGCCGGGGCGGTCAAAGGATGACAGTCTCGATGAGAATGGTCGCGAGCCGAATCGCGCGGCCTCACGCAGGTAAGGGGAGACGGTGGCACACAAAGCAGTAGGCATCAAGGACGTGGCTCGCGAGGCCGGCGTCTCTGTCACGACCGTCTCGCACATCCTCAACGACGTCGAGTCCGCGCGTGCCAGCGACGAGACCCGCGAACGAGTGAAGTCGACGGCCGAGCGACTCGGCTACAACGCCAACCGCATCGCCCGAAGCCTCCGCCGCCAGCAGTCTGAGATGATCGGCCTGCTCAGCGAGGACATCGCGACCACCCCACACGCCGGCCGCATCATCCTCGGTGCCCAGGAGGCCGCGCGACAGCGAGGGCTGACGCTCGTCCTCATCAACACCAGCCGTGATCAGGTCGACATCCAGCGCGACACGGATGCCCTGCTGCGCCAGCAGGTCGACGGCGTGCTCTATGCCACGATGTACCACCGCGAGATCAGCCTTCCCGGATCGCTGCGATCGGTTCCCGCGGTGCTGATCGACTCGACCTCCGAGGACGGGAGCGTCCCGTCGGTGATCCCTGATGAGGAGGGCGGAGCGTACGTCGCCGTGAACGAACTCATCGAGCACGGCCATCGGCGGATCGGCTTCATCACGAACTCCGACGACGTTCCGGCCACCCGGGGCCGCCTGGCTGGCTACCGCCGCGCGCTCGCCGACGCGGGACTCGAGTTCGATCCTCGGCTCGTCGTCGCCGAGCAGTCCGAAACGCCGGGCGGCTACAAGGCGGCCGTCGCGGTGCTCGACCGCGCCGACCGGCCCACCGGGCTGTTCTGCTACAACGACCGGATGGCCATGGGTGCCTACCGCGCTGCGGCTGAACTCGGACTCCGCATTCCGCTCGATCTCTCCATCGTCGGCTTCGACAACCAGGAGCTCATCGCAGAGGGGCTGTACCCGGCCCTGACCACTGTCGCCCTCCCGCACTATGAGATGGGCGAGTGGGCCCTGGGTGCACTGGCCGACCTCATCCCTCTCGAGAGCACGAGCGAGGCCACGACCGGGGCAGACGCCGTCGAGAACCCGGTGTACGAGCCCGCGGTACTCCCGTGTCCGATCATCCGGCGCGACTCGGTCGCCGCCCCGTCTGAACGGGGGCCAGGCAGTGACTGACCTGCTCGTCGTCGGCGAAGCCCTCGTCGACGTGCTCTCGACCCCTACTGGACGTCAGGAGCATCCGGGCGGAAGCCCCATGAACGTCGCCATCGGGCTCGCGCGTCTCGGTGCCTCTGTCACGCTGGCGACCCGCATCGGCACGGATGCGCGAGGACGGCAGATCAGTGCGCACCTCGGCGACTCGGGCGTGCAGCTGTCGCCCGACTCCGTCGACGCTGCGGCCCGCACCTCGAGTGCGACCGCCACCGTCGGAGCCGACGGATCAGCGACCTACGACTTCGACATCGAGTGGGACGTCGCCGACCTCCCGACTGCGGGGTTCGCGGCTGTGCACACCGGATCGATCGGGGCTCTCCTCGCGCCCGGCGCTGATGCCGTCGCTGCGCTCTTCGAGGCGGTCGACGACGGGGTGCTGCGGTCATTCGACCCGAACATCCGGCCGTCTGTGCTCGGCAGCAGAGACGTCGTGCTTCCCCTCGTCGAGCGGCTGGCGCGCGCCAGCACGGTCGTGAAGATGAGCGACGAGGATGCACGCTGGCTGCACCCCGAGCTCGATCCGTTCGAGGTGACCGCCCACTACGCCCGGCTCGGTGTGCAGATCGTCGCGGTGACGCTGGGCGGCGAGGGGAGTCTGCTTCGCGTCGGCGGCGAGACGGCCACCGTCCCGGCGCCGACCGTGCGGGTCGCTGACACGATCGGCGCCGGCGACTCCTTCATGGCCGGTCTCCTGTTCGCCCTGACGAACTCGATCGGCGTGGATGACGTGATGGCGCGATCCGCAGCCTTCGACGACATTGTGGAGGCGGCACGCTTCGCCTCCGAATGCGCCGCGATCACGGTCGGTCGTCCCGGCGCCGATCTCCCACGACGGCACGAGGTCATCGTCCCGTCGCAGCTCCGCTCAGAAAGAGGCATTCGATGAACAGCGCCACTCGCTACGACGTCACGACGTGGCCCGTCGGCGATCCTGTGCAGGACATCGGCGAGGTGCTGAACAGCATCATCGCCGACATCCACTCGCGACAGGCGGACGCGACTCTCGCCGACGGTGGCAAGCCGGGAGCGGTGATCGTCATTCCGCCTGGTGACTACCGTCTGCGCACCCAGGTCGTCATCGATGTCAGCTTCCTCAGGATCGAGGGCTTCGGCCACGGCTTCACGTCATCGAGCATCCGTTTCAACGTGCCCGAGAGCGAATGGTCCGACCTGCATGAACTCTGGCCAGGCGGAAGCCGCATCATGGTCGACCTTCCGGTGACCGATGATGCGAGCGAGATCGATGGTGCCGCTTTCGTGGTCGCGCGCACCGGCAGCCCCAGGATCAGCTCGGTCGAGTTCTCCGGCTTCTGCATCGACGGTCTGCACTTCTCCGCCGACGGTTCGAGCCGCCACCCCGAGAACACCTACGTCAACGGCAAGACGGGCATCTATGTCGCGAGCGCCAATGACTCGTTCCGCATCACGGAGATGGGGTTCGTCTACCTCGAGCACGCGCTCACGATCTGCAACGCGGACGCACTGTCGATCCACGACAACTTCATCGCCGAGTGCGGCAGCTGTATCGAGTTGCGTGGGTGGGGCCAGGCCTCGAAGATCACGGACAACCTGATCGGCGCAGGACCCGACGGGTATTCGATCTATGCGGAGAACCACGGCGGACTGCTGATCACGGCCAACAACGTCTTTCCGCGGGGGGCGAGCAGCGTTCACCTCGAGTCGGTGAGCCGGTCGAGCGTCACGGCCAACCGCCTGCATTCGTTCTACCCGGGGATGGTCGTGCTCGCGGGAGGCAGCTCCGAGAACCTCGTCGCCTCGAACCACCTGCTGCGCGACCACGAACCCTGGACGCCCTTCCTCGGCATCGACAACGGCCTCGACGACCTCTACGGACTCGTCCGCGTCGACGGCAACGACAACTCGATCATCGGCAACCACGTCTCGGAGGTGATCGACGCGGAGAGCATCCGACCCGCCGGTGCGCAGCCGATAGCCATCCGGATCTCCTCGGGGAGCGGCAATTACGTGGCCACCAACCATGTCGTGGCGCGAGACGTGCACGCGTCGTCGGGCGGGTCTGCCTTCGAGGCGCAGGTCGATGCGCTGCTCTCGACCGAGGCGTCGAAGACTCTTACCGTCACAGCGGTCTCCGTCGACCCCGCGTCGGTGCGCAACACCATCCTCGACACGGGCACCGACGCCGAGGTGCTCGCCGACCGCAGCGTCAACGCGGTGCGGCCGACCCCCTCGCCCCGCTCGATGTGACGAGCTGAGCGGATACCCTTGCCACCAGACCTCGACGCCGAGGACGGGAGCAGAGAATGGTCATCGCCGATATCACCGTCGTTCCGGTGTCGACGGAACGTAAGGCCGCATATCTGGACTTCTCGAAGCGGATGGCGGAGGTCTACCGCGATCACGGTGCGCTCAGCGTCGTGGACTATTGGCAGTCGACCGTTCCCGCCGACGAGGCGGAGTTTCACGCGGACGGTGCGTCCTATGGACCGCGCGAGCTCCGGAGCTTCGCCGACCTCGCACGAGCGGATGCCGGTGAATCGGTCGTCGTCAGTGTGACGACGTGGCCTTCGCGCGAGGTCCGCGACCGAGGAGTGGCTGCAGCGACGCGGGATCCTCGCGTCCTCGCGACTCTCGACGAAGCGCCCGTCTTCGATGGCGCACGTGTGATCGGTGAGAGCTTCGAGATCGCGATGAGCGTTCCGCACGACGAGTGACGGACGCGGCCCCCGCGGTTCGTGGTGCCGACTACGGGGTGCAGTAGGCGAGCATCGCGTCGGTCGCGGTGCGCATGCCAGTCGTCGCTGCATCAAGGCCCGTCATGTCGCCCGCGATGGCCTTCTCGCCCTCGGCGGCGAACGCGTCGATGCTCGTCGTCCACGAGTCGCGGAGGGTGACGAACTCCTCGGGTCCGTCGACACCGCGGATGTTCTCGGCGACCTTCTTGACCTCGTCGAGCGCCGCCTGCGCGGCCTCGGGCGTCGGCGAGCTGACGCTGCCGATTACACCCGTCACCTGCGCGGCCTGAGCTGCGACCTGTCCGCACGCGGCAATGGTCGACGCCTGCGAGCAACCGGAGAGCAGCAGGATGCCGATGGCCAGCGACGCGAGCGCGGGGAGCTTCTTCATGAGAGCCAGGGTAGGCGGCGGAGATGAACGCTTACTCCGAGCCCCAGGCGAGGCCGACGAAGGCCACGGGCCTTCCCGCGGCTTCTGCGTAGGCGCCCGTGTCCCGCCCGGCACCTTCGGCTTCGGTCAGAACGCTCCGCCTCCCGGTTCGAGGGCGATAACCCCTCGCCGTTTGCTCGCCAAAGCCTGAATCAAGGGTGTGAGTTCTCTCCTGAGGTCACCGAGGTAGATTGCGTAGCCATCGGGATGGGCGGCGCTCAGCTCCAGATAGCGATTACATGCGCGCGTCATCTTCGACAGCGGATCCTGCAGCTTGTCGACTTGTCGAACCCGATCTCGAGTGGAGCGAATCTCCTCTCTGATGGTTGCGACGCTGGCGTTCGCTCGCGCATAGTCGCCCGAATGCAGGGCCCCAGGAAGCAGCGGCTCAGGCCCCTCTGCGAGGGAGCGGCGTCGGTGTACTTCGTTGATCAGCGATTGAATTGCTCGCTTCTCGTCCAGGCGCACCTTCAGCACATAGGTGCCGAGCGCGATCGCAACCGTCAGCAATGCTCCGACAACTGCGACCAGAAGATCGGGCAGAAAGCTATCCCACATGAGGAGACCCTGGCAGACAGCGTCTTGTTTGTCAGCACCTCGCCGCTAGGTGAGATCAGGTTGCTTTCCAACGCACCCGAAGTTCGGCCGAGAAGGAAGCGCGCCCCATGCCGCTCGGGTCGGCAGGGGCGTGGTCGTCGGGGTGCTTACTGAACCGACCATCCGCCATCCGATGCCAGCACCGCACCGTTGATGTTCACGGCGTCGTCCGACAGCAGGAAAGTGATCGACGCGGCGAGGTGCTCGGCGGTCGCGACCGTCGGGATCGCCTGCTGGAAGGGAGCCAGGCGACCGGAGCCGTACTCCGACATGTTCGGGGGCATCGGGATGCCGGTGGCGACGCCGCCCGGAGCGACGGAGTTCACGCGGATGCCCTTCCGCCCGTACATGAACGCCGCGGACTTCGTGACGCCGAAGATGCGGAGCTTGCTCGCCGTGTGTCGCGAGGGTGGTCAGCAGAACACACAATGGGGGCGTCTCTCAGAATTCCTCCGCTATTCGCGGGGTGTGCCGGACCTCCGAGCGCGCTTCGCGAGCAGGTCCGCCTCGTTCAACGGCACGATGAGGTTCGGGACATTCCCCCTCGTATAGAACATAGACACCACCCCTTTACGAAACTCTCGAGGCGTGAGAGCAACTCGCATCGAGTTCCCGAAGTGTGCGCGCCGAAAGCTCACCTCTCCCTCTCGAAATCGTGCGCCGCCGAAGAGGATAGCGCCTCTTTCGAGACGCGCACTCCGAAAGTTGAGGCGCCCTCCGTCGACGGTGATGCGGGAGAGGTCGATTCTGCCGCCCGTCATCCGGGCGTTGCTGAAGTTTAGGTGCGTCGCAGACCCGAGATGAACGTCACGTAGATCCACGTTGTCATTGTTCCCAAACTCAATCCCGGATAAATCGAACTCGAGACCCAACCACGGGGCTGTCTCCCCGGATAGCCTCTGAGCGATTACTTGGAAGTTTGCTTTTCGAATCACCGAGTTCGAGCTCGTTTTCAGAAAAGCGCAGAGCAGGTGGATGCATGTCTGAGCCTCGACTCGGTTGCCGCGAACAATCCAATCGTCGGCCACCGCTGAGAGCGAGTAGATCCCAGCAAGTTGAACTGGTACTCCTTCGTCGCCAAGCTGCCGCGCAGATGTGGCAAACCGTTCGCGCAGTCCTGAGATCTGCTCGCGGTCGAGCAGTTGCTCAGACCGTCCAGTCGCCGCTTCGGCTTCTTTAAGGACATGATCCAGCTGTGCGCTGCTGATCCTCAGTGTTGCCTCGGCGGTCTTCTGGCGTCGAATCGTTATCGCTACCGCCGCTGCGCCCGCAAGAATTCCGGCAGTCGGCAGCGTATTGAGAAGCACCACTCGAATCCAGTCAGGATTCTTCTTAGCATCGGGCCATGCCCACTCTCCTTGCATGAAGGCGATCACTACGAATAACGCGGCGGTAACCACGAGGGTCGCAGCGACCCACGCGATCACGCCAATCACGATGCCTCGCCCCTCAGAGGTCTGAGTGGCGCGCGTGCGGGATTTGGTCGAGGTCGCGTTCGGCATCGCGCGGGGGTCTGACGGCTTGGTCACGGTGCAAACGATAGTTCAGGCGGACCCAAAGTTGAGGTAAGCGGTGCGGGAGCCATCTGCGTCCGAGCGCTTATCCGGCGCGTTGATCAAGCGGCCGTAAGTCCCAAAGTCGTTTCTGCTGATGGGTGGAACTCGGCCGATGCAACCGGGACGCTCAGAGCGGTGAGCGCTCGTGATCCTCGACGATCTTACGAAGCGCAAAATCAAGCGGCTTCACAGCACGCGGGAAATTCTTGAGCGGGCCGAGGTGTTCTCGGAGGAGTGCAGACGGCAGATGGGGCTTCGCCTTCGATGAGGTCTTCCGGGTCGAGTTCCACCCCTTGGACCCGAGCCAGGAGGCCATCTCCTCGTAGCCGGCGGGACCTTGTGCGTAGCGCTCCGCAGTGGCGCGATCGACCTGGTTGCTACCATCGGGTCCGAGCAACCTTGCCAGCCCTAATTGGCCCACCGTGTCGAGCAGGAGACCTTCCAAGTCGGAGGCGAGAACGAAGGCGTCCCACTCCGCGAGCTTTTCGTTGAGCTCCGTCTGCTGCGCCAGCGCAGCTGTCAGGTTTGTGATGTCCCTGTCCGCGAGTTCGTGGAGGATCCGCTGCTCGTCCTGTGTGAACTTTCGATCCTTGCCCTTGAGGATCTCGAACAGTTTGCGCTTTCCGTTGCCGCCGGCCTTGTGTACACCGTCCTTATCCGTGACCACGTAAGCGCGAACATCGAAGACCTGCGCGAGATTCAGAAGGTGAGGGATCGTGTCGATGCTTGAGGCCTCGATGACGGCGATGCCCATCGCATAGTGCCCGCCGGCTCCTCCCGTGATCCGCTCCAGCAGGTAGTCCACGACCAGCTTGTCGCCGTACCCCTCGACGATGATGACCGCGTTCGCGAAGACCAGCTCGCTGTTAGTCGCATCGCAGTACCGCGTGAGGCGACCCTCGTCGGCTTCGGTGAAGTCCTGTCGCTTGGCCGTGTAGGTCACGCCGCCAGGGCTGAGTGGGAGTCTGACGATGCGGCTCACGGAGAACGAGTCCACGAGGACCGGGCTGTGAGTCGTCACAAGGAGCTGCGCGTCAGCGGATATTTCGCGAAGGATCTTCGCCATCGCTCGCTGTGTCTGCGGATGGAGGAATGCCTCGGGCTCCTCGATCACAAACACGACTTTGCCTGCTGTCTGCTTGCTGCGCGAAGCGACGTAGCGGAGGACCCCGAGAACCATCGCGGACTGGAAGCCGGTGCCACGTTCGGCGATGGATACCTCGATCTCGTCCCTGCTCGTGATGACCGCCTGCTGGAGCATGCCGCGCAGAGCGTGCCGTGAGTCGGGGAGCTTGATGCCGAGATCACGTTCGCGGAACGGCAGCTCCGCTGCCACGGCGTTCACCGAGTCTGTGAGCACCTTGTGGACGAGCTGTTCGACGGGCTGGATCGCCTCCTCGAAGTCTCGCTGTAGCTGCGTCTTGCGAGAACTGCCCGTGCGCACGAGGACGCCCTCGAGGGTCTCGTACAGGCGCACCATCGACTGGTCACTCTCACCCTCGCCAGTCTCGCTTACCCGGACCGATGGGATTTTCACGAAGCTGAAAGATTCGAGGACGCGATCGTAGAACTCCCGCGCCCGCGTAGAGCGCCGACTTGCATGGTAGGTGATGCTGCCGGTGCGTGAGCACGAGATCTTGATCCAGAAACTCCCTCGCGTCATCGCGTCGGCAAAGAACTCAGCCTCATCTTCAGTGAGACCCGAAAACTGAACCTGGATGCTAGACATCATCCGCGGCCCGCCGTGGGTGTAGTAGTCATGCAAGGGCTTAAGCCGCTGCAGATCTTCCTTCAGGGGGTCGCTGAAGAACGTCTCGAGTAAACGGAGCAGCGAGGACTTGCCGGCGTTGTTCGGGCCGGCGATTAGCTGGAGCTCAGGGTCGATCTCGAGGCTGAGTTTTTCAAAGCCCAGAAACCGCTCGACGTCTACTCGGTCTATGTGCACGCATCGAACTTATCGACGGGCTCATCGAACGTGCCGGATGGTCGCCCACGGCGTGTCCAGCCCACAGCCGATAACTGACCGTCCCACTCAGTGAGAACGAAGAACGCCCCTGTCGTTCGCGCCGGCAGGGGCGCTATCTCGCGGTGCTTACTGCACCGACCATCCCCCGTCGGATGCCAGCACCGCACCGTTGATGTTCACGGCGTCGTCCGATAGCAGGAACGTGATCGAGGCAGCGAGGTGCTCGGCGGTCGCGATGGTCGGGATCGCCTGCTGGAACGGGGCCAGGCGACCGGAGCCGTACTCCGACATGTTCGGGGGCATCGGGATGCCGGTGGCGACGCCGCCCGGAGCGACGGAGTTCACGCGGATGCCCTTCGGCCCGTACATGAACGCCGCAGACTTCGTGACGCCGACGATGCCGTGCTTGCTGGCTGTGTAGGCGTTGCCCGACGCGTTGCCGCGCAGACCCGCTTCGCTCGAGACGTTGAGGATTGAGCCGCGGCCGGCCTTTTCCATGATCGGCAACACCGCGCGCATGAGCTTGAACGGGGCGGTGAGGTTGATGGCGATGACGCGGTCCCAGACGGCATCCGTCGTCTCGCCCGCGGGGGAGAAGTCGTCGTTGATGCCGGCGACATTCGCGAGGGCGTCGATGCGGTCGCCCGCGGCGGCGATGACGGCGTCGATCGCGTCCTGCGCGGTGAGGTCACCCGCGACGGTGGTGATGTCGGCATCCGGCAGTTCGGTCTTCAGGGCCTCGAGCTTGTCGGCGGCGATGTCGGAGGCGATGACACGTCCGCCTTCGCGCGCGATGCGGGATACGGTGGCCTTGCCGATTCCGGATGCTGCGCCCGTGACGATCACGGTCTTGCCTGCGAAACGTCCGGTCGTGGGCTTCTCGGTCCAGCCCTCGGACTCGTCGGCCTCGGGGATCTCACCGCCATTGGCAGCGCGCACGAGGTCGTCGACGACCGACTGCGGGAGTGCGCCCTGGCTCATCGCGACAAGCTGCTGCAGCGGCAGTCCGAGCACGGGGGTGAGGAGCTCTGGGTCAGCACCCGTCTGCTCGAAGAGTCCGCGGATGAGTGGCCCGCCGGTCGGGTCGTCCATCCAGTCGCCGATGGTGGAGTGTGCGGTGAGGGCCATGGTCGAGCTCCTTGAGGCTTGGGTTTCGCAACGATGCGTCTACTTATGGGCAAGTGTACGCCTCGGACTTCGAAGCTGTGTGTAGTGCTGTGCCACAAGCACTGGTCCCGATGCGGATGCCATGCGCAGGGGGTTGTCCGCGCCTGACTAATTCCTGGGGTGAATCCCCGCTCGACCGCGGAGGCTCAACCCGGCGCAGAACTGACTGGGGAGCGTTCCCCGCTGAGCGATATCCCTACAAGCGGGCGAGTCGACGCAGAGTCTTCCGATAGATAGCGATGAAGTCGTCGACAGCGCGCGAGTCACTCCCGTAGAACGCCGCCGAGTCCACGCCGAACTCATCCGACAGATGGAGCTCCTTGCGAAGCTCTTTGATTCGCCCCCTTGATACCTGACGCCCGTCACCTCCGTACGGAAGTCGGAACCTGCGCCTTTGCCGCTCGGTTCGACGTCCAAACCAGCCGGGCACCTCTACGCTCACCGTGCGCTCGATCACCGCACGCCCCCCGCGGTTGCTTGAAATTACTACCTCGCAGTCAAAATGCTGAAGTCGTCGGCGCAAGTTCGCGAAGGTGATCACGCGCTCGCCACTCTCGGTTCGCCGCGAGTGGTGGGCTATCCATTGAGCCATGGTCAGGACCTCTACGTCACTGCGGTCGGCGTTGAAATTTTCGGCCCCGAGGCGATGAGAGGCCACTCTTAGGATCCATTTAAAAACGTCTTCTTGGGAACAGACCAGGGACAAACCGTTTTCATCCAGGGCGACAAGCATGGCCACTAGTGCGGTCCTTTTATTACCGTTGTGAAAGGGGTGATTGTGCACCAGTGAATGAGTTAGCGCGGCGCAAGCCATTTCAACAGTCGGGTATTTTCGTTCACCAAAAACGGCGGTTTGTGAACGCGACGCGGCGCTATGGAGGAGGTCGTCGCTCCGTACACCCGCGGGGCTGATGGGATCTTGGCTCCCCGAGAAATCTGCGGCAATTTGGAAGTGTATTGCTTCTATTTCCGTGGGGGTTAGATGTCGAATCGCCTCGCGTGGTCCGCCGATCGTCCGCCACTCGAAAGGGTGTAAGCGCAGTGGTGGTTTTTGTGACTTGGTGGCCCTGGTACCGGCCCCGGCTGCAGAAAGAGATTTCGACTGGCGTTCGATGCGGCGTAGCGCTCCTTTGGGGAGCTTACGGGCGCCCGGGGGGATCGAAACGCCGAAAGAGTTGCACCAGTCACGAAACTCCTCGGGGCCGTGGTCGAGATAATCAAGCCAGTGTGAAATGAGGAGTCGGCTCTTTACCGAAGTTAGTCCGACGGCTGCCGTGGCCCGCGATCGGTCAGCACTTCGGATCAGCGATGTGGGCGTCGTTGGGTAATCGACCCCACCTTCCCATAACAAAAGCAGGACGTCGTCAACCTCAAGCTGGGCCTCGCGTGCGAGCGACGCAGCAGTCATCTCCTTCGGCATCGACTCTTCTCCTTCGCGGCGCTCGATCTAGCTCGATTGGCTCGCTATTGAATCTCTATCCGACTGCGACAACGGTGTCGTAGAGTCCGTACCGCCGAAGCCCTTCATGCGAGTCGAGCCCGGTGTATGACAGCGAAGCATCTTCATAACGCCGAAATGCGAACACAGCTTGGTTCATGTGACCGGCGTTGAAGACGCCGAGCCCGACCAGGAGGTTGAAGTCTTCGACAGTGAGGCCGGTGACAGCCTGGAATAGATCTGGTTCGATCTTCGTTATCACGTCGTATAGGGTGTTTTCCCGATAGTCGGTAAGATACATGAAGGCGGGAATTCGCGTCGCGAACTTTATCAGCTTTTCCTGAATTTGCTTTCGCTTCGATTTGTACTCTTTTTCCTCCCTGGAAAGTTCCTTTTTCTCGGAGGTCGTGATGTCGTCACCTTTCTCTTTCTTGGTTCTCGACACCGCCTCGCTCTTGTTTATGACCGTCTCGAACACTGCCGAGCCCAGCGCACGAAATCCCTCGATGTTCATCACGGCATTCATGGCGACGTCGGACGCCATGATCTTTTTCAACGTAAGGTTGTCGACATTGACGAGTACCGCAGACTCCCATTTGCGTGCGAGCAAGGTGGCGGAGGTCCCCGACATCGCGATGTCGAGGATCGCGGCCGCATCGACCTGCGTCATGTGCGACCCGTCGTAGGCCAGCACTGGCAGGAAGGAGACGAGCTCCTCGACCGCGCGCTCCGGGTTTGGGTTCTCCGGAGCCAGACCGCGCCCGTACTCGCTGATCTGGCGAAGCGCCCTGGTCGGTGCGAAGTCGAAGACGAAGCAGACCGGCTTAAGGATCACCTCGCTTGAGGGGTCATCTCCGTCGGGGTTACGGATCGTCCAGGGTGACTGCACCCGGAACGCCGCTTGGAAGTATGTCTCCGGTGCCTGCAGGTTGCGGAGCATGAGAATTGAGGACCACTGCGGCACGGTAACGCCTGTCGTGAGTTTTCCGACTGTGAGTGTGATCGTCTTCGTGTCATGGCCGTTGCCGATCGCAGCACGCACTGGCGGTAGGGCCGCGAGCCCGGCTCCTACATCTGGAGTGGACACATTGATCACTGAATAGTCGTGCCAGAACACATTCTGCGACTCAGCGAGCAGGTTCGCCATGGCGGCGCACGACGCAGTGCGCGGGAGCATCCACAATGAATGCTGCAGGTACGGGAGCAGCCTTGTATCGGAGTACGGAAAAGGAGGCCGTTGCCCGACCTTCAGAGCATCCACCTGCGTTGGAGCATAGCTTCCGCGAATTATGTCGAGCCACTTTTGCACATCGTTCTTATGCACAAACTCCGCATCATCGCCGGAACCAGTCGCCTCGAAAAAGGCATTCAGGTCGAACTCGTCAAACTCTCCCTGGCTCGCGATGGCGAGTAGTTCGTCGGGCATTTGGTACGTGAGAAGTCGCATCTCCGGTAGAGAAGCGTAAGGGTTCGATAGATTTGAATGACGGGCGGCGAAGTCTGCCTTCGCTCGCTGCTCGTCGGTGTAGGTCCAGTTGAAGATCTGCTCCTCGATGAAGCGGCCTTCGTTGAGCACCTTAAATGGTGTTCCCGATAGGTAGAGGTATGCATTCGCCTTGATCGGGACGAAAGCGTCCTCATCAAGGCCCTGCTCCTCGCGCTCCTCGGCGAAGGTTTGCTCGGCTGCGGAGAACTCGAGTGTCTCCTCTTTCTTCGCGTCAGCCTCGCCCTCGAACAGCTCCTTCGCTGCGTCGCGCCAGGCGCCAAAGTGATACTCGTCAAAAACGACGAGGTCCCAGCTCAGTTCCGTCAGCCACTTGTGCTTAGCCTTGAAATTACCAGCGGCGTCACGCCCCATCAGGTCCTGGAAGGATCCGAAGAACACGAGCGGATGCTCGGGATCGACGGAAGCTGGGTCGCCGCCGGTCGCTTTGGAGATGTACTGCCAGCCGTCAAAGTCAACGTGATTCCTCAGATCGGTGTCCCATGCGTCTTCGGCGGCGGGCTTGAAAGTCACGACGAGGATGCGTTTTACATCAAGCTTCTTGGCGAGCTGGTAGGTCGTGAATGTCTTGCCAAATCGCATCTTCGCGTTCCACAGGAATTCAGGGACCGCGTCAGAGTCCTCCTCCCATCTCGACTGGTAGTAGCTATACGTCTTATCTACCGCTGCCTGCTGTTCGGCACGCATGGGGAATGTGGCGTGATGCGTCCCGGCAAACGTCTGGCCGGTGCGGAGCTCCGAGATTGCCGTGCGGACATCATCGAGCGAGCATTGCATCCACTCAAGTGTCGGGTTAGCGAAACCCTTCTGCTTGAGCCGCGCACGAACGTCATGATCGCTGAAAGTGGTACCGTCAGGGCGGTCCGCGGGCTCGTCGAGCATGATCTCGTAGTTCTGGATGGCTGCGGTTTGAACTTGCTGGGCCACGCGCGTCTTGACATTCTGCGTCGTCTGGCCGACTTTCAGCATGCCGGTGTGTGCATCATCGGCGATCGTGTACGCGTAGATGCGGAGGCGGGATTCCGGCTTCGGCGGGAGCAGCTCGGACTCAGGCTTCGGCATCGTTGTCTTCCGTGAGGAGCGCATCATCATCGATGAGCGTGTCGTCGTGCGGCGAGATGTGAGATTCGATGAACGCAATCTCGTCAAGCGTCAATCCATATCGATCATAAAGTAGATCGTCGGTCCATTCGCGATCCAGCGGGATGTCAGGCACAAATGCGTAAACGTCGCGGGTGGCGTGCTGAGTGGACTTGCGGAGCGACACAAGGAAGCGCACGAAGCGGGTGCGGAGCAACTGAGCCATACGCACAGCCTCCTTCTCAGTGTCGAAGCGTCCAGCGACGACATAGGTCTCCGTGCACGCGGTTCCCGGCGCCGCAACGATCGGCTTTGAAAGGAACTTGGTCTCAACCGCCGCGCTAGTGCCCTGCACCGCGGTCATGAGCACCTTCCACTGATCGATCCATGCTCGATTGGTCTCGATCTGAGTGCGCTCGATCCAACTAATCTTCCGCGAGCCGAATAGCTTCACAGGATCGTCGATGTTCTCTTCCGTGTCGGCTCCGTGTACGAACGTTCTCAGTCCGAAAGGTTTACCCGATGAGACTCGTGCATCGAGCGTCGATTCACCCTTCGCCCGTACCTTCTCCAGGATCGGAACCGCGGCATTCCACCGAACGAGCACATCGAAAGCATCGAGATACCGAGCGACTGGCTCACCAAGAGGCCGTCCATCCCACATCGTCTGGATTGTGCACGGGCCGTCGTAATCGCGGTCCCACAAGAAGTAGGAGACACCGCCGCGGATCTTCACGCCGGGAAACGCCTCATATAGCTTCGGATAGTCGACGATGTCATGCATTCTATGGTCGCTGAGCATCCGCTCGCGATACGCGTCGAGTCCCTTTCCGCCGGCGAACCAGCGTGAAGGTGTGACGAAAATGCCATATCGCGGCTCCAACTCCAGCGCTTTCTCGACGAAGAGCTGATAGATCGGCGCCGCCGACGTCCCAAATCCTCCATCGCTCAGCTGATATGGCGGGTTCCCAATAATGACGTCGAACTGCATGTCGGCTCCGAACAGCTCGGCAACACGAGCCCTGATGTCGTTGGTATGGATGATTGCGTACGCGTGGGATTCCAACTCTGGGTGACGGCCGTACTCAGCCTCGGGGGCGCCGCAGAACTGGCATCGGCCCGTTCCTTCCAGCTCAATCAGCTGTTCTTCGCCGGTCAGAGGGTCGGCCCGGCGCTCCTTTTTGCGCCCGTTCCAGGTGTGCTCGGTCCGCTCAAACCAGATGTTGCCCCAGTCGCGGTCGAAGCTCTTTGCGATCGAGTGTTCGCCCGTCGCATCCTTCGAGCAGTAAACGCTGCGCCGAGCAAGAAGCGAGGTCAGGCGGGTGATGCCAATGCCGAAGATCTGTTTCGTGAGGATGTGGTCTACGCGTGTCTCAAGCCCGGGAATCTCCTGCTCGAGACCAATGGTGAGCCGTCTCGTGATCTCACGGAGGAAGACTCCCGACTTCGTGAACGGGTCGAGGAAGGTGACGTTCGGGTCGGCCCAGATCGACGCCCCGTCGTGCGACTCCGCCCAAGCGTGCTCGAGGGTGTCGAGCATCGCGTTCGCGAACTCGGGTGGAGTGAACACTTCATCGTTGGAGAGATTCGCGATGCACGTGAGGACGTCCGGGTTGTGGCTGCGGAGAGTGAAAGCTGCCTGTCCGGTCATCTTGCCAGCTCCTTCACGGTCATCACTGGATACGTGTGCACAGGCGTGAATATCTCGTGCTCTTCGAAATGCGTGAACAGTCCTTCCGATGCGGAAGCACGCTGCGTGAGGTTGTCAAAGAGGAAGTCGCGGCGCTGAAACTTACCCCGGCCGAGATATCCCCACTCCGGGAATAGGATCGGTCGATCGGTTGCGGTGGTCATAGCGAGGGCGTCGCCCTGAATGATGTTGACGTTGAGGACAGCCAATGCCGCTCGGTCCCATTCGTCACCCGCTTCCGCCTTCAGGTACCGGGCCAAAGTGCGCTGGAGGTTCTCGCGACACTCGGTGACATTGTCGGCCAGCAGTTCGATGCCGTAGATGCACATCAGTGCGAACAGCGCATAGTGTCTCTTCTCAAAATCGCTCTTACCATGGCGTGCTTCGACAGCCGCAAGCTTCCGATCAAGCACAGGCACGAGAAAGTTTCCCGACCCGCACGCCGGCTCGAGGAATCGCGAATCGATGCGCTCCGTCTCGCCTTTGACCAAGTTGAGCATGTCATCGACAAGCCACCGGGGAGTGAACACCTCGCCGTGATCGGCGACGCGACGTCTCGACTTGACTAGCCGCTCCGGCGTAGCGCCGTTCCCCTTGCTCACATCGTGAGTGTACAAGCAGCGCGGGACATAGTCTTAGCGGTCGTGACCTCGGGAGCAGCCGACGGTCAGGGTGTCGTCCTCGCTCGGTGGGTGGAGACCCACTTCAACCGTCGCCCTACGCCGGGACGTTGACTCGCACGCTGCCGAACAACGCCCGCGTCGCGCAACCGCGTCCGTCCCAGTGAGTCGCTCGGACGGGCGCGAGGTGTGGCTTCTTGGTTCCGTAGTTGAACTTGGGCCCGGCGGAGGGGTCTGTCGTCCAGAGGACCGCGTGAGTTGATCTTGCCGGCCACCCGTCCGATGCGGCGTTGCTTCGCCCAACTAGAGCCAGCTGTGGCCATACGATGGCTACTGTGCTCTCCGGTACGTCCGCCATGCGAGAAGCGAGAGACCAGGTGGTTGGTGATGGTCACACATCGCATCGCGTTGACCGAGCTTCGGGCGTTGCACGCGGAGGCGACGGAGGGCAAGTCGTTGGCAAGGTCATCGTTGTCCCATGACTTCGCTCGGGCTGCGCTTACGGCGTCGAGGAGCGCTGGCATGGCGTTGCTGCGATCCCCGAGGATCCTTGGGGTCGGGCCGGCAAACAGCCGCCGTCTTGCGGTCGCGAATTCGGGTCCCGTAGCCGGCGAGAGGTCTCACTTACGACGACTCAGGGGCTTCTGCGTCATCCGGTGCAGGCTTTCGCTTGGTCGTCAAAAGTGATGTGAGCTTCCCGCGAGCCTTGTCGGCCGCCGCGGCCACTGCGCCGCCCGCGTCTTTCATCGCTGTGATTGCCTGCGCTTCGTCGGGGACGCCGTCGCCATCGAGGTCGACAGACCGAAACTTCTCTGCCGTCTTGCTCGCGCCGTCGGCCAACGCGCCTCCGGCGCGCTTGACGGCGGTCAGTGCGCGCGCCTCGTCGGGAATCCCGTCGCCATCGAGATCCACTGATCTGAACGCCTCTGTTGCCGCGCTCACCTTGCCCCAGACGCCCTCGCCGAAGTCCTTGACGTTTCCGGCCGCAGCCTCCAACGCAAGAGCTGCTCGCGAGGGATCGGTGTTCCGCTCGGGCTTCTCGAACTCTTGAAGCCAGTCGGGAAAGGAATCTGGTGTCTCGGGGAAGGCCATCCGCGAAGACTTCACAACGTCTCGTCCGAACGTGAAGCTCCCGACGCCGCCGATGACGGCGCCCACCCCAAAGGGAATCGCTTTGCCGAGGGTGCCAGCCCCAAGCTTTCCGCCCATCTTGAGTGCTTCGCGTCCGATGACGATCGTCAGCGGCGCCAATGCGGACTCCGGAAGCTGCTCCGTGAGTACCTCGCCCCAGCCTTTCGGCAGTGTCTTGCTCACCGCTCCGGTAGCGAGCGCGCGGGCTTGGCTTACCCCTCCCGCTCCGAACGAAGTCAGCACCCACTTACTTACCTCGCTCTGAGATTTCTGTCCCAATAGCATGCCAAGCACGAGCGGCCGCGCGCGCTCAGGGTCAGTGACTCGGATACCGTGCAGTTCCGCGACAGCGAGCACGTACAGTGCGCTCGTTTCGTAGAAGAAGAGAAGATCAGCGACACCGAGCCCGAGCGCGATCGGGATGCCGACGCCGGGTATTGCGGCCGAGGCACCAACACCACTGCTGGTGATGGTGACGGTAGCCACGTAGCGGCTGTCGAGTTCTTTCAGAAGATCGGCAGGTGACGCGTGAGGCTTGTCTCGGCGCACCGAACGCAAGTACTCGACCACCACCGGGCGCTGTACCGCGATCGCTTTGAAGATCTGGGCTTGGAACCCTTCGCCCTGAGCCAGTTCCTTTGCCTTCTCTGCTAGGAGGTGAGGAGGGACTCCGAGGGCGGTCGCGACGTCAGCTTCGGCCGATTCGTCGGGCGTCTGTGTTCTGTCGTTCATGTGGTTCTCCTCAGTGGCCTTTTCGCGAACTCGTATTCACCGCAGCGTCGGGGTCGACGCTACGAGCCAGGTTGGTGGGCTCGCACCCACATCCGGGAGCTCGCGGTTACCCGGCGTCGGGTTGCTTCGCTTATTTCAGGCGGCATCGTCTTGCGTGTCGTCGGGATCGGACTCAACGTCGAATTCCTCCGCGATCTCAGCAGCGGACCGATCCCCGACGTCGCGAAGGACCGGCTTGCCGGTCGCGGATTCGATCAGGCTGATCAAGAACTCCTTGCGGTGCTCGAAGTGCCCGGCAAAGTCGTCGGCTCGCAGTCTCGCCGGATCGATGCCGTGAGTACGGATGATGCTGTCGACGGCGTCCGCATCAAGCCGAGATTTGGCCTCAACACGTCGGAGATACTCCGAGGGCGCTGAGCCACCGATTGCGCGGTTGGTCTCAGCCGCGAGGGGCGTCTTGTTGATGATGCTGTCATATTCTGCCGGATCCACCTCATGCTCGATCGACCACTGCTGCGGGAAGACATGATGGATGTCGGTTGCCAAGTCTTTGTGGCTCTGCAGATCGAACTGCTGATTCTTCACCCAGTCCGTGGCTCCCCGCGCGATCTGCAGAGCATAGATCCCCTTGTACGCGGCAGCGCGTCGCGTACGCAGGGTGTTGAGGCGGCTTTCGGCGAAAACGGCGTCGCGGACTGTATTAGGCGAGTCGAGATTCTTGTCGAGCGCCCACGAGGGGACCTGCTCGACGTCACGGGCGAAGCGCGTCTCCGTGGTGCTGCCGTACTGCTCGCCGAGTACGCCGCACCAGTACCACTGCCTGAGACGTGTAACGATGCCGATGGCATCTGCGTCGGCCCCGAGAATCACGCGAATGGTCGCGAGCGGGACGATCTGCGGCGGGTAAGGCAGGTAGCGGATGTCAAGGATGCGAAGGTCGGTGAGGAATCGCCCCGCCCAGATGAAGGCCTCCTCGAGCGGTTGCCGCCATTCGAGGTAGTCCGAGAGCTGAAGCTTGAGAATGTCTTCGCGCTTCGCGGAGATAGCCGGGGGACGATCTGACGTGCTGCTGAGGTTGCGCTTTCGCGTGGCGAGCAGGGTAACGGCCTGCAGGAAGTCTGTGCTCTTTAGTGCCGCGAGTGTCGGCTGAGACTTGAATGTGTCGACAAGCTCTTGCCAGTCGTCGTTAAGTCGGAAGTCGGATCCATGAGTTGCGAAGTAATCCGCGTCGCCGGCGAACGTCGCGGTGAGAAGCTCGAAGACGTTGAGCGGCACTCCTCCCGTGTTGACCTTCTCGAACACCGTTGCCACTGCAGCCTTGCTCGTCTCCTTATCGAGCTCGATTGCGGGAATCTGGTACTTGCTCGCCGGCGTAAGGATCGCTGTCGTGAAGGCTCGCGCGACGTCATTCTCGGCAAGGCCGAGTAGCCATTGCGATGTGTCGAAGCCGCCGAAGAGGAGGTTGAGCGGAAACACCCCCCGTGCCTGTTGCGCCTCCGGTGTCGACAGGTCACGAACGATCGTTCGACCGAAGTTCTCGCGTTCAAGTCCGTCCCCCGGGACCGACACCACGGCCTCGTCCAGACGATCTTCGCCCTCGAGGGCCAGTGCGATGTCGACGAAATACTTCCGTTGAATCAACTTGCCCCGGCTGTCCGTGGTTCGGACCACACCGTCGCCGCTCAGTGCCTGCGTCAGTGAAGTTAGTCGCTGTTGGCCGTCGAGGAGAAGGAGTTTGGGTGCGACCCCGGCGGGAGCGTGCGAGCCCGTGATCGCCTTTGGCTTGAAGCGCACCTGATCGTTGCCGGTCTCGAGCAGCATCACTGCTCCCATGGGGTGACCGCGCAGCACGGTGACGAGCAACTGCCGGATCCGTTCGTCCTCCCACTTGTACTCACGCTGGAAATCTGGCAACTGCACGCTGCCGGATGTAGTCCAGTCCAGATAGGTCGAAAGCGGGTACTGCGGAGTATCGAATCCCATGGTGTCCTCTGTCGAGCGGCGTCTGCACGACAGCCTAGAGTGCACCCCGAGCGGGACAGACGGAACGGCCTGTAGCCCGGCGTTTCGAACCGAGGAAAGATGCACGTTGTCGCCCCCACATGCGGGTCTCTTGCTGCTGGGGCCCGGTAGCATCCGAGCATGGCGTCGATAGAAACACTCACTGATCGTGGCGCGGTCGAGGAAGCGCTGGCCGAGTTCGACCGGATTGGTCGCTTCTCCTTCCTCGAGCGATACGGGTTCGGAGAAGCGCGCGAGTTCTTCTTAGTGACTGAGACGGGAACTTACGATTCGAAGGCGATCTTTGCTGCCGCCTACGAGCGGGAACACCACGTCCGACTCTCCAGCGACGACTTCTCCGGCGGAAAACACGGAGCTGCGCAGTGGCTCGCGAAGCTCGGCTACACGATCGAGGGGCTCGAGTCGGTCGGAGGGCGGCTTACATTCGACGCCTTCGAGGCTGCGATGGACGCCTTCCAGCTCTCCGTCGAGAACATCAGCGCAGCGCGAGCATTCGTTGCGAGCCGTGACTTCGTCTCGTTCTTTCTCCCGCCGAGTCGGCAGTACATAGCAATGACCCCTCGTGGGGGAAATCGACCGACGGCGTGGGTCAACAGAGGCTATGTGTGGTTCACGAAAGACGACGGCACCCAAGAACGGATCGCTTTTCCGTACAACAAGCTTCGCGACGGAGGACGAAATTCCCGAGAACGGCGTCGTGAGGATGCGGAACGCAGCCTCTGCCCGACTCCCGGTTGCGGCATTTTGCTGCCGTCGAGTGGCGTCTGTGACTACTGCTGAGTAGAGACACATCGGGCCGCTCCAAGGCAGGGCCAACCATCCAGACCATGCTGCGGGAGCTCTTCATTAGACGCGGGTTGCCATGGCCCGCCGTCATTCACTACTGATACGTCCCTGGGTTTCGCAGCTAATCGATGACGTCGTGTATGGCCAACAACACGTCGAGGACCGCACGATTCTTGCGACGCGGGAAGAGCTGTGCGAGATACTCGGCTCCAGGTTCCGCGATCGCCGGGGCAACACCAGCCAACAGCGCAGACGGATCACCATTAGCAACGGCGCTAGAGGCCGCACCAAGACCCGTCACGATGAACCCCTTCGTGCCCCTTCGTATGGCAGCCAGCGCTTTGGATTTGGTCGCTTCACCGTTCACTTCCAGGAGTTGCGTTGCCACATGATCAAAAAGGATCTTCGACGCTTCACGTGCTCCTTCGTCCGTATCGGGGACGTCTGTCGCGACAGTGACGCCAACCCTTACCGCCTCGCGCCAACCTTCCCAAGCGTCTGAACGACGCAGGGCGAGAAGTGTTGAGAGGTCGGCCTCGAAGTCGGGGAGGGCGAAATCACCCAGCCGCTCGAGCGTCGTTACCCTGCCGTCAGTCAGCTGTTTGCCGCCAATAATCCGTGCGAAGGCAGTCTTTTCTACCGGATCAAGCGACAGCGCCTGGCCAGCGCCACGTGCAACAAGCTCAAGCGATGTGCCCATTTGAATGCCGACCGACCGGTTAACCCATAGCAATTCCTCGTCCGAGATGTCGGCAGGCCAATGCCAACCGCCCGCCTCCCAGTCTTTCCGGCTCATATCGTCGAGCGCCCGGAAACGCTGTTCAACGTTCGGGTCCAAGCCGCCAATAAATGCCGCCCACTCGTCCCCTGGTAGACGACGTGAGAATGTGATCTCTCCAGTCTCGACAAGAGGCCGTATCTTCGCGAGCCAAGACAACTGCGCGCGCAGCTCAATCCGCGCCTCGATCGTGTCTTTGTCGCCCGCGATATACCATCCCTGAAATAGATCGTCAGCGGGTGTCACGATCTCGGGAGCGTAGAGAAGTAGAGTTGCGAGCTGCCGCCGTCGCGCAACGGGCTCACCGCCTCCGAGGGACGTGACGGCTCGAAGCCGTCCCAGGTACACAGGTTCGATCTCGCTGTCGAGGTCCGCACCGTCGGGCGAAGGCCACGCGTCTGCGAACTCGACCAGATGCTCCCAGGGCCACTCGGCGATCTTCGACGCCGTCTCCTCCGAGTGACGCTCATCGGACCACGCAGAGATGTGGTCGTACAGTGCCTGCGCAGATCTTTGCATCCCGAAAGACTAGCGAGTGACGCAACGGCCGATGTATGACGGGAACAGCCGCGACACGGACTCGATCGAGAGTGCCGGCCGGACAGGCACGGGTTGCAGAGTAGGTCAGTCGCCCCTTGCGCCCGAAGGCGACTGCCGCCACTCAATCCCGCGCCCGGCAATCCGCCTCCCAGCCTCATCCGCCGCGACCGGCTCCCCGACATTCGCCCCGACGTCAAGCCCGACAACCGAGTGCACGATCGTCCCCTCGTACACGTGCACGAGGTTGTACCCCTGCGCCGCATCCTGCCCACGAGTCGCCCCGACCGGCTGAGCGAGATCCTGCCCGTATGCGCTCGACGACGCGGCCGCCACAGGAATCCCCGCGAACGTCCCGAATGACGAGTGGTGCACGTGTCCCGAGAGGATCCCCCGCACATCCGACCCCACCAGCACCTCGGCCAGCGCTGCCTGCTCGCGCAGCTCGACCGTGACCGCAAGGTCGAGCACAGTCGGCAGCGGCGGGTGATGGATTAGCAGCAGCGAACCCTCCGGCGCGGGCGTGGAGAGTTCCGACGCCAACCACGAGAGCTGCGCCTC
Source organism: Actinomycetota bacterium (assembly GCA_037033305.1). Classification (GTDB taxonomy): domain Bacteria; phylum Actinomycetota; class Actinomycetes; order Actinomycetales; family Microbacteriaceae; genus Microbacterium. The sequence goes on along the minus strand of JAZBLP010000028.1, from coordinate 2,474 downwards.
ATCGACGCGCCCCCAGTGCTCGCCGGGAACGGTCGAATCCAGCACGATCACTCGCATCCCGCCGAACCACCGTACCTCGACCACGGCATCCGAAGAGCGACCTACGGTACCGGAAACCGGCGTTTCAAGAGAGAGCCCCAGCTCGGCCCGCATCGCCCCGCGCTCGTCGTGGTTGCCCATGGCCCAGACGACCTCACAGCCCAACGCCTCAACCGCCGGCGCCACCAACTCCCGCAACCGCCGATACGACGACGCGTCACCCCGATCCGCGAGATCTCCCGTGAACAAGAGAGCATCAGGGCGAAGCCCGGAAGACACCAAACGCGAGAGCACAGAAGCCAGGTTCGCGTCGGCATCCGCTCCACTCCCATAGAGCGGCGCGCGTTCGCCGGGAAGGTGCGTGTCCGAGATGTGGACGAAGGTGTGCGATGGGCGAGAGTGTTCGGTGAGGATCATTTCTCTTCCAGTAGAACGACGAACAAGTACAAGTCAGAGGTCAGAGGGCCGCGGCAGTGGACCCGGGCACGAGGGTTCCGACGAACGGCTGCCGCACGGTCTCGGAAGATTCCGCATCCGAACCCGACGTCAGAAGCTGCTGCATCGTCTCCACGGCCGCCGCGGCAACCGCCTCGACCGGGATCCGCAGCGTGGTCAGCCCCAGCAGGTCGGCACCGGGCAGGATGCCGTCGCACCCCGTCACGCTCACATCCCCGGGCACAGCCAACCCCGCAGCACGCAGCGCGCGCATGACCGCCAACTGCCGATAGTCCGACGCGCACATCACTGCCGTCGCCCCAGAACGCACGGCATCCAGCGCCTCAGAAACTCCATCCGACGGCGCAGCACCCACAGACAACCGAGTCACCGACGCCCCACCCGCAACCAACGTCGCCTCCATCGCCGAAGCCCGCAGGTGCTCAGCAAACGACACATCCTCCGCGCCAGACAGCACAACCACCCGCCGATGCCCCAACGACAGCACATGCGACGCCAGCATCCGCCCGTGCTCCGGGTCGTCGTAATGCGCCGTATGGATCCCCTCGGCCGTCTCGACCCGCCCCGCGCGCACGATCGGCACCTGGTCAGCGAACGGCTCGAGCTGCGCGGCCGTGATGCCACCGGTCGCGACGATGAGTCCCGCGACGCGCATGCCGAGCAGCCGGTGCAGCGCGTTGACCTGCTCGGCGCCCTGCACGTCGGCGCCGATCGTCACGGTCACGAGGTCGAGTCCGCGGCGGTGCGCTTCATCCTGCAACCGCGAGAAGAGGAGACCGTACGCGGGGTTGCTCGCGTCACGCAGCATGAGCCCGACGGTGCCGGTGCGCCCGGCGGCGAGCTCGGCGGCCATCGTGTTGCGCACGTATCCGAGGCGCTCGGCCTCGGCGAGGATCCGCTCCTGCGTCTCGGGAGCGAACCTGCCCTCGCCCTTCAGCGCCCGGGTCGCGGTCGCGCGCGACACCCCGGCGGCCGCGGCCACATCGCTGACCGTGACGCGCAACCCCGGCGAACCAGCATCCGAAGACGATCCAGCACTCACGCGCGAACCTTCTTGACCTTGCGGGGCGCTCCAGCGCGCGATCCTCGTCCATACACGAGATACATGGTGGCACCCATGATGATCATCAGCAGCACCGTGTAGACGAACGTGATCGGCATCGCGTCGAGATTGTTCTCGCCGCGCGTGCTCTCTTGAATCGCCACACCCAGCGGCTTGAACAGCGGGTGATAGAGGAAGATCGCCGCGTCGTAGTCGTCGAGCAGGCTGTTGAAGTTCAGTGCCGTGATCGCTGCAGCGGTCGGCAGCACGAGCGGGATGAGCACGCGGCGGAACGTCGTGAGCGACTTCGCCCCGAGGATCCGCGAGGCGTCTTCGAGCGAATCGGGCACCGACGCGAACCCGGCCTTGAGCAGGCGCAGCGTGAACGGGATCTTCACGCAGATGTACGCGACGAGCAGCAGGACCGGCGTGCCGGTGAGCACGAGCCCTCCGACGATCGCCCGCGGCTCGTCGAACGCCATCACGAAGGCGAGCGCGATCAGCACGATGGGCAGGATCCACGGGATGTGCAGCACGTACTCGATCGCGCTGGTCAGCAGGTTGCGGTGCTTCTGCAGCATCCGCGCCACGAACAGCAGACCGCCGACCACGATCAGCGACGCGAGCGCGCTGTAGACGACGCTGACGATGAACGGACGGATCGCCTCGGCGCTCGAGAACACGGTGATGTAGTTGTCGAGCGTGAAGCTGTCGAGCGTGATGGAACCGGCGAGGATGCTGCGCGCATCGACGAACGAGAAGATCACGATCAGCACCACGGGGATCAGGTAGATCACCCACAGCAGATACGCGACGACGTGCACGACGACGTTCGCGAACGGGTTGCGGATCCTCTGCTTCTGGATCGGTGTCGCGACCTTGGCGACCGAGAAGTACACGCCCGACTTCTCGAAGCGGTTCATGATCGCGAGCAGGA
>JAZBLP010000027.1:0-40936 GCA_037033305.1 Actinomycetota bacterium | reverse complement strand
GAAGAGGATCTCCGCGAGTCGTGTAAGGATGCCGTTGGTGTTGCTCACACGGTCACCCTAACGGCAGTTCAGGCGTCGGCCAGCGCGTAGCCCTCCTCGCCGTGGACGACCTGGTCGACACCGGCGATCTCGTCTTCGCTGGTGATGCGGAAGCCGATCGTCTTCTCGATCGCGAATCCGATGATGAAGGCGACGACGAAGGAGTAGATCAGCACACCGAGCGCTGCGATCGCCTGGACGGCGAGCTGACGTGCGTCGCCTCCGACGAACAGACCCGTCTCGGTCGCGAAGAAGCCGAGGTAGAGCGTTCCGATGAGGCCACCCACGAGGTGGATGCCGACCACGTCGAGCGAGTCGTCGAATCCGAGGCGGAACTTCATCTCGACCGCCAGCGCGCAGACGATACCGGCGACGGCACCGAGCAGCAGCGACCATCCGGGCGTCAGGTTCGCGCATGCCGGGGTGATGGCGACGAGACCGGCGACTGCACCGGAAGCCGCGCCGACCGAGGTGGCCTTGCCGTCCTTGATGCGCTCGATGAGGATCCAGCCGAGGATCGCGGCCGCCGTGGCGCCGAGGGTGTTCAGACCGATGAGTCCGACGCCGCCCATGTCCTCTGCGAGCCACTCCGCACCGGCGTTGAAGCCGAACCAGCCGAACCACAGCAGCGCTGCGCCGAGAAGGGTCAGCGGCACGTTGTGCGGCTTGAGGATGCCCTTCTGGAAGCCGATTCGCTTGCCGAGGACGATCGCGAGAGCGAGTGCCGCAGCACCGGCGTTGATGTGCACCGCAGTACCACCGGCGTAGTCGATGACGCCGACGCCGCTGTCCTCACCGAACAGCGTGGTGCCGAGGTTCATGATCCAGCCGCCGCCCCAGACCCATGCGGCGACCGGGAAGTATCCGACGGTGGCGAAGACGCCGGCGAAGATCAGCCAGCTGCCGAACTTGGCACGGTCGGCGATGGCGCCCGAGATGAGCGCGACGGTGATGATCGCGAAGGTCGCGCCGTAGGCGACTCCGAGAAGTGCGACGTTCGACCCCTCACCGGCCGCGAGGCTCGAGAGACCGAAGTCGGCGAACGGGTTGCCGGCGAAGGCGGTCGGGCTGTCGACGGCGCTCATCGAGAATCCGAAGAGGATCCAGAGAACAGCGACGAGGCCGATCGAGCCGAAGCTCATCATCATCATGCTGACGACGCTCTTGGCCTTGACGAGACCGCCGTAGAAGAAGGCGACGCCGGGCGTCATGAGCAGTACGAGGGCGGTCGCGGTGATCGCCCAGGAGATGTTGCCTGGAGCATCCATAGTCAAACCTCACATTCGGGAAACTGAGAGCTTCAGTGTGACGAGGCCCGATTTCCGGAATGCGTGAGGTTTGTTGCGGTGGCGTTACAGGAACGCCGCGTGTGTGAACACTGCGTTACGCGACACTGCGATCCGCGTGTGTAAGTGCATTGAGTCTGGAGACAGCGCGCAGGTACTTCTTGCGATATCCCCCGTTCAGCATCTCCTCCGCGAACACCTGGTCGAGGCTCACACCGGTGGCGACGATCGGGATCTGCGCGTCGTACACGCGGTCGACGAATGCGACGAAGCGCAGGGCCTCGGACTGATCGGTCAGGACCCGCACATCGCGCAGGCCGACGAGATCCAGCTCGGCGATGATCCGCAGGTACCGCGAGGGGTGCACACGCGCCAGGTGGCGGATCACGTCGGCGAAGGAGTCGTCGGATGCGGTTCCCCGCCCTGCTTCCTCTTCGATCGCGCGCGCATAGGAATCGTCGTCGCTCACGACGGCGTGCCCGTCGAGAGCGCGCTGACGGAAGTCGACGCCGTCGATCCGGATCGTCTGAAAGCTGTCCGACATCGCGTGGATCTCCCGGAGGAAGTCCTGAGCGGCGAAGCGACCCTCACCCAGTGCGTTCGGCGGAGTGTTGGAGGTCGCCGCGAGCTTGGTGCCGGTGGGAACGAGCTCGCCGATGAGCCGAGTCATGACCATGGTGTCGCCCGGATCGTCGAGTTCGAACTCGTCGATGCACAGCAGGTCTGCGCCCTTGAGCAGGTCGACCGTGTTCTTGTAGCCGAGCGCGCCCACCAGCGCCGTGTACTCGATGAACGAGCCGAAATACTTCCTGCGCGCGGGCATCGCGTGATAGATCGACGCCAGCAGGTGGGTCTTGCCGACGCCGAAACCCCCATCGAGGTAAACGCCGGGCTTCGTCTCCGGCTCCTTCTTGGCTCTGCTGAAGAATCCACCCCGCTTGGGCGGAGCTCCGCGTCCGGCGAACCGGGTGAGTGTGTCTTTGGCGTCCTCCTGCGACGGGTATGCCGCATCGGCGCGGTAGCTCTCGAAGGTCGCACCGTCGAATTGCGGCGGCGGCACGAGGCTGGCCAGCATCTCGGGACCGGTGACGGTCGGCTGTCGATCTGTCAGGTGCACGATGCCCGTGCGGCTGGGCGTGTCGGTCATCACGGTCCTGTGTCGGGGGCGCACCTGTGTCGAAGTCTTACGAATCGGGTGCAGGGCGCACGGCGTGGATCTATCGTCGAAGTATCGGCTCCACATTACGCCGTCGCACACCCGTAGCTTTGCCGCTCACCGTCTGAGGAGATCCCTATGGCCATCGAGTTCGACACCACTTCGTCTAAGTTCGCCGAGTATGCCGAGCCCGGCCGTCTCGTGAGCACCGAGTGGCTGGCCGAGCGCCTCGGCACACCGGGCCTGGTCGTCGTCGAATCCGACGAAGACGTGCTGCTCTACGAGACGGGCCACATCCCCGGCGCCGTGAAGGTCGACTGGCACACCGAGCTCAACGATCCCGTGGTACGCGACTACGTCGACGGCGAGGGTTTCGCGAAGTTGCTGAGCAGCAAGGGCATCTCGCGCGACGACACCGTCGTGATCTACGGCGACAAGAACAACTGGTGGGCCGCCTACGCGCTCTGGGTGTTCTCGCTGTTCGGCCACGAAGACGTGCGACTGCTCGACGGCGGTCGCGATCGCTGGATCTCCGAGGGACGCGAGATCACGCGCGAGGCACCGCAGATCACGCCGACGGAGTACCCCATCGTCGAGCGCGACGACTCCGCGATCCGCGCATACAAGGAGGACGTCCTCGCCCACCTCGGCAACCCTCTGATCGATGTGCGCTCCCCCGAGGAGTACAGCGGTGAGCGCACCACGGCGCCGGCCTACCCCGAAGAGGGAGCCCTGCGCGCCGGACACATCCCGACCGCTCAGAGCGTTCCGTGGGCGAAGGCCGTCGCGGAGGACGGCGGCTTCCGGTCGCGGGCAGAACTCGACGCGATCTACCGTGATGGGGCCGGGCTCGCCGACGGCGACGAGGTCGTCGCGTACTGCCGGATCGGAGAGCGCTCGAGCCACACGTGGTTCGTCCTCACGCACCTTCTCGGATTCGAGAACGTGCGCAATTACGACGGCTCGTGGACCGAGTGGGGCAGCGCGGTGCGGGTTCCGATCGTGACCGGCGCGGAGCCGGGATCCCTCTGATCGTGGGAGAATGTCGGGGATGAGCACCTCGCACGTTCCTGACACTCTCGCCGAGATCCGCGACGGATTCCTCGAGACCCCCGAGGCGGATCGACTGCTGCTCCTGCTGGAGTACTCGGACGAACTGCCGGAGGTCTCCCAAGAGGTCGCGAACCACCCCGAGATGTGCGAGCGCGTCGCAGAATGCCAGTCCCCGGTCTACATCTACGTAGAGGTCACCGACGGGATAGTCACGATGCACGCCACCGCCCCGGCCGAGGCACCGACGACGCGCGGATTCGCCAGCATCCTCGTTCAGGGGATCTCCGGTCTCACTCCTGACGAGGTTCTCGCGATCCCCGACGACTATCCGCAGTCGATCGGTCTCACCCGCGCAGTGTCGCCGCTGCGAATCGGCGGCATGACCGGCATGCTGATGCGCGCCAAGAAGCAGGTCACGCAGAAGCGCTGAATCCGTGCGCTGCGAGCCATCCGGTGATGGCATCGCTCCACCCTGCCTGGTCGTAGTTCCAGATCTTGGTGTGCCGAGCGACCGTGAATCGGGGCATCGTGACCAGGTCGGGCCTGGCCTGCTCGAGTGCGTGCGATGCATCGGCGGGCACGAAGCCGTCGTCGTCGCTGTGCAGGATGAGGATCGGTACCGAGAGCTCATCGGCGCGAGCCACCATGTCGAGACTGTCGAACGGAATCGCGTTCTCCGCACCGCTGAGTCGCGCGGTGAACGGGACGGACAGCGCACCCATCGCGAGATCCGGCAAGGGCGCATGCATACCGGACTCGCGCGCCTGGAAGCGCAGCACGCTCCGCCAGTCGATGACCGGCGAGTCGAGGATGAGGCCGGCGATGCGGTCGCGGTCGCCCGAGTTCAGTGCCGTCTGCATCGCGACGGCTCCCCCCATCGACCACCCCATCAGGATCACGCGATCGGCACCGTGGCGGAGAGCATACGAGACCGCCGAATCCACGTCGCGCCACTCGGCAGCCCCGAGGGCGTATGCACCGCTTCTGCTGCGCGGCGCCTCACCGTCGTTTCGGTACGACACGACGAGGTTCGGGAAGCCTGCGGCATGCAGCACAGGGACGGCACGGAGGCACTCGGCTCGAGTGACGCCTCGGCCGTGCACCTGGATCACCCACGTCGAGGAATCGGCCGGGAACAACCAGGCGGGACAGGGCCCGGCCGGTGATCCGATGAGAACGTTGCGCCATGGCAGGTGGAGTTCGCCGGGGGTGGAGTAGTACCAGCCGCTGAACGCAGCGCTCCTGTCTACGCGGGCACCGGGTTCGATCTGCGTCAGCAGCTTGCGCCGCACGGTGGCGGCGTCGGCGCTCAGCACAGCGCCCAGCTTCACATAGCCGTAGGTTCCCGAGGTGAAGAGTCCGTAGCGTCCCGGGAGCTCGGTGTCGCGCGTCCGGGTGAGCTCGATCGTCTGCGCCCCGGTGTCGACGGAGAGGATCTCGACGTTCGCCGGTCGCTTCGCCGGCATGACGACCCGACGGGCGACGCTGATGACAAGCAGCGCCAGCGCCGTCCCCAGAGCGAGCAGAGCAGGGACAAGGAGTGCAACGGCGTGCCTGAGACTCTTCATCGCTTCCTGACTCTAGCCTGTTGCCGTGACCGCACACCCCGATGCCGGGACGATCTTCGACGCCGCCGTGGCCGAACTGCGCGACATCGCCTTCCGCTCAGACATCACCATCCGCGAGATAGCGACGCCGCAGGGCCTCGCTCCGCATGCCCTCGCACTCGCTGCGGACGTCCGCCCGGAAGAGAGCGGAGAGTCGGCATACGGGACCGGGCGTTTCGTTCTGCTGCATGATCCGGACAACCCGGCCGCGTGGGACGGCGACTGGCGGATCGTGATCTTCGCCCAGGCGCCCCTCGAAACCGAGATCGGCACTGATCCTCTGCTCGCGGACGTCACCTGGTCGTGGCTCGTCGATGCACTCGACTCGAGAGGCGCCGGCTATCACGCCGCCTCGGGCACGTCGACCAAGACCCTGTCGAAGGGGTTCGGCGGACTCGCCGACGAAGGAGACGGCGCACAGATAGAGTTGAGGGCGTCCTGGACACCCGAAGGCCCCTTCACACCCCATGTCGAGGCCTGGGTCGAACTGGTCGGGATGCTGGCGGGTCTTCCGCCCGGTTCCGAGGGCATCGCCGTTATCGGCGCGCGAAAGGCAGCACGTGACTGAATACTCCGTGATCTCCGACGTCTCGGAGTTCCATGCGGCATGCGCCGCACTGGCCGCAGGCACAGGGCCTGTCGCCGTGGACGTCGAGAGAGCATCCGGATTCCGCTACTCCCAGCGGGCCTATCTCGTGCAGGTGTTCCGCCGCGACGCGGGTGTCTTCCTGTTCGATCCTCCGGCTCTCGGCGACTTCAGCCCTCTGCAGGAGGCCATCGGCGACGCCCTCTGGGTGTTCCACGCCGCCAGCCAGGACCTTCCGTCTCTGCGCGAACTCGACCTTCTCCCCCAGACGATCTTCGACACGGAACTGGCATCGCGCCTCCTGGGTCATGACCGCGTCGGCCTCGCTGCGGTCGTGGAGAACACGCTCGGCATCACGCTCAAGAAGGAGCACTCCGCGGCGGACTGGTCCACCAGGCCCCTTCCGGCCGCATGGCTCGAGTACGCCGCACTCGATGTGCTGCACCTCATCGATGTCTACGAGGCTCTGAAGGCCGAGCTCGAGGAGCAGGGGAAGACCGAGTACGCGGCTGAGGAGTTCGCCGCCACCCTCGCCCGACTGCCCAAGCCCCCGCGCGAAGACCCCTGGCGCCGACTCAGCGGACTGCACCAGGTGCGCGGCGCGCGCAACCTCGCGGTCGCTCGCTCGCTCTGGCAGGCCCGTGAAGCATTCGCGCAGGATCAGGACGTCTCTCCCGGGCGCCTGGTGCCGGATCGCTCGCTGATCGCGGCCGTGCTGGCGAATCCGCAGAGCAAGCAGGCGTTGGCGGGCGTCAAGGACTTCCAGGGCCGCGCCAGCCGCACGCAGCTCGACCGGTGGTGGCAGGCGTTCGTCGACGGACGCGCGACGGAGGAACTCCCCCGTGAACGGGTTCCCAGCGACACGCTGCCCCCGCCGCGAGCCTGGTCCGATCGCAATCCAGAGGCCGACGCACGGCTCAAAGCGGCCCGCCCGGTCATCGAGGCGACAGCCGAAGAGCTCGGGATGCCGACGGAGAACCTGCTCACCCCCGATCACCTGCGCCGTGTGGCGTGGGATGTGCCGGGAACGACGCCGGAGGCCATCGGTGAGGCCCTCGCCGCACTCGGCGCCCGCCAGTGGCAGATTGCACAGACTGCACAGAAGATCGCAGACGCCTTTGTAGAGGCGGCGCAAACGCCCGACGAGGCGTCCGCACCCGCTTCGTAGGTTCGAACCAACCGATTCCTCCCCGTTTCCGGCCCTCCATAGACTGAGGCCACCGCACAAACTTGGAGGCAGAGTGGCCGAGATCTCGGACGTCTTCTTCGTCGATGGAGTGCGCACCCCCTTCGGGCGCGCCGGCGAAAAAGGCATGTACTGGAACACCCGCGCTGATGACCTCGCCGTCAAGGCGACCATCGGCCTCATGGAGCGGAACGCAGCCGTTCCGGCCGACCGCATCGACGACGTCGCCATTGCCGCGACCAGCCAGACCGGAGACCAGGGACTGACTCTGGGCCGCTCCGTGGCGATCCTTGCGGGACTCCCGCAGACGGTGCCCGGGCTGGCCGTCGAGCGCATGTGCGCCGGTGCGATGACCAGCGTCACCACGATGGGAGCATCGATCGGGGTCGGCATGTACGACTTCGCGCTCGCCGGCGGTGTCGAGCACATGGGGCACCACCCGATCGGCGGCAACGCCGACCCGAACCCGCGTTTCGTCGCAGAGCGCATGGTCGACCCCGGCGCGCTCAACATGGGCGTCACTGCCGAGCGCATCTTCGACCGCTTCCCGCACCTCACCAAAGAGCGCTCCGACCGGTTCGGCATGCTCAGCCAGCACAAGGTGCAGGCCGCGTACGACGCCGGCAAGATCCAGCCGGATCTCGTGCCCGTCGCGACCAAGACCGCAGACGGTGCATGGGGCCTCGCGACGGAGGATGAGGGTCGTCGCCCGCAGACCACCATGGACGACCTCGCAGCGCTCAAGACGCCGTTCCGACCGCACGGTCGGGTGACCGCCGGCACATCGTCGCCCCTCACCGACGGCGCGACGATGTCGCTGCTCGCCGGAGGCGGCGCGGTGAAGGAGTTCGGTCTCGCGCCGAAGATGCGCATGGTCTCGTTCGCCTTCGCAGGCGTGCAGCCGGAGATCATGGGGATCGGCCCGATCCCCTCGACGGAGAAGGCACTGAAGAAGGCCGGACTCACGATCGCGGACATCGGCCTGTTTGAGCTGAACGAAGCCTTCGCGATCCAGGTGATCTCGTTGCTCGACCACTTCGGCATCGCCGACGACGACCCTCGGGTCAACCAGTGGGGCGGCGCCATCGCGCTGGGCCACCCGCTCGCGGCGTCGGGCGTTCGCCTGATGATCCAGCTCGCGGCGCAGTTCGCCGAGCGACCCGATGTGCGTTACGGCCTGACGGCGATGTGCGTCGGTCTCGGCCAGGGTGGCTCCGTCATCTGGGAGAACCCGCACTTCGACGGCAAGAAGAGGAAGTAAGCCCCGATGGCACATTCGATTTCCGACCAGTACGCGAACGTCGACTTCTCCCCCATTCAGGCGCTCACCGACGGCGAGGTCATCACGCACTCCCCTGTGCGTGACATCCGCCTCTCGTCGGGCAAGGTCCTCGCCCTGATCACCCTCGACAACGGACGAGACCACACGCGTCCGAACACCCTGGGCCCGGCGACGCTCACGGCCCTCGGCCAGACGCTCGACGGCCTCGCCGATCGCGCCGCCGCCGGAGAGATCCAGGCGGTCGGCATCACCGGCAAGCAGTACATCCTGGCGGCCGGCGCTGATCTCTCCGACATCAGCAAGGTCGGGTCGCGTGACAACGCTCGCCTCATCGCGCAGCTCGGCCACAAGGTGCTGGGAAAGTTCGGGGAGCTCGGCGTTCCGTCGTTCGCCTTCGTGAACGGACTCGCACTCGGAGGCGGGCTCGAGATCGCACTCAACTCCAGCTACCGCACGGTCGACGCGTCCGCCGCGGCGATCGCACTCCCCGAGGTCTTCCTCGGCATCATCCCCGGCTGGGGCGGCGCGTACCTGCTGCCCAACTTGATCGGGATCGAGAACGCCCTCGAGGTCGTCATCTCGAACCCGCTCAAGCAGAACCGCATGCTGAAGCCCCAGCAGGCGTTCGATCTCGGCATCGTCGATGCGATCTTCCCCGCCGCGAACTTCCTCGAGAACTCGCTCGCCTGGGCCGATGCGGTCCTCGGCGGCAAGAAGGTCGAGCGCAAGAACGAGCCCGGCAAGATCGAGCGACTCACGAAGTGGCCGATCGCCGTCAAGATGGCACGCGGCATGCTGGAGTCGAAGATCGGCACTGTGCCGAAGTCGCCCTACGCCGCACTCGAGCTGCTCGACAGGGCGAAGAGCGGCACCAAGGCGGAGGGCTTCGCCCGTGAGGACGAGGCACTCGCCGAGCTCGTCACCGGCGACCAGTTCGCGGCATCCATGTATGCCTTCGACCTCGTGCAGAAACGTGCGAAGCGTCCGGTGGGAGCCCCCGATAAGGCTCTCGCCAAGAAGGTCACGAAGGTCGGCATCATCGGTGCGGGTCTCATGGCGAGCCAGTTCGCACTGCTCTTCGTACGCAAGCTGCAGGTGCCGGTGCTCATCACCGACCTCGACCAGGCGCGCGTCGACAAGGGCGTGGCCTACATCCACGAGGAGATCGGCAAGCTCGAGGCCAAGGGGCGTCTGGATTCGGACTCCGCGAACAAGCTCCGTGCGCTCGTGACCGGGACGACGGACAAGAGCCTCTATGCGGACTGCGACTTCGTCATCGAGGCCGTGTTCGAGGAGGTCGGCGTCAAGCAGCAGGTGTTCGGGGAGATCGAGAAGATCATCGCCGAGGACGCGATCCTCGCGACCAACACCTCGTCGCTCTCCGTCGAGGAGATCGGCGCGAAGCTCGCCCACCCCGAGCGCCTCGTCGGCTTCCACTTCTTTAACCCGGTCGCGGTGATGCCGCTGATCGAGATCGTGAAGACACCAGTCACCTCCGAGGGTGCACTCTCGACGGCATTCGTCGTCGCGAAGAACCTCGGCAAGAACGCGGTCCTCACCGCGGATGCGCCGGGCTTCGTCGTGAACCGTCTGCTGGCCAAGGTCATGGGTGAAGCCGCTCGCGCCGTCTACGAGGGAACCCCGATCACGGATGTCGAGAGAGCCTTCGCGCCCCTCGGACTGCCGATGGGACCCTTCCAGCTGATCGACCTGGTCGGGTGGAAGGTCGCCGCTCACGTGCAGGACACGATGGCGCACGCGTTCCCCGACCGCTTCTATGCGAACGAGAACTTCCACGCGCTGGCAGAACTCGACGCGGTCGTCGAGAAGGACAAGGGCGGTCGCGTGACCGGCTGGACGAAGCAGGCCGAGAAGCTGCTGAAGCCCGCCGTGGGCAAGACCCCCGCGTCGGCGGAGACGATCCTGCAGCGAGTGCAGGACGGCCTTGCGAGCGAGATCAAGCTGATGCTCGACGAGGGCGTCGTGCCCGAGGTCGAGGACATCGACCTGTGCCTGATCCTCGGCGCGGGATGGCCCTTCATCGATGGTGGGGCTTCGCCCTACCTCGACCGCGAGGGCGCCTCGCAGCGCGCGTTCGGCGGGGAATTCCACACCCCGCAGATCCGCGGCATCGAGCACGGCTGAGCTGAACATCGGAGGGGGTCGCCACGCGGCGGCCCCCTCCGTCATGCGTGCTGAGCGGGACGCTCGTCGGCGTCGCCGGAACGCGGCCAGAAGGACATCGCCCGCTCCGCCAGCGCCGTGATCGTCAACGACGGGTTCACCCCGGGGTTCGCCGGCACGGCTGCGCCATCGACGACGTGCAGCCCCGGATGACCCCACACCCGATGGAAGGCGTCGACGACGCCGGTCTCCGGCGACGCCGAGATCACCGCCCCGCCGAGGAAGTGCGCGGTGAGCGGGATGCCGAAGACCTCCGGCCATGAGCCCCGCGCCTCTGCGGGGACGCCTCCCTCCCTCTCGACACGCACCGCGATGGCCGCTGCCGCACGATGCGCCTGCGGCAGGTAGCTCGGGTTCGGCTCACCGTGACCCTGCGAGCTCGTCATGACCAGGCGCCCGAATCGGCGACGCAACGACAGCGTGAGCGAGTTGTCGACGGTCTGCATGACGAGCGCGATGATGCCGCGTTCACTCCAGCGCCGGAGAGAGCCCAGCCGCAGCTGACGGATCGGCGCCCGCACGAATCTCGCGACGAGACCGCCCAGTCGACGCCCCAGCGGCACATCCCCGGGCACCATGATCGACGCCAGAGCGCCCATCAGGTTCGAGCCTGCTCCGTAGCGCACGTTCTCGACGTGAGTGCGCTCGTCGATGTGGAAGGAGGTCGTGATCGCGACGCCGTGAGCGAGCTCGAGCGACGCGGGGACGTCGACCGCCACGGCGCCGTCGAGGGCTTCCGAGTTGGTCCTGGTGAGCCGACCGAGGGAGTCGGAGACGCGGGGAAGCGCGCCCGAGCGCTTCATGCGGTGCAGAAGCTGCTGAGTCCCCCATGTGCCGGCGGCCAGCACGACCTGGCCGGCGCGCACGGTGCGGCGCTCCCGCCGTAGCCATGCGCCGCTGCGCTCCGTCGTCACGGCGAACCCGCCGTCCGCGAGTTCGCGCACCTCCGTGACTGTGCGCAGGGGCTCGATCACGACACCGCGCCTCTCAGCGAGCGCCAGGTAGTTCTTCATCAGGGTGTTCTTGGCGCCGACGCGGCATCCGACCATGCAGTTGCCGCACAGCGTGCACCCCGTGCGATCCGGGCCCTCCCCGCCGAAGTAGGGATCGGGTGTGCGTACCCCCGGCGTGCCCAGCCAGACCCCGACCGGTGCGTGGCGGAACGTGCTGCCGACGCCGAGGTCTGCTGCGGCTCCTGCCATGATGCGCTCGACCGGACCCGTGTGCGGGTAGTGCTCCACCACGCCGAGCATCCACTTCGCGGTGGCATAGTGCGTCGACAGCTCGGCGTCCCAGTCCGCGAGCGCACTCCACTGCGGATCCGTGAAGAAGGCGGCGCCGGGCTGGTAAAGGGTGTTGGCGTAGTTGAGAGAGCCGCCGCCGACACCCGCGCCCGCGAGGATCATCACGTGCGGAAGACGATGGATGCGCTGGATGCCGAAGCATCCGAGCCTCGGCGCCCACAGGTAGCGACGGACGTCCCAGCTGGTCTTCGCGAAGTCCTCGTCCTCGAAGCGACGGCCCGCCTCGTACACACGAACGCGATAGCCCTTCTCGGCGAGCCGCAGGGCGGCCACCGAGCCGCCGAACCCCGACCCGATCACGACGACCTCCTCGTCGAGCGCGCGGGTGCACGGCGGGTCGCGCGGGGTGTCGTTCATGCCCGCTCCACTCGTCCCGCGGGAACGAGGACGGTCAGCGCCGCGCGTCGGATCCCGATGGTGCATTCGTTCTCCGCCATCCGCTCGCCGTCGGCGTACACGACCAGCCCGGGGGCGCTCACCGTCACCGACCGCGCCTGCCGATGCGCCACCTCCGGTCGAGTCAGATGGGTGCCGCGCAGCAGAAGCGGAAACAGCCGCAGCAGGCGGCGCCGGGTCAGCGGCGCGACCTGCACGATGTCCAGCATCCCGTCGTCGGCGACCGCACCCGCGCACAGCGGCATGCCGCCTCCGTAGCTCGCCGTATTGCCCACGGCGACGAGCGTTCCCGGAACGTGAGCGGGCTCCTCTCCGTCGACGGCGACAGTGAACTCCATCGGCCGCAGACGCACGAGTTCCACGACCAGCGCCAGGTAGTAGCGCAGCACGCCGTGCGGCCAGCGCAGCCGATTGGTCCGGTCACTCACCTTCGCGTCGAAGCCCAGGGCGGCGATCGTCAGGAAGAGATCGACCCTGTCAGCGGCCCGGACCTCGCCGACGTCGATCGTGCGCGGGACTCCCGTCAGAGCGAGCTCTGCCGCAGCGACCGCGTCACGACGCGGCAGCCCGAGGGCTCGAGCAAGGTCGTTGCCCGTGCCTGCAGGCACCAGAACCACGGGGACACCCGCCGCGCAGACTTCATCGAGGATGCCGGACAGCGTGCCGTCTCCCCCGACCACCACGAGCGCCCCAGGGCGTTCGTCGAGCGCCCGAGCGGCCAGGAGCCGACTCGATGCCGCCGATTCTCCCGTATATGCCCGCACGTCCGCCCCTCGGGAACGCAGGTGCGCCACGGCGACCTGGGTCTCGCGAGCACCGCGACCTTTGCCGGCGAACGGGTTCGACAGCACCGCGATGTGCTCAGCCACCTCAGCGCGCCCGATCCGAGGAGATGACCGCCCCCGGGTTGAGGATCCAGGTCGGATCGAGCTCCCGCTTGATGGCCGCGAGGATCCGCACCCCCGTGTCCCCGATCTCCTGCTCGAGCCAGGCGGCATGATCACGACCGACCGCATGATGATGGCTGATGGTGCCGCCCGCTGCGAGGATCGCATCGTTCACCCGCCGTTTGATGTGCGCCCAGGTGTCGAGCGGGTCGGACCGGAGATTCGCGATCACCGTGAAGTACAGAGAGGCGCCCGTGGGATAGACGTGCGAGACGTGGCACATCACATACGACCTGGCGCCGGCTTCCTGGAATCCTGCACGAAGAGCTGATGCGACTTCGGCTCGGAGAGCCAACAGGTTCGACCAGGTGGTCGCCGTCTCGAGGGTCTCGCAGAACACTCCGGCATCCAGCAGCGAATCGCGCAGATACGGACCATCGAAGCGCCCGGCCAGCCAGCCCTCCGCCGCGCCCTCGCCCGACGAGACCCCGCCGGCCGCAGCCAGGATCGCGGATGTGCGCGCCCGCCGCCCAGCGATGTCGTCTCCCTCGTAGACGGTGACGATGCTCGCCCCTTTCACGAGCGCCTTCCCGATCCGGCCCACCTGGGCGAGGCTGACCGCCGTCTCGGCTTCGTCTGAGAGGCGCAGAACTGTCGGGCCCCCTCCGCGCTGGGTCACGCATCGCAGCGCCTCGACACCCTGCGTGAAGTCGCCGAAGCTCCACGCCTCGAAGAGGCGGTCATGCGGCACCCGGTGAACTCGCACCCTCACCTCGGTGATCACGCCGAAGATGCCCTCCGAGCCGAGGAAGACGCGGACGAGATCCGGTCCGGCGGCAGAGCCCGGCGACCGTCCGAGGTCGATGTCTCCGGTCGGTGTCGCGACCCTCAGCCCTGTGACCATCGCGTCGAATCGCCCATGGCCTGCCGAATTCTGACCTGACGAGCGCGCAGCGGCGAACCCTCCGATCGTGGCGTACCGGAAGCTCTGTGGGTAGTGCCCGAGTTCGAGGCCGCTCGCCGCGAGCAGTGCCTCAGCATCCGGCCCCGTCGTGCCCGCGGCGAGGACCGCTTCGCCGCTCTCTTCGTCGAGGCGGATGAGGCCCGAGAGTCGGCGCAGATCCAGGCTGACGACCGCACGGTGCATGCCGCGCTCGGGATCGAGAGCGCCCACCACGCTCGTTCCACCGCCGAACGGCACCACCGCGATCCCCCGATCGACGCACACCCGAAGCACTGCTGCGACCTCGTCGTGGCTTCCCGGCAGCACCACAGCGTCCGGAGAGGCCTGCTTCGGCGCCCGACGCCTGAGCAGGTCGGGCGTCGAACGGCCACCGGCATGGCGGATGCGCCCCTCGCGAGAGGTGTCGACGTGCTCTGCTCCGACGACGGCGGCGAGTCCACCGAGATCGCCCTCGTGCAGAGACGACGGCTCGAGCGTCACTTCAGAGAGTCCCACGGCGGTCGCGGGCTTGTGCACGCGTCCGAGCAGTAACGGCAGCATCATCCGCACCGCGCGCGGCAGATCCGACGCCTTCGCCGAGTCACCCCAGCCGTTCCACCGCATCTCCGTCGTCGCGGCGACTCTGCCGCTCACTGCGCTCATGCGTTACAGTGTGACACATTATGGAAGAACGTCAACGGCTCCTCGAGGTGAAGGCCGACGCTCCCGAGTGGGACGCCACGCAATCGCGCATCCTCGACGCCGCCGATGCGCTGATCAGTCGACGTGGCGTTCATGGCGTGACGATCGCAGAGCTCGCTCGGCGCGCCGGCCACAGCCGGCCGACGATCTACCGCAGCTGGAGCGACGCCGACGATGTCGTCCGCTCAGCCCTCCTGCGGCGAGTCTCCGTCATCCTCTCGACGTTCCCCGCTCACGCGACCAGTCGCCGCGAACTCGTCTACGACGTTCTCCACTTCTCGGCCCTCTTCCGCTCCGACGACGTGTACGGCCGTCTTCTCACGGATGAACCGGAGGCGTTCACCCGCTACACGCTGCAGCGAGTGGGCTCGAGCCAACGATTGATCCTGAGCTGGCTGGCTCAGGCGATCGGTGCGGCGCAGCAGGCAGGCTCGGTGAGGCAGGATGATCCAGACGAGATGGCCGTGATGCTGCTGCTCATAGCCCAGTCGGCCGTGCTCTCCCACGGGACCGTGTCAGAGCTCCTCTCCCAGGACTCCTGGGAGCGCGAGCTGCGAGCAGCACTCGACGGACTCCTGCGGCCATGATCTCCCGCTCCCCCGACCTCAACGTCGCGCGTCGGGCCGCGGAACTCTCTCGCGCCGCGGAGCAGACCGTCGACCTCCTGGTGGTCGGCGGAGGCATCACGGGCGTCGGCGTCGCGCTCGACGCCGCTGCGCGCGGTCTGAGCGTCACCCTTCTCGAAGCCGAGGACCTCGCATTCGGCACCAGTCGGTTCAGCTCGAAGCTGGTGCACGGCGGGCTCCGATATCTCGCCACCGGCGATGTGGCCACGGCGAAGGAGAGCGCTTTCGAGCGTCATCTGCTGATGACCCGGATCGCCCCACACCTCATCCGCCCGCTCCCTCAGCTGCTGCCCTTCACCACCGGGCTGACGGTCCGCCAGCGAACAGCCGGCGCCCTGGGAATGGCGATGGGAGACCTGCTGCGGATGCGAGCGGGCACGCCGCGCCGATTCCTGCCGGCGCCGCGACTCGTGTCGGCGCGAACCGCACAGCGCCTCGTCCCGTCGCTCGCGGGAGACGGTCTGCGGGGAGGGATGCTCTCCTACGACGGGCAGCTGATCGACGACGCCCGTCTGGTCGTGACGGTCGCCAGGACGGCGGCGGGTCTCGGCGCCCACATCCTCACCCGCGTACGAGCGCTCGATCTGCGCGCCGACGGCGCAACCGCCGAAGACGTGCTGACGGGCGAGCGTCTGGACGTGCGCGCGCGATCCGTCGTCAACGCCACCGGCGTCTGGGCCGGGAGCCTCGACGAGGCGATCACCGTGCGGCCCAGCCGCGGCACGCACATCGTGCTGGATGCCGCGGATCTCGGCGACCCGTCGGCGGCCCTCACCATCCCTCACGAGGGATCCATCAGCCGCTACGTGTTCGCGTTGCCGCAGCAGCACGGCCGGGTGATCGTCGGGCTCACCGACGAGGATGCGCCGGGCCCTGTGCCGCGGGTCCCCGAGCCGACGGCCGGCGAGATCGATTTCCTGCTCGCGAACCTGAACCGAGTGCTGGCCGTCCCGATCACCCGGGCGCAGGTGAGGGGTTCGTTAGCGGGCTTGCGCCCGCTCGTCGACACCGGTGCGGCATCCACGGCTGACATCTCCCGTCGGCATCTGGTCGGGGTCTCCGAGCGCGGCTTCGTCAACGTCCTCGGCGGCAAGCTGACCACCTACCGGCGGATGGCGGAAGATGCGGTCGATCTCGCCGTGGCGTGCGCCGGACTCGACGCCGGTGCCAGCCCCACGTCATCCCTCCGCCTCACAGACACCGCCATGTCGGGCGGAATCGTGACGGGCAGGGGACTCATCTCTCGCACGAGCATCGAGTACGCCGTCAGGGCCGAGGGCGCGATGACCGCCGACGACGTCCTCGATCGCCGCACGCGGATCGGCCTCGTCGACGATGACCGCGAGCAGCACCGGGCGTTCGTCGAATCCGAAGTCGCCGAGGTCCTCGCCACGTTCTCCTGACAGCCGTGCATCCACGCGAGCGCGAGCCGACACCGTCGCACGCTACGACGCCTGTCAGTGCCGTTCGTGCAGCGGCAGATCGACCGTCCCGCTCGTGCCGGCATCCCGGGCGACGGGGATCCGAGTCCCGAGCACCTGCGACACGACGTCCTGCGCGATCTTCGATGCGGTGAGACCGGCGTCGGCGAGGATCTGGTCCCTCGATGCGTGGTCGATGAACTCGTCCGGGAGTCCCAGCTCGTCGACGGCCGTATCGATGCCCGCCTCGCGGAGCACCTGCCGAACACGGGTGCCGATGCCACCCACGCGGATGCCGTCTTCGATGGTGATGACCAGACGATGACGCGCCGCCATGCTCACGATCGACGGCTGCACAGGGATCGCCCAGCGCGGGTCGATCACCGTGGCGCCGATGCCCTGAGCGCGGAGCCGCGCTGCGACGTCCATCGCGAGCGCGGCGAACGGGCCGATGCCGATGAGCAGGACGTCCTCGGACTCGCCGCGGGCGAGCACGTCGACGCCGTCGTGCAGGCGCTCGATCGCCGGGAGGTCCGCCGCGACGTCGCCCTTCGGGAAGCGGATGACGGTCGGCGCATCGTCGACGAGCACTGCCTCGTCGAGGGCCTCCTGCAACCGGGCTCCGTCGCGCGGCGCGGCGATGCGGATGTGCGGGACGATCTGCAGCATCGCCAGGTCCCACATGCCGTGGTGGCTGGGACCATCCGGGCCGGTGACGCCGGCGCGGTCGAGCACGAAGGTCACGCCCGCCCGATGCAGAGCAACATCCATGAGCACCTGGTCGAAGGCACGCCCCATGAAGGTGGCGTAGACCGCGACGACGGGGTGCAGACCACCGAAGGCGAGTCCTGCCGCGGAGGCGACGGCATGCTGCTCGGCGATACCCACGTCGTACACCCGGTCGGGGAAGCGCTCGGCGAACGGGGCGAGCCCCGTCGGACGCAGCATCGCGGCTGTCATCGCGATGACGTCGCTTCGACGCTCTCCGATGGCGACGAGCGAGTCGGAGAACACGTCGGACCAACCCGTTCCGCTGGAGGAGAGAGTCTCTCCTGTGGCGGGGTCGATGCGTCCGACGGCATGGAACTGGTCGGCCTCGTCGTCGCGCGCCGGCTGATAGCCGCGGCCCTTCTCGGTGATCGTGTGCACGATCACGGGCGCACCGTAGGACTTGGCCAGTTCGAGCGTCTCGAGCAGGGCGGGAAGATCATGACCGTCGACCGGGCCGAGGTACTTGATGTCGAGGTTGGAATACAGCGCCTCGTTGTTGGTGAACCGGGAGAGGAAGCCGTGCGTCCCGCCGCGCACCCCGCGGAACACGGCGCGTCCGACCGGACCGAACGCACGGAAGAGTCGGTCCGACTTGTGGTGCAGCTCTTTGTACGCCGCAGCGGTGCGCACCCGATTGAGGAACCGGGACATGCCACCGATGGTCGGCGCATAAGAGCGCCCGTTGTCGTTCACGACGATCACGAGGTTGCGATCGTTGTCGTCGGAGATGTTGTTGAGCGCCTCCCAGGTCATGCCGCCCGTGAGGGCACCGTCGCCGACCACGGCGACGACGTGACGATCGGCTCGACCTGTGGCGGTCAGTGCGCGAGAGACACCGTCGGCCCAGCTGAGCGAACTCGACGCGTGGGAGGACTCGACCACGTCGTGAGGGCTCTCGCCGCGCTGGGGATACCCCGCAAGCCCACCGCGCACCCGCAGCGATGAGAAGTCCTGGCGCCCGGTGAGGAGTTTGTGCACGTAGGACTGGTGGCCCGTGTCGAAGATGAAGGGATCATCGGGTGACGAGAAGACGCGGTGCAGAGCGATCGTGAGCTCGACGACACCGAGATTGGGACCGAGATGTCCGCCGGTGCGTGACACGTTCTCGACCAGGAAGTCGCGGATCTCGCCGGCGAGCTCGATCAGCTGATCCTCTGACAGGGAGTCGAGGTCACGGGGTCCTGAGATGCTCGGAAGAATGGGCATCTGCACCTCCTCATAGGCACCGTTCGCGGCGCCGATTCCGGTTCGGACGCCTGCTCGATCCTACCCCGGGCACCCGGGAAAGCTCGGAGAGCGACTCCCCCTTGACACCTCCCCTGGCATGCCGAAAGGGCTCGATTCCGAAGAATCGAGCCCTTTCGATCGTGGGATCAGACCAGCGAACGCAGCACGTACTGCAGGATGCCGCCGTTGCGGTAGTAGTCCGCCTCACCGGGGGTGTCGATGCGGACGATCGCGTCGAACTCGACGACCTGCTTGCCTTCGGGCGAGTTCTCGCTCGGCGTGGCCGTCACCCGAACGGTCTTCGGGGTCACGCCGTTGTTGAGCTCCGCGAGACCCGAGATCGAGACGATCTCGGTGCCGTCGAGACCCAGCGACTCCCAGCTCTCACCGGCCGGGAACTGCAGCGGGACGACGCCCATACCGATCAGGTTCGAGCGGTGGATGCGCTCGAAGCTCTCGGTGATGACGGCCTTGACTCCGAGAAGGCTCGTGCCCTTGGCCGCCCAGTCACGCGACGAGCCCGAACCGTACTCCTTGCCACCGAAGATGACGAGAGGCGTGCCCTGCTCCTGGTAGTTCATGCTCGCGTCGTAGATGTACGACTGCGGCCCTCCCGGCTGGGTGAAGTCGCGGGTGTAGCCACCCTCGACGACCTGGCCGTCGTTCACGGCCGAGACCATCAGGTTCTTCAGACGGATGTTCGCGAACGTGCCGCGGATCATCACCTCGTGGTTGCCTCGACGCGATCCGAAGGAGTTGAAGTCCTTGCGGTCGACGCCGTGCTCCGTGAGGTACTGCGCGGCGGGGGTGCCGGGCTTGATGTTGCCGGCGGGCGAGATGTGGTCGGTCGTGACCGAGTCGCCGAGGGTCGCCATGACGCGCGCGCCCTCGATGTCGCGCACCGGGGTGAGCTCCATCGTCATGCCGTCGAAGTACGGAGCCTTGCGCACGTACGTCGAGTTCTCGTCCCACTGGAAGATGTCGTCGTCCGGGGTGGGCAGGCTGCGCCAGCGCTCGTCACCGTCGAAGACGGTCGCATACTGCTTGATGAACTGCTCACGCGAGATCGAGGAGTCGACGATCTCCTGCACCTCGTCGGGCGACGGCCAGATGTCCTTGAGGAACACGTCGTTGCCGTCGGATCCCTTGCCGAGCGCGTCGTTCTCGAAGTCGAAGTGCATCGACCCCGCCAGAGCGTAGGCGATCACGAGCGGCGGGCTCGCGAGGTAGTTCATCTTCACGTCGGGGCTGATGCGGCCCTCGAAGTTGCGGTTGCCCGAGAGGACCGCCGTGACGGCGAGGTCGTGCGAGTTGATCGCCTCGGAGACCTCTTCGATCAGGGGTCCGGAGTTTCCGATGCAGATCGTGCAGCCGTAGCCGACGGTGTAGAAACCGAGGCCCTCGAGGTCCTTGTCGAGGCCGGACTTCTCGTAGTAGTCCGTGACGACCTTCGAGCCCGGGCCGAGGGTGGTCTTCACCCAGGGCTTCTGCTTCAGCCCCTTCTCGAGCGCCTTGCGGGCGACGAGACCCGCGGCGATCATCACCGAGGGGTTCGAGGTGTTGGTGCACGAGGTGATCGCCGCGAGCGTGACCGCGCCGTTGTCGAGGATGTACTTCTCCCCCGACGGCGTGGTGACCGGCACCGGGTTGGAGGCGTTCACCGGAGCACCGCTGTTGATGTGCACCGGACGGGTCGTGCGGGGCTCCTCCTCGCCCGGAACCGCACCGGGGTCGGAGGCCGGGAACGAGTGCTTCGACTCGAGATCGACCACGTCGTCCGACGTGGAGGCGGTCGCGTACGACAGGATGTCCTGCTCGAACTGCGACTTGGCGTCGGAGAGGAGGATACGGTCCTGCGGGCGCTTCGGGCCGGCGATCGACGGCACGACCGTGCCGAGGTCGAGCTCGAGGTACTCGCTGAAGACGGGCTCCTGCGATGCGTCGTGCCACAGCTTCTGGGTCTTCGCGTACGCCTCGACGAGCGCGACGGCCTCATCGCTGCGGCCGGTCAGGCGCAGGTAATCGAGAGTCACGTCGTCGATCGGGAAGATCGCCGCCGTCGAACCGAACTCGGGCGACATGTTGCCGATCGTCGCACGGTTGGCCAGCGGCACGGACGCCACGCCCTCGCCGTAGAACTCGACGAACTTGCCGACGACTCCGTGCTTGCGCAGCAGGTCGGTGATGGTGAGCACGACGTCGGTCGCCGTGACGCCGGCCGGGATCTCGCCCGAGAGCTTGAAGCCGACGACGCGCGGGATGAGCATCGACACGGGCTGGCCGAGCATCGCGGCCTCGGCCTCGATGCCGCCGACGCCCCAGCCGAGCACGCCCAGGCCGTTGACCATCGTGGTGTGCGAGTCGGTGCCGACACAGGTGTCGGGGTACGCGCGCAGCACGCCGTCGACGTCGCGGTCGTAGATGACCTTGGCCAGGTGCTCGATGTTCACCTGGTGCACGATGCCGGTTCCCGGGGGAACGACCTTGAAATCGCTGAAGGCTGTCTGGCCCCAACGCAGGAACTGGTACCGCTCGCCGTTGCGCTCGTACTCGATCTCGACGTTGCGTTCGAGGGCGTTCTCCGAACCGAAGAGATCGGCGATCACCGAGTGGTCGATGACCATCTCGGCGGGCGAGAGCGGATTGATCTTGTTCGCGTCGCCGCCCAGCGCCGTGACGGCCTCGCGCATGGTGGCGAGGTCGACGATGCAGGGAACGCCGGTGAAGTCCTGCATGACCACACGGGCCGGCGTGAACTGGATCTCGGTGCTCGGCTCAGCCGCGGCATCCCAGGAACCCAGTGCTTCGATCTGCGCCTTCGTCACGTTCGCGCCGTCTTCGGTGCGAAGCAGGTTCTCGAGGAGGACCTTCAGACTGAAAGGGAGCTTGTCGAAACCGGGCACCGTGTCGATGCGGAAGATCTCGTAGTCGGTGCTGCCGACCGTCAGGGTGCTCTTAGCACCGAAGCTGTTCACCGTGGACACGAATCCGTCTCCTTCTATTCGGATGGGAGCGACAGGCGCCTCCATCTTGCTCGCCAGCGAGCCCCTGCGGCTAGCAAGGCAGACCTAACCAGTCTGCTCCGCTCAGCCCTCCGGCGAAAGCCTGCAATTTATCTTGATGTCAAGATAAATCTATCACGGCTGAGCGGCCGAGTCGGCATCGGCGCCGCGCGGGTAGAGCGCTCGCACGACGAGCCACGTGACGGCGATCAGCGGCGCGAACAGGGGCAGGCCCATGATCAGCTTTAGTGTTCCGAGTGCCGTGACGTCGCCGGCGAGGTACAACGGCAGCTGTACGGCGAGCCTGGCGAAGAACAGTGCGGCCCAGGCCACACCGAGCCACAGGAAGGCACGACGCTTGCGACGGTCCCGCCGCCATGCGGTGCCCTCCCCCATTAGGAACCCGACGGCGAGGCCGATGAGTGACCATCCGATCAGCGCCGAGACGAGCATGCCGGTGCCGTAGACGGCGTTCGTGATGAGACCGGGGACGAAGTTGTCTTCGCCGCGGCCGGTCCACAGCGCGAGCGCAGCCGCGGCCGCTGCGGCCACAAGACCCCCGATGGCCGCAGACGGCGGCGATTTCTGGATCAGCCGCACGATCGTGAACACCGCAGCGAGCCCGACCGACACCCCCAGGGGGAGGATCAGCGGCTCGGGTCGGATCGTGAAGAGGATGACGAAGGCGAGGCTCGGAAGGACGGACTCGAGGATGCCGCGCCATCCGCCGATCGCGGACCACACCACCCTGTGCGTCGCGCCGCTCTCGTTCGGGTCGAGGCCCGCTCGCCGAGCGGCGCCGCCGAGTGCGGCGCCGACGATGTCCGAGGCGCTCTGCTCGCGCTCAGGCTCGGGCGCGGGGACCGGCGCGGTCACGCGGAGCCGGGAGTCGCGGGCATCTTCAGCGGGATCAGGTCGCGCGGAGGCATCGGCGCGCCACCGCGCACGACGACGATCGACCGGAACAGATCCTCGACCTTGGCGGCCGCCTCGAGATCGGATGCGGCGGCTCCGCCGATGACCCCTCGGAGGAACCAGCGGGGCCCGTCGATGCCGATGAAGCGCGCGAGGCGCAGTTCGGACCCCTCATTGGCGGCCGCAGGCACCTCGGCGAGAAGCTCCTTGCCGAGGGGACCGTCGCGCTCTTCGACCCGGCCGCCCTGCGTGCGCACCTGATCACGGAGCTGCACTCTGGTCTCGTCCCAGAGACCGCCGGAGCGCGGTGCGGCGAAAGGCTGCACCTGCAGGGAGGAATCGGCGTAGTCGAGGCCGACGGCCACGATGCGCTTGGACTGCTCCTCGACCTCGAGCCGAAGATTCAGCCCCTCGCGCGGAAGGATCTTGATGCCGCCGAGGTCGATGTACGGGCGGACCGGGTTCGCCTCGGAGTCGTCGAACGGGCCCTGGGTCGCCCGGTCATCCGGTGCGGACTTCGAGGGAGTCGCGTTGTTGTCAGTCATTGGTCTGTCCTGCCGAAGGGGAATGGGATCCTGCCTGGTAGCCCGTCGAGCCGAAGCCACCCTCGCCGCGGACGCTCTCTGGCAGCTCCTCGACCGGGATGAACACGGCCCGGGTCACGGGCATCACGATCAGCTGCGCGATGCGATCGCCGACGGCCACATCGTACGCGCTGTGGATGTCGGTGTTGATCAGACTCACCTTGATCTCGCCCCGATAGCCGGCATCCACCGTGCCCGGCGAGTTCACGATCGAGATGCCGTGCTTGGCCGCGAGCCCGCTGCGCGGCACCACGAATGCGGCATATCCCTCAGGCAGGGCGATGCGTACCCCTGTCGCGACGAGCGCGCGTTCACCGGGCGCCAGGTGGACGGGCTCGGCGGCGACGAGATCGGCTCCCGCATCACCGGGGTGGGCGTAACCGGGCACCACAGAGGCGATAATGGGGACATCAACGGAATCAGTCACCCCACGAGGCTAATGCAGAACATCGCTCCCGACGCGCGGATCCACTACCGCGAGAGACTGTCCCCCAGCCTGTGGCTGCTGGTGACGGTCGCTCTGGCAGGCCCCATGGTGGCGCTGATCTTCGTGCCCGTCGGCTCGACCATCGCGCTGGTCGTCGGCGCAGCCGTCTCGGCTCTCCTCGTGGTCGCCTTCATCGCACTCGCCCCGCCCGTGTCGGTCGACGGCGATGTGCTGCGCGCCGGTCGAGCGCACATCGAGGTCCGACACCTCGGCACACCACGCGCACTGAGCGGCGAAGAGGCGCGGCAGGCTCGAGGACCGAGCCTGCCCGCACGAGGCTGGCATCTGATCCGCGGCGGAGTCGACGGCATCGTCGTCGTTCCGAATGTCGACCCCGATGATCCCGTCGACACCTGGACCATCTCGTCCCGCACGCCCGATCGGCTGGCTGCGGCGATCGTCGCCGCCCAGAGCACGACGATCGCCTGAGCATGCTGCTCGGCTGATCACCGCCCGGCAGGAAAGACGACGCGCCCCTGACCATGCGGTCGGGGGCGCGTGAGATCTCGCTCTATGGTGCGCTCAGGCGGCGCACTCCTTGCAGATGGGGCCGGATGCGCCCTCGTGGTCGAGCTGAGAACGGTGCTTCACGAGGAAGCAGTTCATGCAGGTGAACTCGTCCTGCTGCGCGGGCAGCACGACGACATCGAGCTCGAGGTCGGAGAGATCCGCTCCCGGGAGGTCGAAGCTGGACGGGTTGTCCGCGTCTTCGTCTCCCGATGAGCCGGAGAGCTTGTCCGGCACACGCTCCTTGAGGGCTTCGATCGACTCGGAGTCGTCTTCACTCTTGCGGGGAGCGTCGTAGTCGGTTGCCATGTGGTGAATCTCCACTTTCATGCGAGTGGGTGGTGCGCCGTCGGGGTAATCGGCGGCCATAGTTTGCATGACCGCGGAGGAATAAGCAAATGCCCGCGGCTGCGACAGACCAAACTCACGGCACGCCCAGACTATTCCCGGTTCTGAGCGGCCCCGCGTGACACCATGAACGCACACCCATCAGAGGGGCATTCGCATGGAAAACGTCACCATCGTCGGCACTGAAGCAGGACTGCTCGTACTCGCGACCGAGTCGGGCGAGCGGTTCGCGCTGCCCATCGACGACGTCCTGCACCGAGAGATCCGCCGGGCGACAAGACAGAGCGAGCCGACCGCTCAGCGTCTCGCGGCGAGTCCGCGCGACATCCAGGCCCAGATCCGCGCCGGTCTCACCGCGCCCGAGGTCGCCGAGCTCCTCGGCATCGGCGTCGACGATGTCATCCGCTTCGAAGGACCCGTCCTCGCGGAGCGCGAGCACGTCATCGGCCAGGCGCTCGCCGTGCCGGTCCTGATCGGGAGCGACGTCGAGCCCGACGCCCAGCCCACTTTCGGTACCGCGATCCGCGCCAAGCTGTCCGAGGTCGAGGCCTCGTCGGAGCGCTGGGCGAGCTGGAAGGACGACAGCGGCTGGATCATCAAGGTCGAGTTCACGGCCAATGAGGTCGACCACGACGCGCGCTGGAGCTTCGACCCCCGGCGCAGTGCCCTCGCTCCCCTCAATGCCGACGCGACCCAGCTGTCGCGCCAGGGGTCACTGCCGGACGGTCTCATCCCGCGGCTGCGTGCCGTCGAGGCAGAGCGTCAGGCATCGCCGTACAAGGACGAGAGCCGATTCGACTCCGGAGCTTTCGGACCGCGCCTGCTCCCCACCCCGGAATCCGAGGTCGACGACAGCATCGCTCCGGAGCGCTCGACGGCAGCGGTGCAGGATGCCGCGATCAAGCGCGCGCCGGAGTCCGCGACGACGAGCCCCGAGACTGCCGATCTGCTCGAGGCGCTGCGGCGCCGACGCGGTCAGCGCGAGACCGCTCCGATCCTCGACGAGCCGGACGACGAGAGCACCGACCAGAACCCGATCGCGCTGTTCGACGCCTTCGAGAGCATCCCCGCGGAGAGCGACGAGCCGGAGCCCGCACCCGAGCCCGCGAACGAGGGCAACGGCCGCCGTCGGCGCCGCAACGCGATGCCGTCGTGGGACGAGATCGTCTTCGGCGCCCGCACCGACGAGTAGATCGACCACCGGCACGAGTGCGGAGACTCAGCGCGCGAACGCGCCGAATCTGAGCAGGGGAACCTGACGCTCCTCGGGCGTCAGGCCACCGTGCTGACCGATCATCCCGCGGCCCCGCTGGTCTACAGCCGTGCCGTCGTAGACGGCACCGTTCCCTCGAGCCACGACGAGCACATCGCCGATCCGCGATCTGGCCGCCCCGGTGACCTCCGGGCCGAACAGCCCGGAGGCGATCGCCTGATCCCGGGTTCCGACGTCGGCCACGCCGTCGAGATCACGACCCCACCTATCGGCGACCGCAGACGCATCGGCATCCGGTTCGACGTAGACGTGCAGCATCCTGGGTTCTCCGCCGATGTGGCGGACTCCCCCGAGGTGCTCGGCCTCGAGGACGATCTGCCGATGCTCCGGCACGTCGAGCATGCCGTGATCCGAGGTCACGAGCACGCCCACGCCCGGCGGCACGCGTCGTGAGAGCGCCGCGTCGATCTCTTCGAGCGCCGCGACCCAGTGCGCCGAGTCGACGCCGTATCTGTGCCCCGCCTTGTCGGCCTCCGGCAGGTAGCAGTAGACGAGCGAACCCGGGTGGCGTTCCGCGAGATCGTACGCGGCCTCCACTCGCTCGGCGGGTGTCTGAGCGGCGACGAAGTCGGCACCGCGCAGCGTCGCACGGGTGAAACCGCTTCCCGCGTATGCGGCGACGCCGACGGCAAAGGCCGAGCGCCCTTCCGCCCCGGCGCGTTCGAAGATCGTCGGAGCCGCCTGCCACGTCGTGGGATCGAGGCCTTCCGACTCCCAGCCTGTGAGTTGGTTGACCAGCACGTCCCGTTCAGGATCCAGAACTCGATAGCCGACGAGTCCGTGCATGCCGGGCCACGCACCCGTGAGGATGCTGGTGAGAGCGGCCGCGGTGGTCGACGGGAAGACCGAGTGAGCGACATCCTTCTTCGCCATTCCCGCGGTGAGCGCTCGGGCGTGGCCGGCGTGCGCGCGCAGACTGATGGCGCCCAGGCCGTCGACGAGCACGAGGACGACGGATTCGGCCCGCGGCAGGGTCGCGGACACACCGCTCAGAGCGGCGAACACGTCGTCCGCCACCCCGACGACGCTCCGGGCTGTCGGCGACTCGGACGGTAGAATGAGGGACATCCGAGCCAGTCTGACACAGGCTCCCGTACGCCCTCAGCCTCGCACCATTCAGGATGCCCATGCCGAAGACCCCGCCTGCCGAGCTCGCCCCTGAGCGTATCCAGGACATCGATCTCGAGACAGAGATGCAGGGCTCCTTCCTCGAGTACGCCTATTCCGTGATCTACTCGCGGGCTCTGCCCGATGCTCGCGACGGTCTGAAGCCCGTGCAGCGGCGCATCCTCTATCAGATGGCCGAGATGGGCCTCCGCCCCGATCGCGGTCATGTCAAGAGCGCCCGCGTCGTGGGCGAGGTCATGGGAAAGCTGCACCCGCACGGCGACTCCGCGATCTATGACGCCCTTGTGCGCCTCGCTCAGGAGTGGGCGCTGCGCGTGCCGCTGGTCGACGGGCACGGCAACTTCGGCTCGCTCGACGACGGTCCTGCGGCAGCGCGCTACACCGAGGCGCGCCTCGCGTCCCCCGCGATGGCGCTCACCGAGAATCTCGACGAGGACGTCGTCGATTTCATCCCGAACTACGATGGCCAGTTCCAGCAGCCGTCCGTGCTGCCCGCGGCATTCCCGAACCTGCTGGTCAACGGTGCGAGCGGCATCGCGGTCGGCATGGCGACCAACATGGCACCGCACAACCTGATCGAGGTTGTGGCCGCCGCCACCCACCTACTCGAGAATCCCGACGCCACGACCGAGGAGCTCATGGAGTTCGTCCCCGGACCGGACTTCCCCTCGGGCGGCATCCTGATGGGTCTCGACGGCGTCAAGGACGCGTACGCGACCGGACGCGGCGCATTGAAGGTGCGCGGCAAGGTGTCGGTCGAGCCGCTGGGCCCGCGGCGCACCGGCATCATCGTGTCCGAACTGCCCTACATGGTCGGACCAGAGCGACTGATCGAGAAGATCCGTGACGCCGTCCAGTCGAAGAAGCTGCAGGGCATCAGCGACGTGACCGATCTCACCGACCGCAACCATGGGTTGCGGGTCGCGATCGGCATCAAGACGGGGTTCGACCCCAACGCGGTGCTCGAGCAGCTCTACCGGCTCACCCCGCTCGAGGATTCCTTCAGCATCAACAACGTCGCCCTGGTCGACGGGCAGCCGCGCACGCTCGGGCTCAAGGAGATGCTGCGCGTCTATGTCCAGCACCGGCTCGAGGTCATCACCCGTCGCAGCCGTTACCGCCTCGCGCGTCGCGAGGAGCGCCTGCATCTCGTCGAAGGCCTGCTCATCGCGATCCTCGACATCGACGAGGTCATCCAGGTCATCCGCTCTTCCGACGATTCCGAGCAGGCGCGCGCGCGTCTGCGCTCGGTGTTCGACCTCAGCGAGCTGCAGGCGGAGTACATCCTCGAGCTGCGTCTGCGGCGCCTGACCAAGTTCTCGCGCATCGAGCTCGAGACCGAGCGCGATGCGCTGCTCGCCGAGATCGCCAGGCTCCGCGATCTCCTCTCGAGCGAGGCGCTGCTGCGCGCGGTGGTGGCAGAAGAGCTCGATGCCGTCGCCGAGGCATACGGAACTCCGCGCCGCACGCTCCTGATGAACGCCGCGCCCCCGAAACCCCGCGCGACGAAGGGGGCTGTCGACCTGCAGATCGCGGATGCTCCCACCGTGCTCGTGCTGTCGACGACCGGCCGTGCTGTGCGCGTGGACCTCGCCGAGGGCCAGGAGCTCACGCTGCCGGCGCGACGGAGCAAGCACGACGCGATCCTGACCACCGTCGATACGACGGTGCGTGCGGAGATCGGTGCACTGACGACGGAAGGGCGCGTGCTCCGCTTCTCCCCCGTCGATCTGCCGTCGGTCCCGTCGTCCTCCGTGCAGCTCGCCGCAGGCGCGCCGCTGCGCGATTACCTCGGCATCACCACCCGCGGAGAGCGGATCCTCGCGTTCGTGCGCTTCGACAGCGACGTCCCCATCGCCCTGGGCACCGCCCAGGGCATAGTCAAGCGGATCGTCCCCTCCTCGCTGCCTGTGCGTCCTGACCTCGAGGTCATCGGCATGAAGCCTGGCGACACCGTCGTGGGGGCTGTCGAGGCGCGCGATGACGCAGACCTCGTGTTCGTGACCACGGATGCCCAACTCCTGCGCTTCTCGGCCTCGGCTGTGCGCCCGCAGGGAGCGCCGGCCGGCGGCATGGCGGGAATGAAGCTGGGATCCGGCGCGTCGGTGCTGTTCTTCGGCGCTGTCACTCCGGATGCCGATGCGGTGGTCGCCACCGTGTCCGGCTCGGACAGCAGCCTGCCCGGCACCGAACCGGGACGCGCGAAGGTGACCTCCTTCGCGGAGTATCCCTCGAAGGGCCGAGCGACCGGCGGAGTCCGGGCTCACGCCTTCCTGAAGGGCGAGGATCGCCTCATGGTCGCCTGGGTCGGGCCGAGCCCTGCGCAGGCTGTCGACCCGACGGGCGCGGTGCGCAAGCTCCCGGAGCCCGGCGCACGACGCGACGCATCGGGTCAGCCGGTGGACGGCGTGATCGGCAGCATCGGCCGCACCCTGGTCTGACCTGACCGAGCGCCGCTCGATCGATCAGGCGTCGATCGATTCCCGGGAGAGTCGATCGGACGAATCGATGATGAATTCGCGACGGGGTGCGACCTCGTTGCCCATCAGCAGCTCGAACACGCTGCCCGCTGCCTCGGCATCCTCCATGCGCACCCTACGCAGCAGGCGCCCGCCGCGTTCCATGGTGGTCGTGGCGAGCTGCTCCGCATCCATCTCACCGAGTCCCTTGTATCGCTGGATCGGCTCGTGCCACCGCTTGCCCGACTTGCGGAGCTTGGCGAGCAGCGCGTGCATCTCCTGCTCGCTGTAGGTGTAGATGGTCTCATTGGGCTTGGAGCCCGGATTCATCACGATCACGCGGTGCAGCGGCGGCACCGCGGCGAAGACGCGGCCGTGCTCGATGAGCGGGCGCATGTACCGGTAGAACAGCGTCAGCAGGAGCGTGCGGATGTGCGCGCCGTCGACATCGGCGTCGCTCATCAGAATGATCTTGCCGTACCGGGCGGCGTCGATGTCGAAGCTGCGGCCGGAGCCGGCGCCGATCACCTGGATGATCGATGCGCACTCGGCGTTCGACAGCATGTCGCCGACCGACGCCTTCTGGACGTTGAGGATCTTTCCCCGAATGGGCAGCAACGCCTGGAACTCGCTGTTCCGCGCGTTCTTCGCTGTGCCGAGTGCAGAGTCCCCCTCGACGATGAACAGCTCGCTGCGCTCCACCTCGTTCGTGCGGCAGTCGACCAGCTTGGTCGGGAGGGTCGACGACTCGAGCGCGTTCTTGCGACGCTGCGTCTCTTTGTGGGCACGAGCGGAGACGCGAGCCTTCATCTCGGCGACGACCTTGTCGAGCAGCTGCGTCGCCTGGCTCTTGTCATCACGTTTGGTCGAGCTGA
The DNA here is from genome assembly GCA_037033305.1 of Actinomycetota bacterium. Classification (GTDB taxonomy): domain Bacteria; phylum Actinomycetota; class Actinomycetes; order Actinomycetales; family Microbacteriaceae; genus Microbacterium. Next base: position 10,702 of record JAZBLP010000027.1, on the reverse strand, counting down.
ATCGGGCGGCGAGGTCTTTGCGGAGCACCTGCGCGACGATCTGACGCACGGCCGGGGTGCCGAGGATCTCCTTGGTCTGGCCCTCGAACTGCGGCTCGGGGACATTCACCGTGAGCACCGCGGTGAGCCCCGCGAGGACGTCGTCCTTCTCGAGCTTGTCGTTGCTGCCGACCTTCAGGCGACGCGCGTTCTGATCGACCTGCGCTCTCAGCGCCTTGAGCAGCTCCTGCTCGAATCCCTGCTGATGCGTGCCGCCCTTGGGCGTGGCGATGATGTTGACGAACGACCGCGTAGTCGTGTCGTACCCGGTGCCCCAGCGCATGGCGATGTCGACGGCGCAGACGCGCTCGACCTCCGTGGCGACCATGTGACCGTCGGCCTGCAGCACCGGGACGGTCTCTTTGAAGGAGCCTTCGCCCTGGATGCGCCATGTGTCCGTGACCGGAGCGTCGTGTGCGAGGAACTCGACGAACTCCGAGATGCCGCCGTCGTATCGGTAGGACGTCTCGATCGGCTGCCCCTCGACCTCGGCGCCGTTGGCCGCGCGCTCGTCGCGGATCACGATCTCGAGCCCGGGAACGAGGAAGGCGGTCTGACGCGCACGGGTCACCAGGTCGTTGAGCTGGAACGCGGCATCCTTCGTGAAGATCTGGTGGTCCGCCCAGTAGCGGATGCGCGTTCCGCTGGTGCCGCGCGGTGCCTTGCCGACGACCCGCAGCTCGCTCTTGTCCTGGAAAGGGGTGAACGGAGCATCCGGCCGCTTCTCACCCTTGTCGGCGAAGAGTCCCGGCTCACCGCGATGGAACGACATGGCGTAGGTCTTGCCGCCACGGTCGACCTCGACGTCGAGACGCTCGGAGAGCGCGTTCACCACAGAGGCGCCCACGCCGTGCAGGCCACCGGATGCCGCGTACGAGCCACCGCCGAACTTGCCACCGGCGTGCAGCTTCGTGAAGACGACCTCGACGCCGGTGAGACCGGTGCGTGGCTCCACGTCGACGGGGATGCCGCGGCCGCGGTCGTGGACCTCGACGCTGCCGTCCTCGTGCAGGATGATGTCGATCTTCGAGCCGTTGCCCGCGACGGCCTCGTCGACGGCGTTGTCGATGATCTCCCAGAGGCAGTGCATCAGGCCCGGGGATCCGTTCGAGCCGATGTACATACCGGGGCGCTTGCGAACGGCCTCGAGCCCTTCGAGCACCTGGAGATGATGGGCGGAATACTCGGCGGTCACAATCTCCGAGTCTATTCGCGATGCCTCTCCCCCAGCCGCAGACACTCCCCGCGAACCGTCAGGACGGCACCTGCGCGTACGCGCTGAGCGAAACACGCCGCAAAGCGGGCATGCGCACAGCCCCAGCGTGGTTGTATTGAACACGCCCAGCCAGCGAACCCGACACTCAAGGAGGCCCCGAGATGAACGCAACGACCGAACGTGAGACCTCCGCCGTCGAGTTCCGCCTGACCGCCATGGATCGCTGTGATTCATGTGGCGCTCAGGCCTACATCGCCGCCGAGGTCAACGGATCCGAGCTGCTGTTCTGCGCCCACCACGGTCGCAAGTACGAAGAGAAGCTCCGCAGCATCGCAACGAGCTGGCACGACGAGACCGCACGTCTGATCGACTGATCGGCCGCGGTTCGATCCGCCTCGGAGCCCGTCATCAGACGGGCTCCGCCTTCGTTAAGGGGTGGTGACCCGCCGGACGCGGCTCGTGAGCCGGGTGAGGATCTCCTCGCCGACCGTGTCGATGCGCTCGGCGAGCGTCGTCGCGCTCGCTTCTCCGTGCTCTCCTGCGCCGAACAGCCAGACCGCGTCGCCGACCTGCATCCCCGGCCACCCCTGGACCAGCGACGTCGTCTCATCGATCCGCAGAAGCTCGCGAGCACCTCCCGGGGTGCCCACGTGTGCTCCCGCGAGAGTGGACGGTATGCCGTCGAACGAGCCGATGCCGACCTCCGCGTCTCCGTCGATGATCTCCCGGACCGTCGCCGTGAGTTCGGCCACCGGCGTGACACCCGGCAGCTCGGGCCCCTCAGCCGAGCGGACGCCATAGCAGAACGCACCGATCCGAGACACCGAGCCACGGAGTTCCGGCCGCCACCAGGACGCAGCGGATGCCGTCAGGTGCAGAGCCTCCGGCGTCGGGCCGGACTGCTCCACGACACGCACGGCGTCGAGGAAGAGTGCCTGAGCCTCGTCGTCCTCGTCATCGCTCGCCTCGGCAAGATGACTCCAGATCCCCGCGAGCTCCAGGTGGCCCGCGGCTTCACCCGCACGCACATCGGCGACGGTGTCCCGCCACTCGGCCGGGAGCAGACCGTTGCGATGCAGCCCGGTGTCAATCTTGAGGTGAATGCGTGCGCGCACTCCTGCACGCTCCGCCCTGGCGGTGATGCGTGCCAGGTACTCCGCCGATCCCACACCGAGGTCTATGCCGGCGCGCAGCGCGTCATCGATCTCCTCATCCGTCGACGTGACCCACGCGAGGATCCGACCGGTGTCGCCCAGCAGGCGTCGGGCCTCGACCCCGCTTCGGACGTCGTAGGATCCGTACCACTCGACGCCCATTCCCTGCGCGGCCTCGACGGCCCACCGGAGCCCGTGACCATACGCGTCGTCCTTGAGGACGACCATCAGCTTCGACGGCGCGATGCGATCGCGAACCGCGCGGATGTTCGCGCGGAACAGGCCGGTGTCGATCCGCAGCTCCGGCCGGCTCATGCCTCCCACCCCCGCTCCGCGTGAGCGCCCGCGACCGTGACGAGCTCGGCGATCGTGAGCCCGGTGACCGCGCTCCATCGGGCGAGCCCGGGGGCGGCCGGTCCGCGACCTCCGAAGTATGTGGCCTCGGCACCCACGGCGATCGCGGCCGATCCCTGCAGATCGATCACGCAGACATCCATCGCGACGCGCCCGATGATAGGGCGCTGCATGCCGTCGATCTCGACGTGGGCGGCATTGCCCAGCGCGCGCACGATCCCCTGGGCGTATCCGCCGGTGACGAGGGCGGCCGTCGTGTCGTGCATCGCCCGATGGGTGTAGCCATAGGACACCGCGTCTCCGGCTCTGAGCGGCTTCGTGGAGAGAACACTTCCGACGAGCCGCATGACCGGCCTCGTCCTCAGTACGCCCTCCGCGTCGGGCAGTCCGTAGAGCAGAAGGGGGTCTATGTCCGCCGCGCCGGTCGTCACGGCCTCGATTCCTTCGAGAGCGAGGGCGTCGGCCTCCTCGGCATGGTCCACCCGCACGGCCTCCGCGCCGGCGGCGACCACCGCGTGTGCGACAGCGAGCACCCCGTGCCCCCAGGCATCGCGGCGAAGGTCGGCGATGCGCCCGCCTGCGTCGACGGCGGCGGCGGAGGCGGCCGCGAGTGCCGACCGCGAGATCATCGCGCGAGGGCGGGAGCTGGATGTCTTCTCACACACGTTTCCACCCTAGCTCCGCCTTCTCAGGATGCCCCGCGCACCCACCGTAGACTGGAGGGGACCCCGAACTTGGAGATCCATGTCACGCTTTTCCCTCGCGCCCCGCGTCCGATACCTGCTGACGCGCGCCCGCCGCATCGACGTCGCCTCGGTGATCGAGAGGGCCAAGGAGTCTTCCGCCCAGCACGGCAAGGCCGTGCCGCTCGTGGTCGTGGACATGCTGTGGTCAGCCGGTCGCCACAACGTCGGTTTCCAGGACTACATCGACTACGACTTCGCGATCCTCACCAAGGCGGAGCGCGACACGTTCATGACGCACCCCGTGTCGAACGAGATCTCGCAGAAGTACGACCACCCCGACTATCGGCACCTGTTCCACGACAAGGCGGAGTTCAACGCCGTCTTCGATGCCTTCCTCAAGCGTGAGTGGATGCTGATCACGCAGGGCAACGCCGGTGAGCTGCATTCGTTCACCGAGCGCCAGGGCACGATCGTCGTCAAGGAGACCCACGGCCAGGCCGGCACCGGTGTGCACCGCTACCACGCGGCCGACGTCACCGACTGGGATGCATTCCACGCCGAGCTGCTGTCGAAGAAGCAGGTGCTGGTCGAAGAGGTCATCCGCCAGCACGCCGATCTCGCCGCCGTCTGCCCCGGCACGGTGAACACCACCCGCATCACGGCCTTCTTCGACGGCGAGAAGACGCACATCCTCGCGATGGCCCAGAAGTTCGGACGGGGGGCGGTGAGCGACCAGATGAGCTTCGGCGGCTTCTACACGATGCTCGACGAGAACGGCCATGCCGTGGGCTCGGGCTACGACTCGCACGGTCACGTGCACGTCACGCACCCGGATTCAGGCTTCCCGATCGCCGACTTCCAGCTGCCGATGATGGACGAGGTCAGGGACTTCGTCGATCAGGTGGCTCGGGTCGTGCCTCAGGTGCAGTATGTCGGCTGGGACGTCGTGGTCACCCCCGAAGGCCCCGTCCTGGTCGAGGGCAACTGGGGAGCCGGTGTCTACGAGAACAAGCCGAGTGTCACCGGCATCCGCACCGGGCACAAGCCGCGCTACCAGGCCGCGATCGGGTTCTGACCGCGACAGGCATGGAGAAGGGCCCGGATGCTGAGCATCCGGGCCCTTCTTGCTGAGACGGCGATCTCGCGGAGTCAGACCTCGCGGACGATCCCCATCGGGGTCGACTGCGTCGCCTGGCCGAGAGGATTGTCGCCCAGGATCTGCACGAGCCGACGCTCCCCCACCTTGTCGAGCGTCGATCCGAGGATGTTGCCGCCGATGTCGTTGATGTCGACGACGGCGACTTCGAGGTCGCCACCGAGCAACTTCTTCAGGCGCTCGGCGACTTCGCGCGGGTTCTTCGGTCCGAGCACGACCGCCTGGTTGTAGGGCGGGATCGTGTTCTTCGTCGGGCCGTCGATCGCACGCGCCTTGTCGCCGGCGATGCGGTAGAAGTCACCGCGACGCCCGAAGGCCTTCGTGATCACCGAGACGCCGGCCGCGAAGAGGATCCGCAGGGTGCCGCACTCGCGCAGCGCCATCTCCATCGTCTCCGGCATGCCGAGACCGATGCCGTAGGAGGTGCGGACGACGTATCGCGACAGGAATCGCGCAAGCGGACGGGGCGTGATCTCGTCGAGCCGGTACGACCGACCCTGCGTGATCGCGACGATCTTCTCGGTGACGAAAAGCAGGTCACCGGGCTGCACGGCATCCTTCGCGTACTCCAGGACGACGGAGTCGAGATCGTCGTTCGGCATGACCACGCGCGTCCGCAGCGGGATGCGCGCGTAGTTCTTGCCGTCGACGCTCGCCTCGAGCGCCTTACCTTCGTTCGCCTGCATCACTCGAGGTAGTCCCGCAGCGACTGCGAGCGGCTCGGGTGACGCAGCTTCGCCATCGTCTTCGACTCGATCTGACGAATGCGCTCACGCGTCACGCCGAACGTGTCACCGATCTGGTCGAGCGTCTTGGGCTGTCCGTCGCCGAGTCCGAAGCGCATCCGGATGACCCCGGCCTCACGCTCGGAGAGGGAGTCGAGCAGCTGCTCGAGCTGGCGCTGCAGCATCGTGAAGCCCACGGCGTCGGCGGGGACCACGGCCTCGGTGTCCTCGATGAGGTCGCCGAACTCGCTGTCTCCGTCTTCACCGAGAGGCGTGTGCAGGGAGATCGGCTCACGGCCGTACTTCTGGACCTCGACGACCTTCTCGGGCGTCATGTCCAGTTCGCGGCTGAGTTCCTCGGGCGTGGGTTCGCGGCCCAGGTCCTGGAGCATCTGGCGCTGCACGCGGGCCAGCTTGTTGATGACCTCGACCATGTGCACCGGGATGCGGATGGTGCGGGCCTGGTCGGCCATCGCGCGGGTGATCGCCTGACGGATCCACCAGGTGGCGTACGTCGAGAACTTGAAGCCCTTGGTGTAATCGAACTTCTCGACCGCGCGGATCAGACCGAGGTTGCCCTCCTGGATCAGGTCCAGGAACTGCATGCCGCGGCCGGTGTAGCGCTTGGCGAGAGAGACGACCAGACGAAGGTTCGCGCCGAGCAGATGGCTCTTCGCGCGCTGACCGTCGCGAGCGACCCACTGCAGGTCGAGTCCGAGCTGGCTGGCCTTCTCGGCGGCCGTCATCGTGGAGAGCTTCTCCTCGGCGAACAGGCCGGCCTCGATGCGCATCGCGAGTTCGACCTCTTCGGCCGCGTTCAGCAGAGCGACCTTTCCGATCTGCTTCAGGTAGTCCTTGACGGGGTCGGCGGTCGCACCGGTGATCTGCGTCGAGTAGACGGGCACGTCTTCGTCGTCGTTCGACGAGATGACGATCGCTCCCGTGGGCAGAGGCTCGGTGAACTTCGGCTTCGAGTCCTCATCCTCCTCGTCGGGCTCTGCGGCGGGAGGAGTCTCGTCGTCTTCGACGATGTCATCGGCCTTCTTCTTCTTCGCGGGCGCGCGCTTGGCAGCGGCGCGCTGCGCGGCGGTCTTGGGCGCCGGCTTCTCAGCGGCATCCTCGACCGGAGCATCGACCTCGGGAGCGTCGGCGGTCTTCTTCGTCCGGGTCTTCTTCGTCGTGGCAGGAGTCACGTTTCGCCTTTCGCGGGGCCGCTCGCAGGCCCCGGAGCATTTCGGACACTAGTAAGACCCTTGTCAAGTCCGATCTCCGGAAAGATCGATTGACAACGGGTCAGAGTCCTAGTATCGCACACGTGCGGGCATGCAGGTGCAATCCGCCCAACTTCGATCGCTCGAAGTCAACCGCGACCAGGCTTGTCCTCGTCGCCGCTGGGGCGCGAGGCGAGATAGCGTTCGAGTTCTGCAGCGAGCTCGTCTGCGCTCGGCAGGTCACGCTCGTTGAATCCGCCCTCATCGTACGATCCGTCCTCCGGATCGCGGCCGGCCATGTACGCGTCGTAGCGGCGCTCGAGCCCCTGCAGCATCTGCTGCAGTTCTTCGTTGCCCAGCACCTGGTCGTCGACGCGCGTCAGGTAGTCCTGGCGACGCTCCTGCACCTCGTCGAGCAGGATGACGAGGCCCGTCGCGGCCATCAGCTTCTCGGCCGCCGCGATCACGGCGTCGGGGTTCTCGGTCTCGGCGAGGTAGTGCGGCACGAGCAGCACGAAGCCGACGACGCGTGCACCGTGCTCGGCGAAGCGGAACTCGAGGAGGTGGCCCGCGGTGGCCGGCACCTGGGTGCGCGGACGCCATACCGAGTGAGCCACGGTGAGCTCACGCCGGTTGCCGCTCACCGTCGTGCCGATGGGGCGGGTGTGCGGAACCGGCATCGCGATGGAGTGCACCCAGTTGAGTCCGGAGACCTCGAACTCGTCGGCGAGCTCGAGCACCGTGCGCGCGAACTCATTCCAGGCGAAGTCCGGCTCGTAACCGGCGAGGAGCAGGAACTTCTGGCCGAGGGCGTCGGTGGCCAGTGAGAGTTCCAGCCGGGCAGGGCGGAACTCGGTCAGGTGATCCTGGTCGAAGGAGATCACCGGGCGGCGGGCGCGGTAGTCCAGCAGCACGTCGTTGTCGAAGACGGCGATCGGCTCCGGCGAGGTCGTCTCGCGAAGGTGCTCGATGAGCCCGGAGACAGCGCTGCCTGCGTCGGTGAACCCCGTCAGGAGCAGGACAAGGGGCAGTCCGCGCGGCACGACCGGCGCGTTCGCTACACGTTCATGGATCTCTCCGGAGAAGGGCATGAGTCAATGCTACGAGCAGCTTCGGACGGCCGGGCGGCGACCTTCAAGCTGAGAGCGAACACGCGCTCGGCGCCCGGGCGCACGACCCTCCTAGGATGGAGGCATGACGCTTCCCGCGCTCTCGCGCACCTCAGATCAGTTCCCAGGAAGCGCTGCAGACGCCGCAGTGCTCGTCATCCCAGAGATCTCGGACTCCGCAGAGTCGCTGACCGGCTACCCCGGACTCGCGGACTCGCTGCAGGCCATCGGCTTCACCGGCTCGGCCTCGGCGTTCAGCCGGGCCTATGCGCCCGAGGTCACGACCCTGCCGTTCGCCGTCGTCGGCGTGGGCCGTGAGCCCGACGCCTCGGCCGTGCGCAACGCCGTCGGCGCCGCCCTCCGCTCTCTGACGGGCTTCGAGACGGTGTCCGTGGCATTGGCTCCCGGTCTCGAGGACTTCGCGACAGCTGCCGCAGAGGGCGCTGTACTCGGCGGCTACCGGTTCGAGGGCTACCGCACGGAGTCGGGCAAGATCCGCGCAACCTCCGTGCTGCTGCATGCCGCCCTCGATGAGGCCGCGCTGTCCAGGTCCGTCGCCGTCGGCGAGGCCATGGCCCTCATCAAGGACCTCGTGTTCGTCCCGGCCGAGTGGCAGAGCCCGGCGCAGCTCGCTCAGAGCGCGGCGGACAGCGTCGAGGACCTGGCTGACGTCACGGTCGAGATCCTCGACGAGACGTCGCTCGCTGAACAGGGCTTCGGCGGCATCCTCGGCGTCGCACAGGGCTCCGACAGGCCTCCGCGCCTCGTTCGCCTCGACTACGCCCCCGCGAACGCCGCCCGTCACATCGCACTCGTCGGCAAGGGGATCACATTCGACACCGGCGGGCTCTCGCTCAAGCCTGCGGCCTCGATGGTCGGCATGAAGTTCGACATGGCCGGTGCCGCGACGAGCGTCGCAGCACTGCGCGCGATCGCCGCTCTCGCCCTGCCTGTGCGCGTCACCGCCTGGCTCTGCATCACCGACAACATGCCGTCGGGGCGCGCACTGCGTCCGGGCGACGTCATCCGCATCCTCGACGGCACGACCGTCGAGGTTCCGAACACGGATGCCGAGGGGCGCCTGGTGATGGCCGACGGCCTCGTCGCGGCCAGTCGTGAGAATCCCGACGTCATCATCGACGTCGCGACTCTCACCGGAGCGATCGTGATGGCTCTCGGTCACCGCCACACGGGCGTGTTCGGTGACGACGACGCCGTCGCCGAGTTCCTCGCCGCGGCCGCAGCCGCCGACGAGCTCGCGTGGCACATGCCCCTCCCTGCGTACATGGAGGACTCGCTCGACTCCCCCATCGCCGATATGCAGAACGCCAACATGAGCGATCGGATGGGTGGGGCGTCGTACGCCGGTCTCTTCCTTCGCCGCTTCGTCGGCCGGGTCTCGGACGAGAAGGACGCGCCGCGCATCCCGTGGGTCCATCTCGACATCGCGGGCTCCGGCGAGCACAACGGCGCACCGTACGGCTTCACCGACAAGGGCCCGACAGGGGCGATGGTCCGATCGATCATCGCGTTCGCCGAAGCATCCCACAAGGAGGCATGACCATGACCACGCACACCTTCGACATCGTCGTCCTGGGCGGAGGCAGCGGCGGCTACGCGGCTGCGCTGCGTGCGAGCGAGCTCGGCAAGTCCGTCGCACTCATCGAGAAGGACAAGGTCGGGGGCACCTGCCTGCACCGCGGCTGCATCCCGACGAAGGCGCTGCTGCATGCGGCCGAGGTCGCTGAGCACGTGCGAGACGCCGCCCACGTCGGCATCTCCGCAACCCTCGACGGTATCGATCCCGCAGGCGTGCGAGCGTACCGCGAGGGCATCGTCGCGAAGAAGTACAAGGGTCTCGAGGGCTTGGTGAAGGCCCGCGGCATCACCACCGTCGCCGGCTTCGGTCGCCTCAACGCCGACCGCTCGGTGAGCGTGGGAGAAGACGTCTACGTCGGGGCCGATGTCGTGCTCGCGACCGGGTCCTACAGCCGGACCCTGCCGGGACTCGAGATCGGCGGCCGGATCCTCACCAGCGAGCAGGCGCTGTCGCTCGACGTGATCCCCGAGCGGGTGCTCGTGCTCGGAGGCGGCGTCATCGGCGTCGAATTCGCGAGCGTCTGGCGCTCGTTCGGCACCGAGGTCACCATCATCGAGGCGCTTCCGCATCTGGTGCCCAACGAGGACATCGCGATGTCCAAGGGCCTGGAGCGGGCTTTCCGCCGCCGCGGCATCCAGTACTCCCTCGGCATCCGCTATCAGAGCGCCACGCAGGATGACAGCTCGGTGACTGTCACGCTCGAGGACGGCAAGGAGTTCACCGCCGATTACCTCCTCGTGGCGGTCGGACGAGGTCCGGTCACGGCCGACCTCGGCTTCGAGGACGCCGGCGTGACTCTCGATCGCGGTTTCGTCACGGTCGATCAGGACCTGCGCACCGGAGTGCCCGGGCTCTGGGCTGTCGGGGACATCACTCCCGGCCTGCAGCTCGCGCACCGTGGCTTCCAGCAGGGCATCGCCGTCGCGGAACGCATCGCCGGTCTCTCCCCGGCTCATGTCCCCGACATCCAGATCCCGAAGGTCACGTATTCGAGCCCGGAGGTCGCGTCGGTCGGCGTCACCGAGGAGGCGGCGGTCTCCGAGCACGGCGCCGACGCAGTCGTCGCCTACGAGTACAACCTCGCCGGCAACGGCAAGAGCGAGATCATCGGCACGGCCGGACTCGTGAAGGTGGTGCGCCTCAAGGACGGACCGGTCATCGGTGTCCATCTGCTCGGCGACCGAGTGGGCGAGCTCATCACAGAGGGCCAGCTGGCCGTCGCGTGGGAGGCACACCCGGAGGACATCGCTCCCTTGATCCACGCGCATCCCACACAGAGCGAGGCACTCGGCGAAGCCTTCCTCGCGCTGGCCGGAAAGCCGCTGCACGCCCTCTGAACACCAACCGGTGAACAGTTCACTAAGCTAGACACGCGTCATTTAACTTCCTGAAGGAGACTCAGTCATGAGCACATCCGTCGTCCTCCCCCCTCTCGGCGAGAGCGTCACAGAG
>JAZBLP010000026.1:0-41070 GCA_037033305.1 Actinomycetota bacterium | reverse complement strand
TGCACCGGAGTCTCTCCCGGCGGAGAAGGCGCCTGCCGCGCACACGCCGGCTCCGATCGAGGCGCACCCGACCACCGGCATCATGGCCGCAATGGGTGGCGCCCCGGTGGCCCCCGACGCCCCGCAGGCACCGGCACCACAGGTGCCCGCGTCCGTCGGGGTCGAGCCGCAGCCGCCGGCCCAGGCCCCGGCCCCCGTTCCTGAATTCGAGCGGCCCGCGGAGAACGCGACCCTCGCACCGCCTGCCGACGAGGCGCAGCGGAGGGTGCGGCCCGCTCCGCCCTCGTTCCGTGACGCCGGCCTCTCCGATGAGCAGGCGCAGGCGCCGGTGATCCGTCCTGTTCCGGCGACCCCCGGCGCTGATGCAGCAGCGGCGGCTCCGGCCGCGGACCTCGTGGCACCTCCGGCCGACGCAGCGCCGGCGCCCGCGGTCGACGTATCCGCCCCGGTGCCCGTCCCGATGCCGTCGGGAGGTCTTGCCGCCGATGTCGACAAGACTGTCGTCACCCCTCGCCCGACGGATGACGTCGACGACGACCTCGATGCCACGGTCGTCGTCGCGCGCAAGCGCGGAGTCCGTCGCTCGCTCGTTCTCGATGACGGACGGAAGTTCTCGCTGTCCGGCGCCAGCGTCGTGATCGGCCGCAATCCGATCGGCGAGCCGGGCGAGCAGCGGCTGGCGATCTCCGACACGACCCGCACGCTGTCGAAGACGCACGCACGTCTCGTCGTCCACGACGACGAATGGCGGCTCACCGATCTGCACGCCACGAACGGAGTCGTGGTGGTCGAGGAGAACGGCACCGAGACGCTGCTCGATCCGGGTGAGAGCGTCACCGGCAACGGGCGCTTCATCCTCGGCGAAGTGGGCATGCATGTGATCGCGGAGCGCGATTCATGACCCTCTCCTCGGTCGTCCTCAGCGTGGCGTCCCTCAGCGACACCGGCCTCACGCGCACCGCGAATGAGGACTCGATGCTGGTGGCGTCTCCGGTCTTCCTCGTCGCCGACGGAATGGGCGGACACGAGGCCGGCGATCGCGCGAGTGCCGCGGTCGTCGAGGCGTTCGAGCCGCTTCGCGGGGCGACGGTCGATGTCGCTGACATCGGCGAGGCGCTGAGTCGAGCCTCAGCCGTGGTCGACGACATCTCGGCGGAGCACAAGCGCGGGGCGGGCAGCACAGTCACGGGTGTCGCCCTCGTCGATCACGAGGGCGCGCCGCACTGGCTCGTCTTCAACGTGGGCGACTCCCGTGTCTACCGGCACCACGGCAACGAGCTGATGCAGCTGACGATCGATCATTCACTCGGGCAGGAACTGGTGGATGCCGGCGAACTCCGCGCCGAGGATCTCTCGACGTTCTCGCAGCGCAATGTCATCACGAGGGCGATCGGTGCGCCCGACAGCACCGCCGACAGCTGGCTGCTGCCGGTTGTCGAGGGCGAGCGACTGCTCCTCTGCTCCGACGGTCTCAGCGGTGAGGTCAGCGACGAGGCGATCCGCGCCACCCTGACGATGAACGGGCGGCCCGAGACGGCAGCGGCGGCTCTGGTGAGTCGAGCACTCAAGGCAGGTGGTCGAGACAACGTGTCTGTCATCGTCATCGATGTGATCTCGGGAGGCGCCCACGTGCGCCGTGATGGCGGTACCGACCACCGCGAGGCCGCATCCGCTTCGCTGACTGACTCGATGCTCGAGGGCACGACGATCCCGGTTCGATCGAGATGACCGAAGACGAGTCCGGGATCGAGGTCGAGGAGACCGTCATGCTCACCCGGCGCGATCGGCGCCGGAGCAGAGAGGTCGCAGAGCCCGCCCAGACGCCCGCGAGCGCCCAAGACGCTGAGCGAACCGAGTCCGCCCGACCCGCAGAGCCCGACGATGTCGCAGAGCCCGTGGACGATGTGGACGAGGCGACAGTCGTCGTCGACCGACGCTTCACGGTGTCGGGGGAGCCTGGCGCCGATGTGGAAGATGAGCCGGCTGACCCGGCTGACCCGGCTGACCCGGCTGACGAGTCGACCGTGCTCGTGTCCCGCTCGCCGCGACGTGTGCGAGGTGTGCGACGCGAGCGACTGGAAGGGCCGGAAGGCCAGGGGACCGCCGCCGGCACCGAAGAGACCGCCGCTCCCCTCTCGTTCGAGGCGCCGACGGATGCTCCTGCTCCCGAGATCTACCGCCCGCGTCCCGCCCCACTCGGCCCTTCTGCCCCGCCCGTCGTCACCGGCGCCGCGGCGCCCACACGCGCGGTGGACCCGGATCTCCCCTCGGTCGCGAGGCAGGCACTGCGCTGGAGCAGAGCGGCCCTCGTCACCTTCGCGGCGGCCTGTGTCGTCTCCGTCGCCGGTCTGGTCGGTCTGGGCTTCTTCGTCTTCGGATGATGCCCTCACTCCAGCCGGATGGAATCCTGTTCAGCGTCGGCGCGCTCCCACCGGCCGCTGGGCCGCCAGATCGCCCTGCAGCGACGGCGCCTTCCAGTTGAGGATCAGCAGAGTCTCGAGCGCCGCAGACAGCGCCACGGCGTAGACGATGAGCGCGACGAATCCGTCGGAACCCACGGCGGTGATGGCGGAGAAGACCATCGCGAAGACGACGACCAGCCCCGCCAGCGCGATGAGGCGATCCACCGCTGCGCTGCTCTCGGTGTGCCCGCCCCTCGCTGACAGGGCGAAGGCTCGAACCGCCGCGACGACGAACGCGGCGCTGAGCAGCAGGTTGCTGGGGAGCGAGACCATTCCCGGGGCCGCTGTCTGCTTCCAGAGGTCGAGGGTCACGAGCACACCGATGAGGCTGACGACCACCAGGATCGCCGCGACGGTCCCTCGCAGACGCGCGAGACGACGCACTCGGTCAGACGGCGGACTCGTGTGAGACGTCATGCCTTGCCCTTTCCGCAACCCCGCCTCAGCTGGCGAACTCGGGCCATCCGGTCGCCTTGGCGGCGACGCCCGCGATCTGGCTCTGGGCCGAGGAGATGGCGTTGTCGAGCTGCACGTTGGCGCTGGCGATCTGAATCAGCGCGGCGGCGAGCGCGCCGACCATCGCGAGGATGCCGGCGGGTGCCGCGATCAGGGTCGCGAGTGCGGCGATGCCCGAGATGAGTCCGGCGACCAGGGTGCCGATCGTGGTCCACATCAGCGTCGTGAAGGTGTCGAGGCCTCCAGCCAGCTTCTCGAGTCCGCCCGCCACCGGATTGACGATGGCAGATTCGAAGTCGGAGAGCGTCGTCCGCTGAGCGGCTGTGGTCTGCTCGTATCGTTCGGCACCCTTGCCGCCCCACTCCTCGTCGGTCCGCAAGACGGAAGGATCGATCCTGTCCTTCGCGTTCGACAGCGGGGTGGCGAGGTCTGATCGCCAGCTGCCCGCGAGTGTGCGGATCTGCTCACGGTAGCCGGGGCGCTCGTACGGGTCGGCGATGACTTCCCAGAACTCGCCGAGGCGCTCGGTCAGCCAGTTCCAGGCTTCCATCAGGCGATCGGCGGCCCACTGCAGCCAATCCCACACGTTGGACAGAAGGTCGTTCACGGTGTTGCGGGCCTCTTCGATCCGCTTCTCGATCTCTTCGACCAGCTGACCCCAGTCGGGCGCTCCGGAACCGCTCACAGGGATGGACATTGAGGCCTCCAGACGTTGCGGATCATCCGCGGATTCATTCGGACTTCGTTCACAGCTGCACGTCCCACGCGCCGTTGATCGTGCTGACCGTCTCGTCCTCGCGGGCGATGAACAGGTCGCGTACGTCACGGAGCACCTGAGCGCCGTCGGCCGCCGCAGACGATCCGTCCGTCAGATAGGTCGACACCGCGTCGACGATCTCGGTGTACTGCGCGTAGAGCTCGTCGCCCTTCCAGCAGAACGCCGCATCGGACGAGCGCATCGACGAGGTCGCGGACGCCGCGGTGGAGAGCGTCGAGGAGACGTCGTCCCACACCGTCGCGTCGCTGCTGAGAGCTTCGGACGCGACCTTGATCTCTTCAGGTGAGAGCATCGCCTCAACCTCCCCTTGTCAGCATTCTGATCATCTCGACCGGATCGGCCATCCCCTCGGCGTACTGCGCGAGCGGAGTGCCCTCGAAAGGGAGCGCCGGGGTCGCCGCGGCGACGGACGCCTGCGCTTTCGAGAGCGCGGAGCGGATCGCCTCGGTGACGTCGCCGCCGTCTGCGCTGCGCAACCAGGTCTCGTCGAGTCGGAGCCCCACGATCGTGCCCCTGCTGTCGAGGTCGACCTGCGCGTTGCCTCCGCTGTCCTCGCCGCCGTGCACCTGAGCGGCCCGCTCGCTGAGCTGAGACAGGGTCGATGTCAAGTGCGTCGAGAATGTGTCGATGAATCGATTGACGTTGCGGTGGAAGACGTCTCCATCTGCGGACTCCACGAGTTCGGTGATCTCGTTCGCGGTGACCGCAGGGGACTGCGCAGGCGGCGCTGCGACATCGGGCGCTTCGTCGCTGAAGCTCGCTCCCCACGCCTGAAGACGAGTGAGGAGCACGGTGTTCACGGTCTCCAGGATGACGCCGGACAGCTCTTCGGGGCGGATGGAAGATCGCCAGAAAGTTCCGACCGTGATCTCGATCGACGGATCATCGAATCGGACGGAGACCTGTCCTGTCGGGTCTTCGGCACTCTCGGAGCTGGTCTGCTCGAGAGCCTCGCGCATCTGCGCGGCCTTCTTCGTGAGCTGATCGTGCAGCTCATAGAGCGCGTGATTAGAGTCGGCCATGCAGTTCCCCCCGGGTGTGCGTCTTCGACGATCCCACCGTACATGATTCACGGACGGCCGGACCAGGGGCGTCGCGCCGCGCATTTCAGCGAAGCGTGCTCGTGTCATTCGATGCCGGGTCCGGGATGTCGAGCAGTCCGCCCTCGCGTTCGACCTCGACCGGATCCACGACCGGCTGCTCCCTGCGCCGACGGAGCACGATGAGGGTGCCGAGCACGCCGAGGAGGGTCGCTCCGCCGATCGCGGTGAACAACGCGGCCTCCCGCGTGACCAGGAACGGTGATGCTCCATGGTCGGGGTCGGCGGTCGCCGCGGGTGGTCGCACTGGGCTCTCCGAGGTGTCGAAGAACGGACTGACGGGCCCTCGCGTCGTCTCATCCGGGAGCAGCTCGATGGCTGCGAGCGGCTGGATGAATCCCCACCCGTCGATCTCGTCGCGATTGTCGGCGTCGGCTCGCAGGGCGGTGGCCGTGAGTCGATACGCCCAGCCGGCGGGCGGATCCTCGGGGTGGGCTTGCGCCACCAGCGCCGCTGCCGCGCTCGCGTATCCGGTGGCGAAGCTCGAGGCGGGGGCGTCGGCCGCGAAGACGCAGTCACCACCGCCGACCGCTGCGCTCAGCACCGTGCTTCCGGGGGCTGTCACACCGACCTGAGGGCCGTGGATCGAGTCGTCGGTCGCCCGGCCGGTCGCGTCGGCAGCGCTGACCCCGAGAACCTGCTCGTATGCTGCGGGGTAGCGAGCGCCGTCCTCCGCGTCCGGATCTGACGCTCTGTTCCCGGCGCTCGCCACGACCAGGGCGCCGACGGCGGACGCGTGTTCGACCGCCGCGCGGAGATCGGGGGAGTCGGCTGTCTGCGAGAGCGAGACGTTGATGATGTCCGCGCCGTTGTCGGCCGCCCAGTGGATGCCGTCCGCGGTGCGCTGTGACGTGGGCCCGTAGCCCTTGTCCTTGTCCTGCTGTTGATCGCTGCGGAACACCCGCACGGAGAGCAGCCGGGCGTCGGGCGCGAGTCCGACGACGCCGGAACCCGCCACCGGCTGTGCGGCGATCTGCCCGGCGATCGCCGTGCCATGCCCGGTCGTATCGGTCAGGCCGTCGGCCCGCTCCCCGTCACCGACGAGATCGACACCGCCGATCACGGCGCCGGCGAGATGCGGATTGCCGGCATCGATGCCCGAGTCGACGACGGCGACGACGACCCCCCGCCCCGTGGCGACGCGGTTCGCTTCTTCAGCACCGAGCAGTGCGAGGGCGGGTGGGATCTCGGGTGTGAACACGACGTTGCCGGGCGCGCACGCATCGCCCGACGTCGCCATCGATGCGATCGACGCGGGCGCGACAGAGGATGCCAGAGCCGACGCCGGCGCGCCGAGCAGCGTGGCGCTGAGGACCACGGCCGTGAGCACGGCTGTGCGGCCGCGCATCAGTCGGTCCCCGAGCCGGGCGACTCTCTCGCGGCATCGGAGGTCAGCGCGGGGCCGGCGGCGAAGAACTCGATCCATGCGTCCGACACCTGTCCGACGTCGTCGGGGGAGTACCCGAGCTGAGCGATGGGGCCGCTTGCTGCCTCCTCCACGCTCTGCGCTGCCGCAGCATCGGGGATCGCGAAGGCGGTGCCGGATTCGTCGATGAGCACGGCCAGACCCGCGGCGTCCTCAGACGCACCCGTCACCTCGACGAGGGCGCCGCCACCGACCTTGACGTCGACGCCGGAGCGCTGCTCGGGCAGCTCGGCGGTCGTCGCTGCGAGCACCGTGTGCGCGTCGTCGGTGAGCATCGCGCAGGGCGTCTCGCCCGAGGCCAGCGTCGTCAACGGCAGCGTCGGCCAGTCCTCGCCGCCGATGTACGGGCGGGTCTCCACGTCGGCGACCTCGGCGGGCGACACCTCCTGCTCGGCACCGACCTCCTGGCCGCTGCCGAGGAGGTAGAGCTGATATGCGAGAGGACTGAGCCTGGCGAGCTCGCCGGTCGCGAGCGCCACGTAGCGCTCGTCGGCGGGGCTGCCCTGGGTGTGCACGATCGCGCCGGCTCTCAGATCCGTGCCGGGCACCGATGCGCCGACGCCGTTGATGCGGATCGGCTCGAGCTCGTCACCGGACTCGAAGAGGTTGAGCCAGCGCCCATCGACCTCGAGAACGTCGCTGGTGCCGAGCCCGACGGCTCGGAGCACGGCGTTGGCGTCGTCGGCGGGCACCAGGTGGCGTTTGCCGTCTGCGACCACGAACAGGTCGTCGCCGCGCTGGACGACGGCACCGGTTCCCGTCGACACCTCGGCGATCGGTGCGCTCGAGAGCGACACGGCGGCGCCGGCCGCATCGTCGATGCACGCCGTCCATGAGGAGTTGATCAGAGCCGTCGGCGCGGGCAGATCGTCGGGCGCGCCGAGGATGCCGATCGAGGGGCCGACAGGGATTCCGTCGAGCGCTGCCTGATCCGTGCGCACCACCTTGAATTCGCCCGCGGGTATCAGCAGTCGCGCGCTGGCGGTGTTGATCACCGGGTACAGGGTGCCCTCGACCGAGACGTAGCGGGCTCCGGTGTCGGTCGCGACGATCAGACGGTTGTTCTGCCAGTCGCCGGGGAGCCCCGGCTGCATGATGCCCCAGAACACCCCCACCAGGATGACGCCGACAGTGAGTGCGATTCCCGCGACGACCGCGCGCAGAGGCTTGGCGGGGTCGAGTTCCTTGCCCCCGGGGGCTCCGCCGGTGAATGCCGAGAGGAGGCGACGCCTGCTGAAGCCCTGGGCCTCGATCAGATCCTTCTTGGTCGCCATGGGTCAGATGAGTCCGGCCGTCGTGACGCCGAGCGGCAGCAGCAGAGCGAGGGCGATGACCTCGACCGTGTCGCCCAGCCGTGTCAGCCGCAGACGCGCTTTGGGCGTGAGCAGAGTGAGGCCGACCAGGATCACCGTGGCCACGACCAGGATGAGGAGCATCCAGGTGCGGACGTCGGGAAGAGCGAGTGCCACTGTCACGCCGGTGACCGCGAGTCCGATCGCTCCGACAGCCATGAGGACGAGCACGCCGAGGCGCGCATGGATCTGGCGGGACTGGAACATCATCCCCACGAACGCGAGCACGCACAGCAGGGCGCCGAAGACGCCGCTTCCGGCGACCAGCGGGGTCGCGATCAGCGCTGCGAGGCCCAGCGCAGCGCGCAGTGCGATCAGGGTGCGCGTCCCTGCCGCAGCGCGGCGCTTGACCTCGTCGGCATCGATGGGCTCGGGTGCGGTGAACATGTCGGCGTCGCTCTGGGGCGAGATGACTCTGATGCGCGTCGAGCTGAGAGCCAGCCACGGGATGCCGTTCGCGAGCAGTGCGGTCGTCGCGAGCATGATCGCGTAGGGTGCGAGCGCATCGCCGAAGATCGCGGCAGTCGTCGCGGTGATGCCGATCGAGGCGCCGAGCGCGATCGGCACGAGATGGATCTCGGGCTTCTCCTGGGTGACGGCGAGACCGAGGCCGCCGACGATGACGAGACCCAATCCCATGGCCGCGAGCGGCCAGCCCCAGATGCTCTGCGCCGGAACGGCGAGGTAGCCTGCGAGCCCGCCGTAGGCCGCGGCGGTGAGCCCCAGTGCGTGTCCGGCTTCCGGCTGACGGAGGCGCATGAGCACGGCGGCCGCGACGCTGAGGACGATCGCTCCCGAGCCCGCGATGATCGCCGGCAGGAGCGATGTCGGCGGTGTGGCGACGAGCAGGAGTGCGCAGAGAGCGAGGAAGGTGAGGCTCACGAAGAGCGCGGTGCGCGAGCTGTCTGCGGGTGTCCATGAGCCGTGCTGTTCTGCTGTCGCGTCGATCACCGCTTCGACGACGTCGTCGTAGACGCGCGGCTCCTGCATGAGACCGCCGCGGACGAGAGTGAGCAGCTCGCCGTCGTGCACTCCCTGCGCCGCCGCGCCGCGTGCCGGATCGAGGGGTGTGCCGTCGGCTCGCTGCAAGGAGTACCCGCCGTGGGTGAGAGTCGGATCGAGCACGCCGAGACTGCGGGCGAAACCGGGGATGATCTCGACGAGCGGCACCTGCGACGGCACTCCGACGTCGAGCCGACGGTCGTCGCTGACGACGGAAAGCCGCAGCACGGTGCCTGCCGTTGCGCTGCTCTGAGTCATGGAACGATGCCCCCTCCATGGTGTGCAGCCGGGCGGGAGGAGACCCGTGGCTGCGCATTCCGCCTTTCACCCTAGTTGAGGCATGCGACAACGCACAGCCGGGCGGCAGGCCGATTTCTCCATCGACTGCATGATCTCCGCGCTGATGCCGTAGGGGTTCTGGCGATTCGGTGCGATGTGTTCTAGCCTGTGTCGTGAAACAGATTCGTGGGGGGTTGTTTCGATGTCGTCCCAAGAGTGGGATGCGCTCCCCCGCACGTGTGTCCCATGTGGACCGGAGGGAGTGAGTTATGGCTGATGTCATCTCCGCAGAAGAAGGGGCTCTGCGCCGCGGAGCCCAGGCGGTGCGGGAGACCAAGTCCGGAATCGACCAGCAGACCAAGAAGGTCCGCAGCGAGATCGAGCAGCTGCGCGGCTTCTGGACGGGTGCGGCTGCCGCGTCGTTCACGACGCTGATGTCGCGGTGGGACGAGCAGGCTCGTCAGCTCAATGAGGTCCTCGTGACGCTCGAGGATGCTCTCGCGGGCACCGAGCGTGACCAGGCAGCGACCGAAGAAGCTCACCAGCAGACCATCTCGGGCCTCGGCTCGATGATGGGCGCCTGAGCGTAGACCACAGAGATTTCAAGGAGGACATGATGCAGTCGATGTCAGTTCGCCCGGAGCAGGTCAACGCTCTGGCAGCGCAGATCCGCAGCGGGTCGCAGGGTATTCGTTCAGAGCTGGACCGTCTCGAGTCCGAGGTCGGCAAGCTCCGTGCGGCGTGGGACGGTTCCGCGCAGCAGGCGTATGACCAGGCTCAGGCCAAGTGGAACCGCTCGCTGAGCGAGATGCAGCAGCTTCTCACCCAGATCGCGGGCAAGACCGAGGAGATCTCGGGCCAGTACGTCCAGACCGACAAGTCGGCCGCTGGGCGGTTCGGGGCCTGACTCGTCGCGCGGGCCCGACGCAGCGATGCGCCGGGCCCGCGCCGTCTGCTGTGCTGTTCGGCGATCGAGCCGGAGGGCACAGCAGATGTTTCGGAATCATCTGCCGTTGTGAAGGGGAGGGGCGTCGATGAGCATCGCAATCGACTTCGATGGAGTGTTCGCTGAGCTGAAGCGGATCCTGCGCGAGTTGCAGGAGTTCCCCAGCCCGTCCGAGGTGGCGGTCTCGGAGGGCGGGTCGTCGAAGGCCACCGTCGAGTTCCGGCAGGCCGTTGCCGATGCTGCGCAGTCGATGGGTGACGCCACGGCGAGGACGATCGCCAAGATCCAGGACACACACGACGTGATCCGCGCCGCCGTGATGCAGATCGCCGAGCAGGACGCCTCGCTCGCTGACGAGACCAAGCTGATCGTGTCGCTGCTCGACTCGGCCGTCGCCCAGGGCGACGTCGACGCCGCGACATCCACAGGGGCGGGGACCGGCGCGACGGGCGGGGGCTCCGCCGGAGTCGACGCGTCCGCACCGACGTCGACGGGTGCCGACGAGCCTGACGAGGCCGACTACTGATGAGACGCACTCGCCGCGGAGTCATCACGGCCGTCGGCGCAATGGCGCTGGCCGCCGCGCTCGCGGTGCCCTCCAGCGCGACAGCGGCGGCGGCATCGGGGCTGTGGTGGTTCGATCGCGGCAAGGTTCAGGAGGCACACGAGGCGGGCTTCGACGGGGCGGGAATCAAGATCGCCGTGATCGACAGCCAGATCAACCCTGACGTGGTCGGACTCCGGGGGGCGAACGTCACCGTCGATGAACCCTCGTACTGCTTCGACTCGACCGGCCAGCCGTATCCGGCGGTCTCGGCCGAGTACGGTGCGTCCTCTCATGGCACCCAGGTGGTCTCGATGATCGCCGGAACCGGCGACGCTCCGGCCGGGGGCACCCCGGTCAAGGGTGTGGCGCCCGGGGCAGAGGTGGTCTTCTACAGCACCGGCGTCCTCGACGGCGTCGTCGGCGAAGACGGCGGCGACGCGGAGTGCCTCCAGGACAACGGCGAGGAGATGGGCGACGACGGTCGATTCGCTCTCGACCGCGCGATCTCGGACGCCGCGGCAGACGGGGCCGACATCATCTCGATCTCCTCCGGAAGCAGCATCAATATGCGGCAGGGCCTCGCCGACGCCTACGCAGCCGACGCGGTCGTCGTGGCCGGCATGTCGAACGAGGACGGGATCAGCCTGTGGCCCGCGGGACTCAACGGAGTTGTCGCGGTGCAGGCGTTCGGCGAGGACGGAAAGATCCAGACGGGAACGAACGGCAAGCCGAACCTGTCCGAAGACGTCGTCGTCGCCGCACCCGGGGTCGGGCTCCTTCTGCAGGGGACTCCGGAATCCTGGGACGCCCAGCAGATCGGGTCCGGCACGTCGTTCTCGACGCCGATCGTCGCGGGCTTCCTCGCGATGGTCAAGCAGAAGTACCCGGACGCGACAGCGGGGCAGCTGATCCAGAGCCTGATCCACAACACGGGCACCAAGGGCGAGCACGAGCCGGAGTGGAACGACAGCACCGGGTATGGAGCAGCTTCCCTCACCGGGATGCTCGCGGTCGACCCGGCGAAATACCCGGACGTGAATCCGCTCTTCGACACCGAGGACACGTACGCGCAGCCGTCTCTCGGTGACGTGAACGAGGCGAAGGCGGCGCTCGGAACCGGCGGGCAGGCAGCGTCCCCGACGGACGAGCCGGCCGCCGGGGAGCCTGATGAGCAGACATCGCCGGTCATGCCCTGGCTCATCGGAGGGATCGTGCTCCTGGTGCTGCTGGTCGGCGGCATCATTCTGGCGATCGTTCTGACACGCTCCTCACGACGACGCACCACCGAACAAGGGGGAAACCATGGCCGGTAAGCAGATGGGCCCGGGCGGGTACGAAGCAGAACTCAACCGCATCCGCCAGCTCGACGACTCGATCATCCCGCGGCTGTCAGCCGTGACGAACGCGTTCACGTCGCTGGAGCGAGCGCTCTCAGCCGTGCGCCTGTCGGAATTCTGGGAAGGTGAGTCCGCCAAGGGGGCGACGGCTGACATCGACGAGATCCGATCGAAGGTGACGTCGATTCTGAGAATCGTCGAGGCCGTCGACTCGGCGGTCGTCGAAGGCAACTCCACTCGCCGCGAGATCGCGGCAGCCGAACTCCCCTCGGCGTCGATCGATCCCTTCTGGGCGAACGCCGCCAAGGGCGCATCCTTCGTGGTTCACCCGGTTCTCGGACCACTCGCGGCGGACAAGGCGCTGGACGCTATCGGCGACTTCCTCGGCAACCAGAGGGAGGACGCCGCGCGGGAGGTCGTCCAGAAGGTCGAGGCCTCGCTGACGGAGCCCACGAACAAGCTGACTCAGGCGGCCCGCGAGATGAACGAGGTCGACTACCGCTCGTCGAAGGCTCCGACTGAGCCGGACGACTCGACGAACGACACTCAGATCGACAGCCTGCGGATCGACTCTTCCGACGTCGGAGGCGGCCCGTCCGGCTACGTGCCGGGTGGCGGCGGGTATCAGCCCGGTGGTGGTGGCGGTGGCGGCGTCGGCGAGTATGTCCCCCCGACGCCGATGAACCCGACCTACCCCGACAACCCCACCTCCCCGACGTACCCCGACGGGCCGGGAGACTGGGAGTATGACCCCGACGGCCCCGATGGCCCGGGCGGGCCCGGCGACACGGGCGGCGACGACCCGACGGTGGACTTCCCCGGCGGTGGCGTGCTGCCCGGAGGACCCGGCGGCGGGGGCGCCGGAACGGGCGGCGGGTATCCGACGAACCCCGGTTCGACCCTCCCGGGCGGGATCCTCGGAGGAGGCACAGGCAGCGGCATCGGAGGCGTCGTGGGTGGCGGCGCAGGAGCCGCGGCCATCGCCGCCGGATCGAAGATCGCCGG
The DNA here is from genome assembly GCA_037033305.1 of Actinomycetota bacterium. Taxonomy (GTDB): domain Bacteria; phylum Actinomycetota; class Actinomycetes; order Actinomycetales; family Microbacteriaceae; genus Microbacterium. The sequence goes on along the minus strand of JAZBLP010000026.1, from coordinate 28,380 downwards.
CATCGGCAGCATGGGCACTCTCGGCGGCTCGGCACTCGGAGGGTCCTCTGGCGCAGGTCAGAGGGCCGGTGGCGGCCTGCTGGGCAAGTCGGGTGTCGGTGGAGTCGGTGGGCGCGGAGCGGGTGCATTCGGTTCCGGCGTCGGCGGTGCTGGCGGTGTCGGTGGCACCGGTGGTGTCGGCGGTACCGGCGGTGTCGGCGGATCAGGCGGTGCGGCGGGCTCCTCCGGTGCAGCAGGCTCCGGAATGCGTCCGGGCATGGGAATGATGGGCGGTGCAGGAGGTGCCGACGAGGAGGAGAAGGCCAAGCGCTCCGGTCTCGGCGGTCCGATCGCTCCCAAGCTCGAGGACGACGAGGAGCGCGGTCCGCGTGCCAAGGGTGCCCAGGCGGGCTCCCGCGACGAGCTCGCAGACTGATCGAGATCGCAGCGGCGGGCGTGGGCGGCGGATGCCGTCCGCGGCCCTCGCGTCCGGATGGTCGGTGGTCGGTGGGGCCGCGGAGTGAGCGGCCGCACACGGTCGATAGGGTTCAGGTATGTCAGTCGAAACGGTAGAGCGGCGTCGGATCGTTCTTCAGAGCGAGGACCGTCGTTTCGACCTCTCGCTCCCCTTCGACGAGACCCTCGACGACGCGCTCGTCCTCAGCGGACTGTCGACGGCCGATCGTTTCGCGACGATAGGTCCGGGCGGATTCGAGATCCCCGGCGACACCGAATGCGAAGACCTCATCGACGGAGGTCTCTACGCTCTGATCGACCGTACGGCGCTGGCGCCGCAGGCGCGAGCCACAGGGGCGCCGGAGCGCCCCTCGCGCGCGGACCACGGCGCGCGATGGTGGATGCTGGGCGTCAGCGGACTGCTGCTCGTCGCCGTCTTCGCCCAGGGGGCCGGAGATCCGCTGCTCAGACTGCTCATCGGTCTCCTCCTGGTCGCCGGTGCGGTGAGCGGTGCCGTGGCATGGTCGCGGCGGGACTCCGCTGCGGGGGTGCGCGGCATCCTCGGCGTTCTCGCACCTGTCCTCCTGTCGTTCTCGGCGGGAGCGCTCCTGATCCCGGCTCAGCTCGACGCGAGCGCGCACCTCTCTGCGGCATCCGGGTTCCTCGCCGCGGGCATCACCACCTCGGTCATCGCCGTCTCGGCCCGAGCGCGTCCGATGCGGGCGGCCGCCGGTACGGCGACGGTGCTCCTCGTGGGTCTCGCGGCGGTGTGGGGGATCTCGCTGCTTCTGCGGTGGGGTCCGGCGGAGGCCGCGGCCATCTCTCTCGGACTCGTGCCGCTCGGGCTGCGCGCATTGCCCAGCAGCCTGGTCAATCTCCCGGAGGGGTACTTCATCGACTACAAGCACTTCATGACCAGTCGGTGGACGGTCCGTGGTGCTATTCCGGAGTCGGTCGGCCTGCTGCGACCGGAGCGCATCATCGCCGTCGTCGACGACTCCTCGGCTCGGCTCATCGCCGGGACAGCGGTGCTCAGCGTCGTCGCCGCTCTCATGGCTCCTCTCGCCTTCCTTCGTCCGTGGCCGGACGACCCCTTCGTGATCTCGGGTGGCATCGCGCTCCTCGTCTGCGTGGCACTCGCTCTGCTCTTGACGCCGCGGCACACGACGTCGCGCGTACTTCGCTGGCTGCCGCGCGCGGCGGCGGCGGTGGTGTCCGTCGTCGCCGGACTGCAGGCGGCCGCTGCGCTGGGCTCCGGCTTCCAGGTGCTCGGTGCCGCCGTACTGTTCGCGGTGGGTCTCGCGGCGGTCGCCGTGATCATCCCCGTCTCCCGCGGCGCGAGCTCGCTCATCTGGTCGCGCTTCGGTGACGCCTTCGAGTGGCTCGCCGTCGCCCTCGCGCTTCCCGCGGCGCTGCTCTACGCGAATGTGCTGTCCCTCGTTCGTGGAATGATGGCCGGATGAGCGGGAACGGTGAGCCACAGTCCTGGCCGGGCGGTGGAGCGATCCCACCCGTCCAGCCCGGACCCGGCCAGCTCGGGCAGGTCCCTGCCTTGCCCCCTGCGCTGATCGCCGCGCCGCCCGGAGTCGATGGCGCACCCCTCCGATCCGGCTCCGCGCCGCCCGCGCCCACGCCGATCGTCTCGACTCGCGCCAGAACGAGACGCCCCGAAGACGGGCTCGGTCCGGCTTTCATCGGCTCACCCGCGGGTACCGGGGCGCGGATCGCCGCGTTCACGCTCGACACCGCCGCCGTCATCCTCGCTGTGGCGATCGTCCTCATCGCCACTCGCAGCATGCTGCTGGCGGGACTGACGGTCGCTGAGCTCGCGATCTTCCTCTGCGTGCTCGAAGCGCGCACCGGGCTGACTCTGGGCAATGCTGTGCTGCGTCTGCGCGCGTCTCGCGGCGACCGGCCGTACTCGCCCGGAGTGGGGCGTCAGTTCGTGCGGGGGATCATCACCGGCGCCGGTTTCCTCGTCGTGGTCGGCAGCTGGGTCGTCGTCGCCTCGAGCGCGTGGGATCGTGGCGGCCGTCGTCAATCCTGGGCCGATCGCGTGGCGGGCACCGTCGTCGTCGCCGTCCCGCCTCGGACGCCCGCCGACACACCGCAGGAGGAGCCGACCGCGGAGGCCGCCACCCCGCTGGCTCCGCCGCAGGTCGTGCCTCTGGGCGCCCACCCGTCCGTCGTCGACGAGGACTCCGAGCCCACTGACGCCCGGGCGGCCTCGCACCGCACCGAGACGCCGGCTCCGGCCGCCCAGGGTGACGACAGGCCGCTCTTCACCATCGCCCCGGCGGCTGCGCAGCAATCGGATGCTCCGACCCCGGCATCCGAGTCCGGTGCGCTCCTCCTGATCTTCGACACGGGCCAGCGCGTGCAGCTGGGGCTTCCTCTGGCCGCGAACCTCGGTCGTGCGCCGGTGGCGAGCGTGCACGACGATCGGCTCGTGACCGTCACCGACCCCGACTCCTCGGTGTCGAAGACGCACCTTCGGCTCGAGCACTCGCGCGGCAGGACCTGGGTGACCGATTTCGGCTCCACCAACGGCTCCGACATCAGATCCGACGACGGGCAGACGACCGAGCTCGTCGCGGGCGAGCGCGTTCTGCTCGACGATGCCGACCGAGTGCGCATCGGCAATCGGAGCTTCACCATCAGCCTTCTGCTGGCCACCGACAGCAGCGCCGGAGAGAGAGCATGACAGGACCCCGTCTCGCGCCGCCCCGTGTTCCCTCCGGAAAGCTCCCCGTCCAGGCGCCCCCCGAGTTGCAGCCCAATGACGGCGGCATGGGAATCCTCGGATCCCTCCTGCCGATGCTGGGCAGCGTGGGTGCGATCGTCATGGTCACCATGTCGAACCAGTCGGTGACCGGACTGCTCACCGGCGGGATGTTCCTGCTGTCGTCGCTCGGCTTCGTGGCGGTCAACGGATGGCGTCAGCGATCGCAGCGGCAGGCCGCGACGCTCGGCTCGCGCCGCGAGTATCTCGCCTACCTTACAGAGCTGCGCCAGACCGTACGAGTCGCAGCCCGCCAGCAGCGCCGCGCCGCGAACTGGCACCTCCCGGCACCGTCCGCGCTGCCGTACATCGCGGAAGAGCGCACCAGGGTGTGGGAACGCGGGATGAACGACCCCGACTTCCTGACGGTACGCGTCGGCACGAGCGACCAGCCGCTGTGCATCTCGCTCGAGGCACCGGAGCTGCCGCCGCTCGCGCAGCTCGACCCGGTTGCCGCGTCTGCTGCGCACCGCTTCATGCTGACGCACGAGATCCAGAAGAACCTCTCGCTCGGCATCACGTTGCGCGATTACGCCCGTGTCGAGATCACGGGAGACGAGACCGAGTCCCGCGGCCTCGCGCGCGCCATCCTCCTGCACCTCGCGACGATGCACGATCCCGAGACGGTGCAGGTCGTCATCGCGGCGGACGCGGCGGTTCTTCCGCAGTGGGAGTGGGCGAAATGGCTGCCCCATACCCACTCGCGCACGGTCAGAGACGGACTGGGCGCTGCGCGCATGATCGGCTCCCAGCTGTCGGAGCTCGAGGAGATGCTGCCGGCCGAGGTCAGGGAGCGGTCGCGTTTCGCGCGCGATGGATCCGGTGCGAAGGTGCCGCACATCGTCATCCTGACCGACGGAGTCAGCACCTCCTTCAACGACGTGCTCGTCAGCGGCGACGGTGTGCAGGGTGTCACGGTGATCGACCTCCCCTCGCGGTGGGGCGATCTCGACGACCCGAACGCCCTGCGCATCGCGTTCGAGCCGGGGGACAAGGGTCGCAGAGCCGAGCTGGTCAGCCTGCAGGTGCCCGCGCGTCCGTTCGAAGCCGACGCGATCAGCATCGTCGAGGCTGAAGCGACAGCCCGCAGGCTCATCGCCCTCTACTCGGGTGGCACGACCATCGCGAAGAAGAAGAGTGCGACCGATCAGGCGGAGCTCGTCGAACTGCTCGGCCTTCCCGACGTCCGCGATCTCGATCTCGATGCCGCGTGGGCTCCTCGCCTCGAGCGCGACCGTCTCCGGGTGCCCATCGGGCAGACCGAGGACGGCAGCCCGCTGATCCTCGACATCAAGGAGTCGGCTCAGCAGGGCATGGGGCCGCACGGCCTCATCATCGGCGCGACGGGGTCGGGCAAGTCCGAGGTCCTCCGCACTCTCGTGCTCGCGCTGGCGATGACGCATTCGCCCGAGCAGCTCAACTTCGTGCTGGTCGACTTCAAGGGTGGGGCGACCTTCGCCGGTATGGCGGACATGCCCCACGTGTCGGCGATCATCACCAACCTCGGCGAGGAGATCTCTCTCGTCGACCGCATGCAGGATGCGCTGCAGGGCGAGATGGTTCGCCGTCAGGAGCTGCTGCGGGCGACCGGGCCCTTCGCCAACGTCGCCGACTATGAGAAGGCCCGCCGTGGCGGACGCACCGACCTCGCTCCGCTTCCCGCTCTGCTCATCGTTGCCGACGAGTTCTCGGAGCTGCTGTCGGCGAAACCCGAGTTCGTCGACACGTTCGTGAACATCGGTCGCCTCGGCCGTTCGCTCCAGGTGCATCTGCTGCTCTCATCGCAGCGTCTGGAGGAGGGCAAGCTGCGCGGTCTCGACACGCACCTGTCGTACCGGATCGGCCTCCGCACGTTCTCCGCCGCCGAGTCGCGCACCGTTCTCGGAGTTCCGGACGCGTACCACCTGCCCACGCAGCCCGGTGCCGGAATCCTGAAGTCCGACACCGAGACGATGACGCAGTTCCGCGCGGCCTATGTCTCTGGACCCCCGCCTCGCCGTCGACGTCGCGCAGCATCCGGCTCGGCCCAGAGCACCGGGTCGACAGCGGTCGAACTCTTCACCGCAGCACCCGTGTGGCGCGCCGAGACGCCTGTCGACGAGCCGGAGATCGTCGTCGACGCAGAGCCCGAAGAGAAGCGCAACACATTCGAGATCGCGGTCGAGACGATGAGTGGCCGAGGGCCCGCCGCCCATCAGGTGTGGCTCCCGCCGCTGGAGACGCCCGCGACCCTCGATCAGCTGTTCGGCGATCTCGTCGAAGACCCCGCTCTCGGTCTGATCTCCCCGCGCTGGCGTGGGGCCGGCGCACTCACCGTGCCGCTGGGAATCGCCGACGTGCCGCTCGAGCAGCGCCGCGAGAATCTCGCGATCTCGCTCGGGGGCGCGGCCGGTCACATGGCGATCATCGGCGCCCCGCTCAGCGGCAAGAGCACGCTCGCACGCACGGCGCTGGTCGCGCTGGCGCTCACGCACACCCCGCAGGAGGTGCAGTTCTTCGTCATCGACTTCGGCGGCGGCAGCTTCACGGGCCTGCAGCGGTTCACGCACATCAGCGGCGTGGCCACGCGTTCGGAGCCCGACATCGTGCGCCGCACGGTCGCCGAGGTCACGAGTCTGCTCAACGCCCGCGAGGTCTACTTCCGTCAGAACGGCATCGACTCGATCGACACCTATCGACAGCGCCGCGCACAGGGCCTCGCCGACGACGGCTACGGCGACATCTTCCTCCTGGTCGACGGCTGGGGAACGCTGCGCGCCGAGTTCGAGATGCTCGAACCGCAGATCCAGGCCATCGCCGCGCGCGGCCTCACCTACGGTGTGCACATCGTCATCACGGCGTCGCGCTGGATGGAGGTGCGAGCCAACATCAAGGACCTCATCGGCACGCGCATCGAACTGCGCCTCGGAGATCCGACCGACTCCGAGGTCAACCGCAAGGCCGCCCAGAACGTCACGTCGATCCCGGGTCGCGGACTCAATGAGAACGGCCTGCAGATGCTGACCGCACTGCCGCGCATCGACGGCGTCGACGACGCCTCCTCGCTGGCCGACGGCATCGACGATCTGGTGGCCAGGGTGGCGTCCGCCTGGCACGGCCCCGCCGGTCCGAAGCTCCGTCTGCTGCCCTCGCGCATCAGCCACGCCGACCTCCGAGCAGTCGCCGCCGCCGCATCGGCAGACGGCTCGGAGCCCCGCGAGATCCTGCTCGGCATCGACGAGGCCAACCTCGCCCCATTCTCGATCGACCCGCTCGAAGAGCCGCTGCTCTATCTCTACGGCGACGCCGACTCGGGCAAGTCGTCGATGCTGCGCGGAGTCGTGCATGAGATCACGCGTCTCTACGGGCCGACGGAGGCGAAGATCTTCGTCGTCGACTATCGCCGAGCCCTGCTGGGTGAGATCCCGCAGGAGTATCTCGGCGCCTACCTGACCTCGCACGAGATGACCGAGGGCGGGATGAGCGAGCTCGCGCAGTTCTTCCAGAGCCGCATCCCCGGGGCCGACGTCACCCCCGACCAACTGCGGTCCCGGTCGTGGTGGAAAGGCGCCGAGGGCTTCGTGCTGATCGACGACTACGACCTCGTGGCGACGTCGCAGGGCAACCCGGTCGCTGTGCTCGCGCCGCTCCTCGCGCAGGCCGCCGACCTCGGGCTCCACGTGATCCTCACGCGTCGCACCGGTGGAGCCAGCCGTGCGGCCTACGATCCGATCATCCAGCGGATGACCGACCTGGGTGCGACCGGCATCCTGCTCTCGGGAAACCCCGAGGAGGGCCAGCTGATCGGCAAGGTCAAGGCGATCCCGGCCATTCCGGGGCGCGCCCAGATCGTCAGCCGAGACCGCGGGCTGGTCGCCGCCCAACTGCTGTGGGTGCCGCCGAGCTATCAGTGATTCGGTCGAAGCTGGACGACGGTGCTCGCACCGTCCGACCGCCCCGGGGTCAGCGTGTGGCGTCGGCCAGGTGGCGGGCGTCGTGACTCAGCACCTTGACGATGATGCCGTGGCGACGCAGCTCTTTCGCGGTGCGGGCACCCTCTTCGGAGTCGCGGCCGAGAGCGTTGATGTTCGCCACGACGAGCACGTCGCCGGGCTTCAGGGTGCTGATCAACCGCGACAGCCGGTCGCTCCAGCTCTCGAGGATGTCGGGGGCCGGGTGACGGAATCCCTCGATCGGCACCCCGAAACGCGTGAGATCGTCGCGCTGCTCGACCACCGACGGCATGCCCTCGCGGGAGACCACGAGGCCGACCAGGCGTGAACCGTCCGGACGTGCGAGCCAGAAGTCGCGATTCTGCTGCAGTTCGGTGAAGCACTTGGGGCACTCTGCAGCCGCGTGCGGCAGATGCAGCGGGCTCGTCAGGGCCTCGTCGACGGATGCCGTCGCCTTCATGGGATCGATCGTCTCGCTCATCGCGCACCTCCGGCATCCATTCTGCCCTGCGCGGAGCCGCAGCGGTGACCTTTCAGAGCATCCCGAGAGCCCGGACCGTCTCGCGTTCCTCGACGAGCTCGGCCACGGATGCGTCGATGCGGCCTCGCGCCCATTCGCTGATCTCGAGGCCATCGACGATCTGCCACTCTCCGTCGACCGACCGCACCGGGAACGACGAGATCAGACCAGCCGGAACACCATACTCGCCATGGGAGACGACCCCCGCCGAGGTCCAGTCATCGGTGCCGTGCACCCAGTCGCGCACATGCTCGATCGTGGCGTTGGCGGCGGACGCCACGGACGACGAGCCGCGCACCTCGATGATCTCGGCACCACGCTTCGCGACCCGGGGGATGAAGGTGTTCTCGAGCCACGCGGGCACATCGCCGACGATCGCCTCGAGCGCTTCGGCGACCGGTCTGCCGCCTACAGTCGCGTGCGAGACGTCGGGGAACTGCGTCGCGGAGTGGTTGCCCCAGATGGGCAGACGACGAATCGTGTCGACCGGCACGGCGAGGGTCTGGGCGAGCTGCGCTCTGGCGCGATTCTCGTCGAGCCGGGTGAGCGCGGTGAATCGCTCGGCGGGGACGCCGTCTGCGGAAGCGGCGGCGATCAGCGCGTTCGTGTTCGCCGGGTTCCCGACCACCGTCACGCGCACGCCGTCTGCAGCGTGGGCCGCGATGGCCGCGCCCTGAGGGCCGAAGATCCCGGCGTTGGCGGCGAGCAGATCGCCGCGCTCCATGCCCGGCCCGCGCGGACGCGCCCCCACGAGCAGAGCGAGGTCGCAACCGTCGAAGCCGACGGCCGGGTCGTCCGTCACCTCGACGTGTTCGAGCAGGCCGAAGGCGCCGTCCTGCAGTTCGAGGGCCGCACCCTCAGCGGCACCGAGCCCCTGCGGGATCTCGAGCAGCCGTAGTCGCACCTTCTCGTCCGGGCCGAGGAGGTCTCCGGCGGCGATCCTGAAGAGCAGTGCGTAGCCGATCTGTCCGCCCGCACCCGTGAGCGTGATGGTGGTGGTCATGCCCCGAGCCTACGACGGTGGGAGTCCCCGGCGCAGAGTACCCTCGTGGAATGACCTTCAACCCTGACGCGGATGTCTCCGGCAACACCGCCCGTCGTCGTGGACGTGGCGCTGTCGTCGCCGGAGCGGGCGGAGTCGGCCTGCTCGGCATCATCGCCCTGATCGCCGGACCGCTGCTGGGCATCGATCTGACCGGCCTCCTGGGCGGCGGCACGACGGGCGGCGGCACGGAGCCCCAGGGCGGCAGCGTGATCGAGAACTGCCTGACCGGCGAGGACGCCAACGAGAACGTCGACTGCCGTGTCGCGAGCGCGCAGCTGGCGCTCGACGGCTACTGGGAAGACCGCGTCGACCCGTATCGTGCGCCGCAGCTCATCATCGTCGACGGTGCGACATCGACCGCCTGCGGCACGGCGTCGAACGCGGTGGGGCCGTTCTACTGCCCGCCCGAGGAGACGGTCTACGTCGACCCCACGTTCTTCGACCTCATGCAGCAGCAGTTCGGCGCATCCGCCGGCGACCTCGCGCAGCTCTACATCGTCGGGCACGAGTGGGGCCACCACATCCAGAACATCACCGGTGTGATGGAGCAGTACCCGAACAACGGCACCGGCCCCGACAGCAACGGCGTGCGCATCGAATTGCAGGCCGACTGCTACGCGGGAGCGTGGATCGGGCAGATGGCCAAGGAGAAGGACAAGAACGGCGTCCCCTACCTCCTGGAGCCGACGGAGGCGGAGCTCACGGATGCGCTGAACGCTGCGAACACGGTCGGCGACGACAACATCCAGCAGCAGTCCTCGGGATCCGTGAACCCCGAGAGCTTCACGCACGGCACGAGCGAGCAGCGTCAGGGATGGTTCGCGAGCGGCTTCAAGAACGGTCTCGACACGTGCGCCGGCCCGCTCACGGCGGCACCCGGAGAGCTGTAGGAAGTGCCGATGGACCTGGACGCGCTGTACCCGCCGATCGAGCCGCACGACACCGGCGAACTGCTCGTCGGAGACGGGCACCGCATGTACTGGGAGGTCAGCGGCAACCCCAACGGCAAGCCGGTGGTGTTCCTGCACGGCGGTCCGGGCAGTGGGACGTCGCCCTGGCAGCGACGGTTCTTCGACCCTGAGGCGTATCGCATCGTGCTGCTCGACCAGCGCGGGTGCGGTCGCAGCACCCCGCATGCGAGTGCTCCCGACACCGACCTCCGGTTCGTCACCACCGCCCACCTGATCGCCGACATCGAGCTGCTGCGCAAGAACCTCGGCATCGATCAGTGGCAGGTGTTCGGCGGCTCGTGGGGGAGTGCGGTCGCGCTCGCCTACGCGCAGGCTCATCCGGATGCCGTCAGCGAGCTGATCCTGCGAGGAATCTTCACCCTTCGGCGAGAAGAGCTCGAATGGTTCTACGAGGGCGGGGCCGCAGCGCTGTTCCCCGACCTGTGGGAGGAATTCATCGCTCCGATCCCCGTGCTCGAGCGCTCGCACATGATCGAGGCCTATCACCGTCGTCTGTTCGACGCAGACCCTGCGGTGCATGAGCCGGCAGCGGTCGCGTGGTCGCGGTGGGAGGCATCGACCGTGACGCTGCGCCCGGATGCCGCGCAGATCGAGGCGATGTCCGAGCCGCAGACGGCGATCGCCTTCGCCCGCATCGAGAATCATTTCTTCGTGAATCGCGGCTGGTGGAGCGAGGGGCAGCTGATCGCAGGGGTCGATGCGATCCGTCACATCCCGACGGTCATCGTTCAGGGCCGTCACGACGTGTGCACGCCGATGATGACCGCGTGGGATCTGCACGTGGCCTGGCCCGAAGCGGAGTTCGTCGTCGTGGACGACGCCGGGCACTCGGCTGCAGAGCCCGGCATCCAGCGAGCGCTGCGCACCGCGACCGACCGCTTCGCGGCCTGACGGCCGCCGTCACACGGAGCGTCAGGCGCGCAGCGCTGATGTCAGCGTCTTCAGCAGCCCGATCATGCCCCCGTTGGCGCGGAATCTCGTGAGACCCTCGCTCACCGTCGCGCCCGTGCGTGATGAGACGAACCACGGCGGTTTCGGGAGGATGCTGAGGCGCCCTCCGCCGTTGACGACCGGGAGCGAACGCGGGAAGGGGCGGAAGGGGCCGCGGATCACCGAACGCTCGACGTGATCGAGCAGAAGCGCGTTGTGCACCACGCCGATGCCGCTGCCGACGTCGGCGATCGTGCCGCCGGGGAATGCTCCCCAGGTCATCGTCGGGGTGATGAAGCCGAAGGCGGTCCAGCCGTTGATCGCGATCGAACCGTAGCGCAGGGCGGCTATGGCGCGGTCGAATCCGGCGCCGAGGGCCTTTTCCGTCGTCGGATCGATCAGCAGGTTCGCCCCGAGGGCCCCCTGCAGTCGATCGTTCGCATAGGCCACCGCAGCGTCGAGGAACTCCTGGCCGGTGCCGGCCAGCGAGACGACGCCCAGCACGGGGGCGAAGTACTCGGTGCTCTGCAGTGACGCCGCGTCGTCGCCCTCGGACACCTCGACCAGCACCCGATCGCCGAGCACGAGGGCATCCGGGTACGCGTCGGTCGCGAGATGCATCCGCGAGGCGGAACCCGGGTACCAGATCGGTCGATCCGGGGCGTTCGCGTAGGCGCGGCGGAGGGCGGCGCGGAAGTCGTCTGCCTGCGCCCAGTCCGACGACATGACGACGACCTGACCGGCGATGCAGTTGTGCCCGCTGTTCTGCAGGCGCATGGTGGCGACGTGCTCGGCCTGGTACGTCAGGTCGGCGGCGGTCCATTCGCCAGGCACGATGATGATGGGCGACACCCCGCCGAGCTCGGCGGTGATGGGCTTCTTCAGCAGCGGACTGTTCTCGTCGCGTCGCCGGGCGGCGGCTGCTCCGGTGCCCCACACGATCGTGTCGAAGGTCGCGGCCGACCCCGTGATGTGCACGTGCGCGAGGTCGGGGTGACCGGTCAGGTAGGTGCCGACCTCGGGCCCGCCCCGCGTGATGCGCAGCAGCCCCGGACCGATGAGCGGTGCGAGCGCCCGCTTGTAGACGGGCACCAGTGCATCCTGGGTCGGATTGACCTTCAGCAGCGCCGTGCGATTGTGCGCGAGCAGTTCGTAGAGCACGTCGAGCACCGGGATCGACGTGATGTTGCCGGCGCCGAGCACGAGCCCCACGCCCCCTGAGTCCGAGGGCGTGCGCTGGGCCAGTCCCGCGGTGGCGCGCGCGCCGTTCGGGGTCACGCCGGGTTCGAGCCAGACCTCGCCCGTGTAGCCCGAGAGCAGGAGCCGATCGATGCCGGTCAGAGGGAAGGCATGCACGCGGGTGCGTCCGCCGGGAGCGCGGTCGATCGTGATGCCGTCGAGCGGGTTGGTGCCGTGCGCGAGGCGCTCGAGCGTCTCCGTGTAGGCGTCGAGGGCGCCGAGCACGCTGTAGGGACCGCTGAGCCATTCCTCACCTCGCAGCGGATGCCGCGCGTCGAGACCCTTCGACGCGGCCGCGGTGTGCGCCCAGTCCTCCGCGGCGGCGGCGACGCTCGAGCGGACGGCCCGCAGAAGCGTGACCCGCTGAGCCAGCGTCAGAGCCGCCCAGGTTCGGGTGCCGGCGTGCAGCTCCTCGATCGCGGTATCGAGGCGAGTGCGCTCGGTCTCGCCCAGCCCGGGGCTCGCCGTCGAAGCGGCGGGTGTTGTCGCAGAAGTCATCGGCGTCTCCTTCGGACGGGATCCCAGCTTATGTCGCGTACTCCGGTAGGGCGTCTATGTCGGACCGACGCAGACGGTAACGGCGGAGCGTGAGCAGGCTCGACGCCATCAGGACCGAGGGGAGGATGCTGAACGCCAGCACGATGCCCGTGATCGCGGCATCCGGTTGCGAGGCGGTCGCACCTGCGACGCTCGACACATACCCCGTCGCGGCGAGCGTCAGGGAGAACGCGCTTGCTCCGAGCGCGAACCCGATGGTCTCTCCCGCGGTCCACACTCCGGTGAAGGTGCCGGCCTGCCCGCGGCCGCTGTGCCGCTCGTCGTGCGAGATCACATCGGGGAGCATCGCCATCGGCAGCGACTGCAGCCCTGCATAAGCGACGCCCGCCACCGCGATCGATCCGTACATCCACGGTCCCGGTGTCCAGACCGCGACGACGAGGGATGCGGCGGCGACCAGGAAGACGCTGCTCGCTATCGCGAACGCCCGTTCCTTGCCCAGGCGTCGCGCCAGGATCGTCCAGCCGGGCGTCGCCACGAGGGCAGGACCGACGAGCGCCAGGAAGACCAGCGTGACGGCGTCCTCCGAGCGCAGCACCCAGGTGGCCACGTACTGCGCGCCGGCGAGCATCGTGCCTGTCGCGAGCGCCTGCAGCAGGAATGTTCCGAGCAGGGCGCGGAAAGGCTGGCTTCGTCGCAGCGTGCGCAGGGCGGCGGCATACTGTTCGCGGACTCCCTCACGGGCGACGGCCCTCGGCCGGTCCTCCGCGGCCATGCGGCGGGCGGCCACATCTGCTGTCCGTGACGCGATGAGCATTCCGACGCCGATCACGACGCCGGCGACGACACCCATCAGCAGGTATCCGGCGACGGGGTCGGCGGTCGCTGTCCTCAACTCGGGCCCACCCGCACCGAAGAGCAGGATGGACGCCGTGAGCACGACCACGCGCCACCCGAGCAGCCGGGTGCGCTCGTCGTATCCGGAGGTCAGCTCGGCGGGCAGTGCCACATAGGGCACCTGGAAAAGACTGAAGGACGTCGCCGTGGCCACGAACGCGAGGAGCACGCAGACCGCGCCGGCGACGGGCCCCCATGTCGGCGGCACCGCGAACGTCGAGGCGAAGAACACCGGAAGTGTGAGACCACCGACGACCATGAGGCCGCGGCGGGACCCCGTCTTCGCGTACTGGCGGTCCGAGGCCGCACCGATCAGCGGGTCGATGACGACGTCCCAGATCTTCGCCGCAGTAACGATGAGGCCGGCCGTGAGTGCGGCGACTCCGAGGTTGTCGGTCAGGAAGTACGTCAGCACGAGCCCGGGCAGGGTCGCGTAGCCGCCTGTACCGAGCGAGCCGATCGCATACAGGGCGACCGTGCGAACGGGCAGGCGGACGGAAGCTCGCTCAGGCCGAGCGGCAGTGCTCATCGCGCCAGTGTATCGGTGCGCGACGAGGCTCTTCCGGGTCAGATCAGCGAGAGCTCGCGCAGCTTCGACTCGACGTCGGCGTTCGACGGCTCGACGTGGTGCGAGGAGTCGGGGTAGACCACGACGGGGATGTTCGTGCGTCCCGAGATCTCCTTCGCGACATCGGCCGCGGACGGATCTTCGACGAGGTCGACGTAGGTGTACTCCACTCCGAGGGAGTCGAGCTGCTTCTTGGTGCGGATGCAGTCGCGGCACCAGTCGGCGCCGAACATCGTGATGGTGGAATCTGCAGGAGAAGTCATGTATCCAGCGTAAAGCCGCTCGGCTGGGCGGGCGCCGAGTCGGCGGATGCCGAGGATCCGCCATTGATAGATAAGGGTACCCTTACCTATACTCGGGGTTATGAGCAGCGCGTGCGAGCATCTCGAGGATCCGGACTGGGAGAACATCGAGGGAGTCGTGCTGATCGCGGGCGACTCGACCGATGCCCCGGCCATCGCCGCGATCGCGGCGCGCATGCCTTGGGATGCCGAGGGGGTCATCCTCATCGAGGCTGCCGCTCGCATCCAGTTCCGCCACATCGACGTGCCCGAGGGGATGTCGGTGCGGTGGCTGCTGCGCGGCGACGGCGCGCGTCAGCACGCGAAAGGCGAGCGCCTCGCGAACGCGGTGCACTCCTGGTGCGTGGAGTGGACGTGCGCGGAGCCGGCGTTGCCCTGGACAGTGTGGCTCGGCGCGCACACACCGCCGCACGTCGCCCGGATGGCACGCAGCCTGCTCGGCGTCGCGAACTGACCGACGGCAGGAGTCGGGCACACGCCCGCCCCGCCGTCAGGCTGGGTCAGCGCGTCGCGACCGCAGGGGCGCCGCCGACACTCGCGCCGGCGCTGATCGCATCGAGCGCACGACGCAGCGACGAGCTCGATGTGTGCGCGGTGTAAGGGAAGTACACGACCTCGACGCCCACCTCGGCGAACTCCCGCTCGAGCCGCAGGCCCTTGTCGGTGCCTCGCCAGTCGTCGCCCTTGAAGAAGTGCGTGAACTGCACGTCTCGCCACGAATCCATCTTCGACGGAGTGGTCTCGACGTACACATCGTCGACGAACGAGATGTGACGGACGATCTCCGCCCGCTCGGCGGTCGGGATGACGGGCTCGATGCCCTTCACCTGCCGCAGCATCTCATCGCTGACGACACCGGCGACGAGAATGTCGCAGTGCTGCTTGGCGTGACGAAGAAGGTTGAGATGCCCGACATGAAACAGGTCGAAAGCACCCACGGCATAGCCGATGCGCGTCCCCATGATCTCCCCAGATCAGTATTTCCCCAGTAGCGGATCCCCATCCGCCAGCGACTCCCACAGCCGCATCCTGTCACTGTAGCAGGTCGCGGTTTCCTGACGCATAGGAACCCGTGGAACTATGGAGTCCGCAGTGGTGCCGGCACAGGGGAAGGGGGCGGACAATGGGGACAGCGGTCACCGTCATCGTGCCGACCTTCAACGAACGCGACAACGTCGCCGAGCTGGTGGCCCGCACCGCGCTCGCACTCGCCGCCTACGACGCCGAGATCCTCTTCGTCGACGACAGCGCCGACAGCACGGCCGCCGAGGTCGAGCGAGTCGCAGCCGACGCGCCGCTGCCCGTCCGCGTCATCCACCGAGCCGACAACACGGGCGGACTCGGGGGAGCGGTCGTGGTCGGGCTCGAAGCTGCACAGCACGACCTCTGCATCGTCATGGACGGCGATCTCCAGCATCCGCCCGAGCTGCTCCCCGTCCTACTGGCCAGACACGGCGAAGGGGATGCCGATGTCGTGGCGGCCTCGCGCTATGTCGGAGGCGGTGACACGAGCGGCCTCGGCACCGCTGTCCGCTTCGGTGTCTCGAGGGCCGCCACCTGGCTGACGCGAGCGATGTTCCCGATCCGTCTCGCCCGCAGCACCGATCCCATGACCGGGTTCTTCCTCGTCGACCGAGCGCGCCTCGACCTTGCCGCTCTCAAGCCGCAGGGATTCAAGATCCTCCTCGAGATCCTCGCTCGCACCGACCTCCGCATCGCTGAGGTTCCGATGGAGTTCGGTGAGCGCCGTCATGGGACGTCCAAGGCGAGCCTGCGGCAGGGGGCGACCTTCGTGGCGCACCTGGCCAGGCTCCGATTCGGCAAGATGTCTCTCTTCGCGATCATCGGAGTGATCGGCGCTGCTGCGAACCTGGGCATCATGTGGCTGCTCACAGCCGCGGGCGTTCCTTATATATGGGCCGCGATCATCGGCGCCGAGGTCACGATCATCGGCAACTTCCTGCTGCAGGAGCGTTTCGTCTTCGCCGACATGCGCACGGATGCCCGTGGGCTGAGCGGTCGTTTCGCCGCGTCATTCACGTTCAACAACGTCGAGGCGGCACTGCGCATCCCGGTGATGGCGCTCATGGTCGAGACCTGGCATATCTCCAGCGTGCTCGCGACGGGGCTGTCTCTCATCGTGGCCTTCTTCGCGCGTTTCCTCTTCCATTCGCTGGTGGTCTACGCGCCGCAGCGGCGTGTGAAGGCGGCGGACGGACAGAACGACGAGCCGAAGCCGGACACGGCGGCGCTGCGCATCATCCGAGCGATCGACGACGAGGCGATGAAGCCCGGCGAGCTCTGAACCGAAATCCATGCCCTCGGGGCGCGGAAGCGGAATATATCGCCCTGGAAACATGGGCTTGATGGAATATTCCAGATTCTCGGGTGACATACAGGTTCGACCCACCTAGTATGGCCTGCGATAGCCGCCAAATCTGTGCCTCGGCGCAGCCCCTCCCCGAAACGGCTGGACACCCTATGAAAAATATCTCTTACCCTGCCCCCGTTCACTCCCCCCGATCAGCAACACTCACTCAACGAAGCGGCCGGCTCCTGGTCGCATTCCTGCTCTCGACGGTCCTCGTCGCAGTGGGACTCATCTTCGCTCCGCCGGCCAGCGCCGCGACGTCCGTCGCGATCAAGCCCGGGTCGATCGCATCCGTCCCCGTCGGAAGCACGGTGATCCGCGACGCGAAGGTCACCGCATCGACCACCCTCGCAGCTCTGCCCAAGTCCGGCGGCGGCGTCTACACGTCCGTGCAGGCCCGGTCCGGCAAGAGCGGCGCCTACGCCGCTCAGGCTCGCACCTACCCGAACGGCACGGTGACCGTCTCGATCAAGCGCCTCAACGGCACCGGGCGGTCGCTGACTCAGTCGACGATCTCGTCGTATGTGACTCTCGACCGCAAGATCAAGGCCGGCGAGAAGCTCACGCTCACGCTCGAAGCCAAGGGCACCTCGACGGTGACCCTCAAGGCGACCGCGAAGATCGGCTCGTCGACCAGCCGCGATGTCTCCGCGAAGGACACGTCCGGCTCGCGCATCTCCGCCGAAGGCAAGGGCGTGGTGACGTTCTACACGTCGAAGGGCTCGCCGTCGCTCAAGGCGTCCGTGGCCTCGTCCTCGTACGCCGCGGTGAAGCAGCCCGCGACGACGCCGAAGCCGACGCCGTCGGCTCCGGCCCCCGCTCCGGTCAAGCCGGCGCCTGCTCCCGCTCCGGTCAAGCCCGCTCCGGCTCCTGCTCCGGTCGAGCCGGCTCCCGCTCCGGCCCCGCCGGCCAATCCCACCGTTCCGGCCTCCGGCTTCCCGACGGCAGCGACGACCGGCGTGCCCGCAGGCGTCTCTCTGACGGTGCACCAGGGCGACCTGGTGGTCACCAAGGCGAACACCGTGATCGACGGAGTCGAGGTGCGAGGGATCATCGACATCAAGGCGCCCGGCGTCGTGATCAAGAACTCGCGCATCGTCGGCGGCTCGACCGCACGCAGCATCGGCCTGGTGACCAACGTCAACTCCGGTCAGCCGTTCACCATCCAGGACTCCGAGATCTACGCCGCGAAGGAGGATCCCGCCTGGAACGGTCTGGTGGGCTCGAACTTCACCGCGCTGCGGATGGACATCCACACCGTCGTCGACCCCGTGCGCGTGCTCGGGAACAACGTCGTCGTGCGGGATTCCTGGCTGCACGACAACTCCCACTGGGAGAAGGACCCGCTGCGAGGCGGAACGCCGTCGCACGATGACTCGGTGCAGATCGAGGGCGGCGCGTCGATCGTGCTCGAGGGCAACCGGATGGAGGGCGCGACGAACGCTGCGGTGCAGATCACCCAGAACTCGTCGATCGCGAAGCTCGGCTCCATCACCATCCGCGACAACTACCTCCAGGACGGCGGCTGCACCATCAACGTCGGTTCGTCCGCCTCGAACAACCGCCCGATCGTGACGAGCAACGTCTTCGGTCCGGAGCGCATCTTCGCCGGATGCGCCATCGTGGCGCCCGAGTCGAGCGCTCCGGTACTCAGCGGAAACATCTGGGAGAAGGGATCCGTGCCGATCACGCGCTACACGATCGGCTGATCACTTTCGCTCACACACAGATCGGGCGGTGCGACATCATGTCGCACCGCCCGATCTTCTGCGTCGGTTCGCGGTCAGAGGCGTTCGATGGCCTCGCCGTGCAGACGGTTGCGGGTGTCGAAGACCGGCACACCGCTCGCCTCGAGCACCTCGTAGTCGACATCGTCGTGATCAGTGATGAGCACGATCACGTCGTAGGCGTGGAAGTCGACCTCAGCGGCGGCGATCCGCTCCACCGTGCGCGGCCAGTGGTGATCCTCGACATGCGAGTCGACCGCGTGCACGACAGCGGACTGGTCCTGCAGCAGCTCGATGAGCGGCAGAGCGGGGGACTCGCGGATGTCGCCGGTGTTCTTCTTGTAGGCGAGCCCGAGGAGCAGGACACGAGCGCCGTTGAGTGCGCTGCCCTCCTCGTTGAGGCGTCGGCTCACGCGCTGCAGAACATACTCGGGCATGTGGTCGTTCACGTCGTTGGCGAGCTCGACGAACCGGAAGCTCTTGCCGAGCTTGCGGCGCACCTGCCACGACAGGTAGCTCGGGTCGACGGGCAGGCAGTGGCCACCGACGCCCGGGCCGGGTGTGAACTTCATGAAGCCGAACGGCTTCGTCGCGGCGGCATCGATCGACTCCCACACGTTCACGCCCAGGGCATGTGCGAAGACCGCGAGCTCGTTGACGAGCGCGATGTTCACGTGGCGGAAAGTGTTCTCGAGGAGCTTGGCCATCTCGGCCTCCTTCGGAGAGCTCACCGGCACGATCGTGTCGACGATTGCGGAGTAGAACTCCGACACCTTCTCGAGCGACGCGGGGTCGATGCCCGAGACGATCTTGGGCGTCTCCTGCAGGCCCCACGTCGGGTTGCCGGGGTCGATCCGCTCCGGGCTGTATCCGGCGAAGAAGTCGGTGCCGGCGGTCAGGCCGGAACCTGCTTCGAGCAGCGGGATCAACAGCTCCTGGGTGGTGCCCGGGTACGTCGTGGACTCGAGGACCACGAGAGCGCCGCGCGTCAGCTGCGGCGCGAGGGACACCGCGGCGCTCTCGATGAACGAGAGGTCGGGGAGCGTCTCGCGAAGCGGGGTCGGCACGGTGATCACGGCGACATCGAATCCGGCGGCATCGGCGTAATCGCCCGACACGCGGTATCGACCCGAGTCGAGAGCGGCACGCAGCTCGTCGTCGGAGATGTCGTCGACGTGCGAGCTTCCGGCGCCGAGGCTGCCGATGCGGCGCGGATCGAGATCGAGTCCGACGACCTCATGGCCGATGGCGACCGACCGCATCGCGACCGGCAGGCCCACGTACCCCTGCCCGATGACGACGACCTTCTGTGCCTCTCGGCGGTTCTCCTCAGTCATCATTCTTCCCCTTCATCGTTTGAACCAGATTCCTTTGACCGCCGAGCCGGAGGTCAGTGCACGAGCAAGACTGCGCGCGTGGAGTCCCTGCTCGCGGTACGCCGCGAGGATGCGGGTCGCGAGCGCGGCCCGGTCCACGGCCGGCGGCGAGTCGCTGCGCCCGCCGTCGGCGAAACCCGCATAGGAATCGTGCGACAGCAGGATCGCGCCGGGTTCTGCGCCACGGAGCGCACGGGCGATGCGCTGCTCGGTCGTCGCCTCGCGCGAATCCCAGGCCGTGGGCCCCCAGAGCACGGACTCGAGTCCGGTCGCCTTGATCGCCCGGAAGCTGGTCAAGGACTGCAGTCCGTACGGCGGGCGATACCAGCGCACCGCGGTGCCCGAGATGTCTTCGAGCTCGGCCTTCGCCGATGCGGTGCGGTCACGGACCTCGCCGTAGCCGAGGCGCGAGATCGGTCGATGATCGGGGCCGTGCAGCGCCACTTCGTGGCCGGCTGCGAGGACCTCGGAGACCAGCGAGCGATGCTCTCGTGCCCTGGTCATCAGCATGAAGAAGGTCGCGGTGGCGGATTCGTCGCGCAGCACCTCGAGGACGCGCTCGGTCTCGACGGGATCCGGGCCATCGTCGTAGGTCAGCACGAACTCCGGACGGCTCGTCCGCACGCGGACGATCGATCCGAGAGGGCCCCCATGACTGCGGAGCCATCGCCGTGCGCCCGCCGGCACGAACCTGCTCATGCCGACGTGCTCGGCCGCGAGTAGGCGGAATATGTCTGTCCGACGCTGGCGGAGATCATCCCCGCGCCTCGATACGCGAGCCGGAGCCCTCTGGCATCATTCCGGACCGATCGGGTCACCCGACCGAAGAGGTGGCGTGCGTAGCCCGCGACGACACGCGCCGCTCCGCCGAGGATCCCCTTCGCGCGGATCAGCAGACGACGCGCCGGTCTCGGCTCCAACCGCAGCTGCACGAGGATCGAGACGTTGCCGTGGCTGAACGACCTCTTCAGCGCCCAGGGCCGGGTCTGACGCTCGGGCTCGACGGTGTCTTCCGCGACGGACTCGTTGCACCACACGAGGCGTGCGCCGGTCTTCTTCAAGCCCATGCTGAACAGCGTGTCTGAACCGCCGCCGAGCCCGATCCGCTGATCGAAGCGCACCCCGGCGCTGCGCACCTGGTTCAGGTCGAGCAGCAGGTTTCCGGTCGCCGCGACGCCGATCTCGGTTCCCGTCGGGCGCTGCGGACGCCGGAAGAGGCCGCTCTCGAGCACCCAGGGGTCGGCGTCGGGGTCGAAGAGCGACACCACGCGGCCCATGACGGCGGCGGGGCGGTCGAATTCCGCCCAGGTCAGCAGAAGCGATGAGATCCACCCCTCGAGCGGCACCTCGTCGTCGTCGATGAACGACAGCAGATCGATGTCGGGCGATTCGTCGAGAGCGCGGTTGCGCACCGCGGGGATGCCCGGCGTCGCCTCGGCGACATATCGGGTCGTCACGCCGGCGTACTCTGCGACGACGACCTCGCGAGCGGACTCGGCTGGATCATTGTCGATCACGAGGATCGACGCCGCGCCGACCCGTCGCGCGTCAATGAGCGGAGCCAGCTGCTCTCCGACCAGCTGCAGCGTCTGGACCAGACGCTCGGGGCGCTTGAAGGTCGGGATGGCGACGACCAGCGAGATGTCGTCGTCCTTCCGCGATCGCGCCGTGCGGTCGTGTGCTGCGTGCATGTGGTTCCCCCTCGGAGCCGACGTGCGTTGATCAGATGTGTGCGGTGAACCGGATGGACGGTGGTCGTCGGTCGACGGCACGCATGATCACGTGACCGCAGGGCGCGTGTGTCGCTGCTCCCGCGGGTGCGCCAGAAAGCTCTGACATCCCCAGATCCCCAAAATCCTTCCAGCCATGCCGTCCCCACGGTCATGACTGAGGATCAGCTTACACATTTCCGTCGCGGTCGCCACCCGTCGATTTCTGTCGCGACCTGATTACCTTCGCCGGGCTGCCCGCGGCGATGCTGAAATCGGGGATGTCGCGGGTCACCACGCTCCCACTGCCGATCACCACTCCGCGGCCGATCGTCACGCCCGACGTGATGGTCACCCCGCTGCCGATCCAGCAGTCGTCACCGATCTTCACCTCGCCCCGCTGCACGCCCTGCGACTTGATGGTCGCGCCTGGATCAGCGAACACGTGGTTCTCGGAGAACACGCGGACACCGGGACCGAGCATCACGTCGTCGCCGATGACGATGCTGCCGGAGCAGCCGATGAAGCATCCGGTCGCGAAGCTGGAGCGATCGCCGACCACGAGTCCCTCTCCGACTTCGCCGCCGTAGTATGACGACGGCCGGATGGCCGTTCCCGCTCCGATCGACACCCCGGACCCGAACACGATCCCGTTCTTGGACAGCCCCTGCAGCTCGACTCCGTCCTCGACCACGAGTCGACCGGCGTAGCGGATGAACGACGGGTTTGTGATCCGCACCCGTCGGCCGACGAAGAGCGGACCGCCCGCGGTTCCGAAGAACGGACGACGGAGAAGTCCCCGGGCCACCATCCCCGCAGCTCGGCGATACGCGCTCCACCTCGCCGCACGAGCCCGGTCGGCGGGGAGTCCTGAGAACTCAGGCATGACCCGCCCCGATCGGACGGAGGGATCTGTGCCAGCGGACGACCGACGCGATCAGGATCAGGGCGTTCACGACCAGCAGCGCCGAATAGAGCGTGATGAACAGCCACGGAACCCAGAGCGTCACGAAGACGAGGATCAGCAGCCCGTAATCGGCAGGCAGCACGAGCAGCGCGTACAGCGGCGAGTTCCGGAAAGCCGCCTTCGACGCCGTTCCCGCCGCGCCGACGCGTCGGATCAGTTCGGTCAGGATCACGCCGAAGAAGAACACCGAGGCGACGACCTGGAAGCCGAGCGGGATCAGAAGCATCGGAGGCTCGAGATCGTAGAAGCGCCACCAGCAGATGAGCACAGCGATGTGGATCGTCGCCATCTTGGTGGCGTCGACCATGTGATCGAGCCACTCGCCCCTGGGCGACCCGCCGCCTCGAAGCCGCGCGAGCTGACCGTCGGCCGAGTCGAGGGCGTAGCCGAGCACGAGCAGCAGCACGATGAGCACCGAGGTGAGCAGCGTCGGTGGTGCGAGCGCGATCAGCGCGATCCCCGCGAACGTGAACACGGCGCTGACCGCGGTCACCTGGTCGGGGGTGCGTCCCCATGCGAAGGCGACGGCGGCGAAGACGCGTCCGATGGGACGGTTCACGAACCGTGAGTAGGCGGGAGCGCCCGAACTGGATTTCTGCGCTGCGCGCA
The DNA here is from genome assembly GCA_037033305.1 of Actinomycetota bacterium. Taxonomy (GTDB): domain Bacteria; phylum Actinomycetota; class Actinomycetes; order Actinomycetales; family Microbacteriaceae; genus Microbacterium. The sequence continues at coordinate 5,502 of JAZBLP010000026.1, read as the reverse complement.
GCGAGGCGAGCGCTTCACGGACGCCTGGCGTCTGCTGTGACATGAATCCTCCGGTCGTTGCTGATCGGGATGGCGGACTCGCCGGTGCGGCCGCGCAGAGCATCGGTCGGCTCGACCTCCCCACGGCCGATCCGCGCCGGTGACGCGCGGTTGCACTGACTTTAGCCGACGCATCGACCGTTCGCCTCGTACGCGGTAAAGTTTGCGCGAGCGCCGAGATCGCAGAGACGTCGGGGCACAGGGGAGAGGGACCCATGACTCGAACGCGCAAGACGGTACTCATCGCAGTGGGGGCGGTGCTGGTCGTCGTCGTGGCCGGGATCATTTGGTTCTTGACGGCACAGGGCGCCCAGCCGAGCGGCGAACCGACACCGGTGGCGTCGGCCTCGGTGCCGCCGACGCCCACCGTCTTCCCCACGCCGACGCCTGGCTCGACCGATGTCGCGCCGCCGACATCCGATCCGGTCGAGGTCGACATCGACGAGGTGGCCACCGTCGTCGAAGGGGTCACCGTCGAGGTCGTGTCGATGACGGCGTTCGAGTCCACGAGCGAGCAGCCGGGCGATCTCGCCGGTCCCGCGCTGAAGGTCGTGGTCCGCGTGACCAACGCGACCGATGCGCCGCTCGACCTCGCGGGAGCCACCGTGAACCTCGCCTCCGGGCCTGATCAGAACCCCGCTCCGCCGCTCGGCGACACCGTGGCGAGCGGTCTTCCAGCGACGCTCGCCGCCGGAGAGACCGCAGAGGGCGAGTATTCGTTCTCAATCCCTGTTGACGCGAGGGACGATGTAGGGGTTACAGTTGACCTGCTGACTGGCGAGCCTTATGTCGCGTTCAGGGGTGCGGCACCCGCCAGTTAGCGGTAACTGGGGTTATCTGGGGATCTCGTCCTTCATCGGACGTGTCAATTCATTGGGGAATGAATTATGGCGGTACAACTGGGGATTCTTGCGCGCTCGCGCGCTTTCGGCCGGGCAGTTCTTGTCATGGCGACCGCGGGGGCGGTGATCGTGGCAGGGCTCGTGCTCGCGCCGTCCGCGGCGATGGCCGATACCGCGCCGGTCGGCACGGGCACACCGAAGACCGTGACGAGCGATGCTCTCCCGACCGTGCAGATCAACGGGGCGGCATGGGATCAGGTGATCGTCGGCGACACGGTTTTCGCGGCCGGGACGTTCTCGACGGCTCGTCCGGCGGGCGCCGCAGCGGGCACAGAAGAGGTGACGCGCAACAACATCCTCGCGTACGACGTGCGAACCGGGGCGCTGCTTCCGTTCGCGCCGAACGTCAACGGACAGATCAACTCGGTCGCCGCATCGCCCGACGGCCAGCGCCTCTACATCGGAGGCGACTTCACGACGGTCGATGGGGAGGCCCGCAACCGGGTCGCCGCCTTCGACATCGCCGGCGGAACGCTCGTGAGCACGTGGGCTCCGAGCGTGAACGCGTCGGTGCGCGGCATCGTCGCGACGAACACTGCGGTCTACTTCACGGGCAACTTCGGCCGCGTCGCCAGCAACGATCGCAGTCGCGCGGCAGCAGTGACCTCCGCGGGCGAGCTCATGCCCTGGGCGCCGGTGCTCGACAACAGAGGCAACGACATCGTGATCTCGGCCGACGAGCAGAAGATCGCACTCGGAGGCCACTTCACCACGGTGAACGGCTCATCCAACCCGGGATACGGGATGGCGCTGGTCGACACGACCACCGGCGGGCTTCTCCCGTTCGCGGCCAACGGCGTCGTGCGCAACGGCGGCGAAGACAGTGCGATCTGGTCTCTGACCAGCGACGGCACAAGCCTGTACGGAACCGGCTACACCTTCGGCGGCGGCGGTAACCTCGAGGGCATCTTCAAGAGCGACTGGGCGACCGGCGGAGTGACTTGGGTCGAGGACTGCCACGGTGACACCTACAGCGCGTACGCCACGCCGGACGCCGTCTACGGTGTCGGGCACTCGCACTACTGCGAGAGCGTCGTCGGCGGATTCCCGCAGAGCGACCCGTGGACCCACTATCGGGCGATCGCCTTCTCCAACTCCGTCGCGCGGACGACGCCGAACGGCCTGGCACTCGGCTACGCCAACTGGGCGGGCAACCCCGCGCCGCGCCTGCTGCATTGGTATCCGACGTTCGACACCGGATCGGTGAGCGGGGCGACCCAGGCGGCGTGGAGTGTCACCGGCAACGCCGATTACGTCGTGATGGCGGGGGAGTTCACCCGCGTCAACAACCAGATCCAGCAGGGTCTCGTGCGCTTCGCGACGACCGAGAAGGCGCCGAACACCGATGGCCCGCGACTGAGCGGCAGCACCTGGGTGCCGACCGCCACGGCAGGCGCTTCCGGCGCCGTGCGCGTGACCTGGCCGTTGAACTGGGACCGCGACAACGAGTACCTCGAGTACAAGGTGATCCGCGACGGTGTCAACGGGTCTCCGGTCCACACGACCACCGCCCGGTCGAAGCCGGCCGACTGGGGTCTTCCCGGCATGTCGTTCGTCGACTCGGGAGTGGCGCCGGGCAGCTCTCACACCTACCGGGTGCGCGCGCAGGACGCCAAGGGCAACGTGGCCTGGAGCACGGTCATCACGGCGACAGCCGGGACGACCGGAGATCTCGGCGCATCGTCGTACTCGCAGGCGGTGCTCACCGACCGGCCGACGCACTACTGGCCGCTCAACGACGCGGGGCAGGCCTCGTCCGACTGGGCGGGTTCGAGCAACCTCGCCGTCCGCTCGGGCGTGACGCGGAGCGTCGACGGCGCGCTCGCGACCTCCGCGATCCCCGCCTCCCGATTCAACGGCACGACATCGGGATACGCGTCGACGGAGGCCGTGGAACGAGGGCCGCAGTCCTTCTCCGCGGAAGCCTGGTTCAAGACCACGACGACGGCCGGCGGGCGCATCCTCGGATTCGGCAACCGATCGACCGGGACGTCGACGTCGAGCGACCGCCAGATCTACATGGATACGAGCGGTCGGTTGAACTTCGGCGTCTACCCGGCCGAGCGGCGGGTCCTGACCTCGCCGAACGCCTACAACGACGGTGCGTGGCACCATGTCGTCGGAACGATGGACCCCATCGCGGGTATGACGTTCTATGTCGACGGTGTACGGGTCGGTCAGCGGACGGACTCCTACTCGGCCGAGATCTACAGCGGCTACTGGCGAGTCGGCGGCGACGCGACGTGGTCGGGAGCACAGTACTTCTCGGGCACGATCGACGAGGTCGCCGTCTACGGCGCACCGCTCACCGCGGCTCAGGTCACGCAGCACTTCACGGCCGCCGGGCGCACGCTCGGTGCGCAGAACCCGCCCGCGGACGCCTACGGCTCGAATGTCGTGAAGTCCGACCCGACGCTCTACTGGCGTCTCGCGGAGTCCACGGGAACCGTGGTGCAGGATGCGTCAGGATCCGGGCAGGGCGGAAAGTACGTGGGCACGAACACGAAGGGACAGGCGGGTGCGCTTCAGGGCGTCAGCAACTCGTCCGTCACGTTCGGCGGAGGTCAGGCGATCAGCCAGACCGCCTTCGTGAACCCTGTGGTCTATTCGACGGAGGCGTGGTTCAAGACGACGTCTACGTCGGGCGGGAAGATCGTGGGCTTCGGCAGCAGCGCGACGGGCAACTCGTCGAGCTACGACCGCCACGTCTACATGACCAGCGCCGGACAGCTCGTCTTCGGAGCCACCAACGGCGGGCAGGTGCGCGTGACGTCGAGCGGCGCCTACAACAACGGGCAGTGGCATCACGTCGTCGCGACGCAGGGATCGTCGGGCATGCGTCTGTACGTCGACGGCGCGCTCGTCGGCGAGAACGCGAACAAGACATCCGGCAACTACACGGGCTACTGGCACGTCGGTGGAGACGTGTCGTGGGGCCCCGGCGGCAACACCTTCCTCGGAACCATCGACGAGGTCGCCGTGTACCCCTCGGTTCTGACACCGGCGACCGTGAGCGACCACTACAGCCTCGGGCGCGATGGTGTCACCGTGAACAAGCTGCCGTCGGCGAGCTTCTCGTCGCAGGTCTCGAAGCTGAGGGTCGATGTCGACGGGTCGGCGTCCACGGACACCGACGGATCGATCGTGTCGTACGACTGGAACTGGGGTGACGGCAGCGCGCACGGTTCCGGGGCGACTGCGACCCACACCTACGCGGCGGCAGGGACGTACGCAGTCACGCTGACGGTCACGGATGACAGGGCCGGCACGGCCGAGAAGAGCGCCTCGACGGTCGTCGTCGCGAACGTCGCACCGACCGCGGCCTTCGCCTCGGTTCTCTCTCCGCTGAAGATCGACGTCAACGGCTCCGGATCGACGGATCCCGACGGAACGATCGCATCGTACGACTGGAACTGGGGCGACGAGAGCGCGCACGGGTCCGGTGCCACGGCAGCGCACACCTATGCGACGGCAGGCACCTATGCGGTGACGCTGACGGTCACCGACAGCGACGGCGCCACGACGATCAAGACGGAGAACGTCGCGATCTCGGTGGGCGACGGCATCCTGGCATCCGATGTCTTCGATCGAGTCGCCGCGAGCGGCCTCGGCGAGGCCACGAAGGGTGGCCCCTGGTCGCTGGCGAACGCGGCATCGAACTACGCGGTGGACGGGGCGGGTGTCTTCCGGCTGACGGCGGGCGGCGCGTTGCGGACCGCGTATCTCCCGAGCGTGTCGTCGGTGTCGACGGAGCTCACGGTGGATGCGACGTTCGAGTCGGTGCCGGTGGGCGGGAGCGTATGGGCGCAGGCGCTGGCTCGGCGCATCGGAGCGGACGACTATCGGGCTCGGATCACGGTCGCGGCCAGTGGTGCGGTGAGCCTGCAGGTGCTGCGCAGCGGCACCACGCTGGCGACGCAGAACCTGGCCGGCCTGACGGTGACGCCGGGGACTACCGTGACGCTGCGGGTCGAGGCGTCGGGCACGAACCCGACGACGATCCGTGCGAAGGCGTGGAAGTCGGGAACCGCCGAGCCTGCCGCCTGGCAGCTCAGCACCACGGACTCGACGGCAGCGCTGCAGGCTCCGGGACAGGTCGGCCTGGCCGCCTATGCGGGTTCGGGCGTCTCGAACGTGCCGTACCTGGTGCGCTTCGACAACCTCGTCGCCAAGATCCCCGGCACAGTCGTTCCCCCGCCCAACGTGATCCCCGTTGCATCGTTCACGACCTCGGCGGACGCTCTCGCCCTCACCGTGGACGGTTCGGGGTCCGCGGATCCCGATGGCACGATCACCTCGTGGGAGTGGGACTTCGGCGACGGCTCCGTGGGTACGGGCGCGACGGCGTCGCACCTGTACGCGGCGGCCGGGACCTACACGGTCGCTCTGAAGGTGACCGACAACCGCGGTGGCACGCACACCACCACGAACAGCGTCACGGTCGCCGAGCCCGAACCGGAGCCCGTGCTGCCGCTGGCTTCCGATGAGTTCGATCGCACGGGTGCCAACGGCTGGGGTTCTGCGGCCACGGGCGGGGCGTGGTCGTACTCGACGACGTCGC
>JAZBLP010000025.1:0-41424 GCA_037033305.1 Actinomycetota bacterium | reverse complement strand
ACCCGATCAGAGTGAGGAACACCCATGACGATGCAAGAGCTGCGCGCACCCGCCGCAGGGACGCCCGACGAGAACGCTGTTGCCCCGCCGCAGCGTGACCGCAGGGTCAGCGCGAAGGTCCGGTGGCGTCACAACGCCCCGTTCGTCCTGATGGTCGTCCCCGCGATGGTGATCTTCGGGATCTTCTTCGTCATCCCGGTGATCCGCACGGTCGTCCTCAGCTTCACGGATCAGAGCAACCACAGCCGCGACGTCTCGTTCATCGGCCTCGAGAACTACATCGAGGCGCTGACCAACCCGCAGATCCTGGCCGGCATCCAGCACTCGCTCGTCTACGCCGTGGCAGTCGTGGTCCTCCAGAATCTCATCGCCCTCCCGGTCGCACTGCTCCTGCACGCGAAGATCCCGTTCCGCGGAGGATTCCGCACGATCTTCTTCGGTCCGGCGGTGCTCAGCATCCTGGTCGTCGGATATCTGTGGAGCTACATCTTCTCCTCGAACGACTACGGGCTCCTGAATGTGCTGCTGAACGCCTTCGGGCTCGAGAACGTCAACTGGCTCGGCGATCCGAACCTCGCTCTCGGCAGCATCATCGCCACTCAGGTCTGGCAGTGGTTCGGCTACCAGATGGTGATCTATCTCGCCGCGCTGCAGACGATCAACACCGACCTGTACGAAGCCGCAGCCCTCGACGGCGCAGGACGCTGGCGGTCATTCGTCAGCGTGACGCTCCCCGGTCTGATCCCGGCCTTCCAGATCACGATCGTCACGGGCCTGATCGCCGGACTCAAGGTGTTCGACGCGGTCATCGCGATGACGAACGGCGGGCCCGGCTTCGCGACCGAGACCGTCCTCACCCTGATGTATCGCAAGTTCTCCGAGGGCAACTACGGCCTCGCCGCCTCGTTCGGCGTGCTGTTCCTCATCGTCAGCCTGCTGATCGGCGGACTGCTCCTGCGAGTCTTCCGCCGACTGGAGGCCAAGTACTCATGACCGCTGCAGAGACCACCGCCGTCACCGCGACCGACACTGCTCGGATGCCGTCCGTCCGACGCACGCGTCGCCTCACCTCAACGTTCGCGCTGATCGCTCTGACGATCCTCGCGATCCTGGTGCTCACGCCCATCTACTACCTGATCGTCACGACGTTCAAGACGCCTGCCGAGGCCGCAGCGAACCCGATGGGTCTGCCCGCGTCGTTCGACCTCGGTCTGTACGTGGACGCCTTCATCAAGATGGAGTATCCGCGGGCGTTCATGAACACCTTCCTCATCACGCTCGGGTCTGTGGTGGGTGTCGTCGCCCTCGGATCGATGGCGGGCTACGCGCTCAGCCGCAAGGCCAAGAGCAGGCTCGCGACGATCGCCTTCCTCGTCCTGCTCAGCGGGCTGATGTTTCCGTACCAGATGTCGATCCTGGGTCTCTACGAGGTCATCAAGGCGCTCGGCCTCATGAACAGCCTGCTGGCCGTGATCCTCATCAACATCGCGGTGAACCTGCCGTTCGCGACGCTGCTGTTCTATGCCTTCACATCGACGATCCCGAAGGAGCTCGAAGAGGCCGCGAACATCGACGGCGCCGGCGTCTTCCGGACCTTCCTCACGATCGTCTTCCCGCTGCTGCGGCCCGCAGTGGTGACGGTCGCGATCCTCAACACCCTGAGCGCGTGGAACGACTTCATGGGACCGCTGTACTTCCTGCAGTCCCGTGACAAGCAGGTGATCCTGCAGGAGGTCTACCGCAACATCGGCCAGTTCTCGGTCGACTGGACATCGCTCTTCCCCATGATGGTGCTCGGCGTCCTGCCGCTCGTCGTCTTCTACCTCATCCTGCAGCGACAGGTGATCGGCGGCGTCGCCGGTTCCGTCAAGGGCTGATCAGGGACGACTCTTGGAACACACGATGACACTCGCAGAGCCCGCATCCCCCGTCGAGACGACGATCGCGGCCGACACGCCCGCTCGCGCACACAAGCGCGAGACCAGACGGCTGGCCATCGGCTCGGGATGGGCGACGCTCGATGCCACGACGGGTGCCCCCGTGCAGTTCACCGATGATCGGGCGCCCGAGCGCACGTTCCTCCTCGACGACGATGTCGCCTGGCATTCGGTCGAACATGCCTGGGGGAGCGGGCATATCGTGGCCGACACCTTCGCCGGGCGGTGGAACGCGCCGTCGGCGATCTCGGCCGACGACGTTCGGGTCGCGACAGAGCACACGGTCGCGGACCGCGTCCGGGTGCGCGTCGAACGCGCGGGCGGGCACACTCTGCGAGAGACGTACCGGTTCCGCAATGTGAGCCCGGATGCGATCCGCATCACGAGCCTCGCCGTGCAGACGCCCTTCGCCGACCTGTACCCCGGAGCCTTGGACGCGCTCACCCGGCGAGTGCACGCCCACGTCTTCACGGGAGGTGCCTGGTCGTGGGTGGCGGCTCAGCCGATGCGCGGGGAGGGGCGCCTGCTCGGGCTTCGCCTCCTCGAAGGGGAGCTCTGGGGATACTCGGTGGAGACCCGCAACGCCGACACGCTCTCGAACGCGCGCGGGCACCTGGTGCTCCACGTGACCGACCACGCTCGCAACGCGGACGCCTTCGGCGGTCAGCCCGTCATCGAGCTCGCCCCGGACGCGGAGTACGTGCTGTCGTGGGAGCTCGCCTGGCACGACGACCTCGACGGCTTCGTCGCGCAGACGGCCGCACCCGCGGAGTTCGGATCCCTGCGCGCGAGCATCCGCGAGGCCATCGAGGTGCACACCGCGCTGCCGGTCACGGCGGCTCCGGGGGTCGCGGTGGAGGCGACCGACGACGGCGCCCGGCTGACGGCCGCCGTCGCGGGGTCGTACTGGGTGCAGGTCGGAGAAGACGCCCGCACCGAGGTGCTGTTCCATGACTCCGTGGAGGATGCCGTCCGCAAACGCGTGGATTATGTGCTGGCGCACCAGCGCAGTACCGAACGCCCGGGGCTGCTCGCGCACGCCATCCTCCCCGTCGACACGACCACCAGGCTCACTCAGGCGACGAACGGATGGTCCGACTGGACCGACGGCTCGGAGCGGATCGGCGTGGCTCTGATGCTGCAGCACGCGGCGAGCCGAGGGTGGGTCGGCTCCGAGGCCGACGACGCTCTCGACGGATGGGCGGCCTTCGCGCGGGAGCATCTGATGGACGACTCCGCAGCACCGCGACGCGGCTCGGTGCAGCATCATGCTGGCATCCGCCTCTACGATTCCCCGTGGCTGTCGCGTTTCTTCCTCCTCCGGTTCGAGCATCTGCGCCACGCGGATGACCTGGACCTTGCCGCGCGGCTGCTCGAGCGGGCGCTCGAGCTCGGCATCGGGAGGATCCTCACCATCGGATTCTCGGAGGTCGCCGTCGCCGTGGCAGGCGCGCTGGCCGCCGACGGCCAGTCTGACCGTGCCGATGATCTGCGACAGGCTGTGGTCGCGAGCGGACGTCACTTCGCCGCGCTCGCGGAGGATCTTCCTGGCCATGAGGTCGCCTACGAGCAGGCGATGGTGGCGCCGCTGCTGAACGTGCTCATCGACGCGCACGCCCTGTCGGGGGATCCGTCTCTGCTCGAGGCGATCACGTCACGCCTGCCGTGGCTTCTCGCCTTCGGGGGCCCGCAGCCCCACTCACGGCTGCAGGGCGTCGCGATCCGTCATTGGGACGGATACTGGTTCGGTCAGCGACGCCAGTGGGGCGATGTGTTCCCGCACTACTGGAGCGCGCTCACCGCGACGGTGCTGCTGCGCCTGCCGCGGGAGCTGCGCTCGCCGCAGTCGGACGCCCTGGCCGACGGCATCCTGCGGGCGAACATGGCGAATTACGGCGCCGACGGGTCGGCCACGTGCGCGTTCGTCATGCCGACGTCGGTCGACGGGGTGCCCGCCCACGCCGCCGATCCGCTGGCCAACGACCAGGACTTCCACCTGGCGCTGTGGATGCAGCTGCACGCCGACGGTCGGGCCGAGCTGCCGTAGACGCCCTGCCCGCTGCACTGCCTCGCCCTCACCGGTGACTACACCGTCGGGATCCACACCCGCATGGTCGATGGGCCGCGGCGGGCCCAACCGTGATATGCGACCAGGGGTGTCTCGACCCGATCGCCAGTCGAGCGCATGCGCATCGGGAGCGTGACGCGCCCGTTGCGCTCCGCGGGCTCCCCATCGACGATGGCTTCGCCCACATCTGCCCCGAAGTCGACGGACTCGAGCGCCAGCACCTCGGGCCCCCGCTCGATCACGACGCTTCCTCGCACCGCGTCCACCATGGGGTGCGCACGCGTGATCCGGGGCGCGAGCGGCAGGCTCAGCTCGATCAGATCACCGGCGCGGAACGCGCGGCGAATCGATGCGGTGCCGGTCGGAACCGGCTTCTCGGCGAGAGCGCCGCCGGCGCGCACACGGAGGGTCGCGCCGTGCGCCCACGACGGCACTCGCAGCGTCACGGTGAACTCGGCTTCCTCGATGATCTCGATCCGCACGTCGCCGTCGGCGGGATAGCCGGTCGCCACCTCGAACGCCACGGTCCGCCCGTCAGGCAGGATCGTGCGCACGGATGCCGGAGCATACTGATGCAGCTGCACCCCGTCATCGTCGGAGGTCGCGACATAGGCCGCGAGGCTGGCGAACGTGCGGGCGACGTTCGGCGGGCAGCACGACACCTCGAACCACGGCGCGCGCAGCGACGAGGAGGCGCGCGGCGACGTGGCGTCCGGATCGGCGGGTACGCCGGGGGTCCGCTGGTGAAGCGTGTTGGCGTAGAAGAACGAGCGACCGTCCTCGCCCGGGGACGTCGCAACGACGTTGAACAGGGTGCGCTCGATCAGGTCGGCGTACTGCGCCTCACCGGTCGCGAGCAGCAGGCGCCACGAAAACATGATCGAGCCGATGCCGGCGCACGTCTCGGAGTAGGCGCGGTCCGGTGGCAGCTCCCAGTCGTCGCCGAACGCCTCGTCCTGGTGGTGCGACCCCTGGCCGCCGGTCACGTAGGTGCGGCGTTCGACCGTGCGATCCCACTGCGACCGCAACGACTGCAGCAACGCCGCGTCGTCGAGTTCGGTCGCGACGTCGACCGCGGCAGACGACAGGTAGTTCGCCCGCACCGAGTGTCCGCGCAGTGCCTCGGCGTCGCGCACAGCCACGTCGTCCTGGAAGTACTCGCGCCCGAACTCGATCTCGCCGAGCGAGCCACGACCATGCCGCTCGACGAACAGCGCGGCCTGATCGAGGTAGCGCTGTTCGCCGAGCGCGCGGCCGAGTTCGGCGAGGCCGACCTCGACTTCGGCGTGCCCGCAGATCGCGTCGCGACCCTCTGCGCCGAACTCACGGCAGACGAGGTCCGCAGCGCGGCGGGCGATGTCGATCAGCCCGTCATCGGCATCCGGCCGCGTGCGCACCCGGGCGACCGCCGCCTGGAACAGGTGCCCGAGGCAGTAGAGCTCATGCCCCCACTGCAGCGCCGACCAGCGTGCGTCCTGGCCCTCGCGGCCGAACATGGTGTTGAGGTACCCGTCGGATTCCTGCGCAGCAGCGACCCGGTCGACCACACGACGGAACCGCTGCTCGAGGTCGTCGCCAGCCGCGGCATCCGTACGTCCGATCTCCCACCCGAGCGCCTCGAGGTACTTGTAGATCTCGGAATCGGAGAACTCCCGGCCTCGTCTGCCGTCGGGCAGTGTGCCGGCGGCGGCCAGATCGAAGTTCGGCAGCCACCCCTCGGACTCGAGTCGCGATTCGATGTGGCTGAGCGTCGCCGAGCCGTTGACGGCCTGGCGGTCGCCCCAGAACCCTCCGGTGATGCGCACCTCGTCGAGGCCCAGGGGGCGCAGGCGTCCGCGGGTGGGAACAACGGGAGCAGTAGGTGCTGTGGTGTCGAACATGGTCATCCCTTGAAAGCGCCGGACATGAAGCCGCGCACGTAGTGTCGTTGCAGGATCAGGAAGAGCAGAATGCAGGGGAGCGCCAGCACGACGACCCCCGCCTCGGTGGCGCCGTAGTCGACGACGCCCTGCACCTGTCCTCGAAGATTGGCCACCGCGAGCGGCAGCGTCATGCGGTTGGTGTCGCTGATGAGGATCAGCGGAGCCATGAAGTCGTTCCATGCGGTGAGGAACGCGAACAGCCCGACCGTCACGAGTCCCGGCTTGACGGCAGGCAGCAGCACCCGCCAGAGGGCCCCCCAGCTGGAGCATCCGTCGACCATCGCCGCTTCGTCCATCTCCTTCGGGATCGACTCGAACGAGATGCGCATCATGAACATCGAGAACGGCAGCTGGAACATCGTGATCACGAGCGCGACGCCGACGAGCGAGTTCTGCAGACCGATCGCGTTGAGGATCACATAGAGCGGAATCAGCAGCGTCGCGTACGGCACCATCAGGATCGCGAGCGTCAGCAGGAACAGCGCGTTCTTCCCGGGGAACGAGAAGCGCGCGAACGCATAGCCGCCCAACAGCGAAATGAACAGGGTAAGGGCGACCGTGAGCACCGACACGAAGAGCGAGTTGCCGAGGTACACCCAGATGCCGGCCTGGTACTCGCCGAGGGCTGCGTAGTTGCCGAAGCCCCATCCGTCGGTCTGGCTGGTGCCGGCGACGGGGCTCAGCGACGAGACGCCCGTCCAGATCAGCGGGTAGAGGAAGATCACCACGAGAGCGGTGGTGAACACCCAGTAGGGGATGCCGAAGATGACGCGCGTGGCCTTCGAACGGTATCGCGGCGGAGCCGGCTGATGGTTCGGCGCGACGATCGTGCGCGTGAGTGTCTGGGACTGAGTCATGGTGTTCAGCTCTCATCCGTGCGGCGGAACGCGCGCAGCTGGAAGACGTTGATGACGATGAGGGCGAGGAGCACGATCACCGAGAGTGCGCCGGCGATCCCGAGGCTGTTCTGCCCCTGGAAGGCGACGTTGTAGATCAGCTGCACGACCGTCATCGTGCTGTTGTCGGGGCCGCCTTTGGTGAGGATGTAGAACTGCTCGAACGCGAGCAGCGACCCGGTCACGCACATCACCGTCGTCAGGGCAAAGGTCGGCTTGAGCAGCGGCACCGTGATGTCACGGAAGGTCTGCCAGCGGCTGGCCCCGTCGATGCGGGCAGCCTCGTACACGTCATCCGGGATGCCCTGCAGGCCGACGAGCATGAGCAGCATGTAGAACCCCGCGAAGCGCCAGACGATCAGGAAGATCGTCGACCACAGTGCGCCCTCGGGGGTGCCGAGGAACGTGATGCCCCACGACTTCATCAGCGCGGCGAACGGCCCGGCGATCGGGGAGTAGAGCACATAGAACAGCAGCGAGGCGGATGCCAGGCCCAGGGCGCTCGGGATCAGGAAGGCCGTCCGTAAGAACCCCTTCCACCGGGTCGACTCCTGCACGAGCAGGGCGAGACCGAGTCCGAGTCCGATCAGGATGACGGTCGTGATGACGGTATAGAGCAGGGTGAAGCGGATCGAGTCCCAGAAGAGGCGATGGGTGACGGCATCCGCGTAGTTCGCGGGAAAGTTGATGCCCTGGTTACCGCTCAGCAGCGGCCAGTCGGACGCCGACATCTGCAAGACCAGCACCAGCGGGACGACGAACAGCAGTGCGACGAAGATCGCCGTCGGGGCGGCGTACAGCCACCCCTGCACGGGGCCGCCGAAGCCGGTGCGCGGCCGGCGGCGACGCAGCGGAGGAGCGGTGGAGGTCATCTGGACTCTTTCGATCAGGCAGGGGAATGCGTCGGTGGCGCCGGTGCCGGCGGCGAGGATGCGGGGGCGACGCTCTCGGCATCGCCCCCGCCTGTGATCACTGCGACAGGATCGCGGTGATCTCGTCGTTGTCGGCCGGGACCGAGTCGTCGCCGTTGAGCACGGCGTTGCGCACGAGTGTCAGCCACGGGCTGCCAGGGGCGTTGAACGCCTGCTGGAAGTTCAGCGCCACCGGGGTGTCGCCTTGAGCGGCGACCTCGTTGATCGTGACGAGTCGGGGGTCGGCGGCGGCGTATTCGTTGTCGGCGAGGTCGCCGCGCGAGACGGCGTTGCCGTCTTTCGCGAGCACCTCGACCTGCGCGTCCTCCGACATCATCCAGTTGAGGAAGTTCCAGGCCTGAGCCGCCTTCTCCGAGTCCTTCGAGATGCCGATGCCGTCGCCACCGACGAACGTCGAGGCGCCGCCGTCGACACCGGGGATGCCGGCGACTCCCGCGTCGAAATCGAGCGAGGGCAGCAGCGTCGCCGGGAACGGCATGACGCCGACCTTGCCTTCACTGAACGCCGCGGTCCAGGTGGGGCCCGCCTCGTCCGTCGAGCTCGGGAGCACGGCGCCGGCCTCTTCGAGCCCTGCCCACGTGTCGTACACGGCCTGGGCGGAGTCGCCGTCGAGCAGCGATTCGGTGCCGTCGTCGTTCATGACCTCGTCGCCGGACGCCCAGATCGAGGGGAACCAGGTGAAGACCAGGCAGCCACCGCAGTTGAGACCGGTCGCCGTACCGTACGTGTCGGGCTTGTTCAGCGCCTGCACGGCCGTGGCCGCCTCGGCGAACTCCTCGAGTGTGGCCGGTGCCTTGTCGGGGTCGAGGCCGGCCTCGGCGAAGAGCTCCTTGTTCCAGAACAGCATCGACAGGTCGAGGGCGAACGGCAGCACGTACTCGGCGCCGTCGACCGTTCCGGCCGAGAGGTGCCCCGGGTTGATCTCGTCCTTGAAGTCGAGAGCATCGATCTGCTCGGACATGTCCTGGAACAGGCCCTGCTGCGCCCAGTTGGGCACGTAGACGATGTCGGCGGCGAACAGATCGGGCAGTCCGCTCGACCCGGCGGCGGCGCCGACCTTGGCGACATAGTCGTCGTTGGGCACGACCGTGAGCTCGACCTGGTTCTCGTGACTGGCGTTGTAGGCGTCGACGAGCAGCTTGGCCTGGCGCTCGATGGGAGCGCGGGTCCACAGCGTCAACGTCGTGCCGTCGTCGGTTCCCTCGGCGGGAATCGGCTCGTCGGACGCGGCGTCATCGGCGGCGGGTGCGCAGGCGGCGAGACCGCCGACGAGCAGGCCGGCCGCGACGACGGCGGCTGCTGCCCGGCGTGCGGCGTGGGTGCGGATGGTGTTCATGGGCGGGGGCTCCTCTGGGCTCGTCCTCGAGCGGGTGCGGTGTGGCGCTTCGGCAGTGCAGCGCCGGGAGTGGAGATGAGGGTGGCGATCAGGCTTTCGAAACTTACGAAAACCCTTTCGAAAAGGTATAGCGTGGTTGTGGAGGGTGCGTCAACCCTTGTTCCGATAACCTTTCAGCACGAAGGAGTGGGATGACGGATACGACGGGACCACGGGCTGCGACCCTCAGCGACGTCGCCGCGCGCGCCGGAGTCTCGATCTCGACCGCGTCCAAGGCGCTGAACGATCGGGGCGACGTGTCGGCCGCCACCCGTGCCAAGGTGCGCGCGATCGCCGAGGAGCTGTCCTTCACTCCCAACGCCATGGCGCGAGGGCTCCTCGCCGGACGCACCGGAACCGTCGGGCTGCTCACCAGCGATCTCGAGGGTCGGTTCATGATCCCGATCCTGATGGGAGCCGAAGACGCGTTTGGTGCGGGCCGCATCAACGTTTTCCTGTGCGACGCCCGCGGCGACGCGATCCGCGAGCAGCACCACTTGAAGGAGCTGCTGAGCCGCAGAGTCGACGGCATCATCGTCGTGGGCCGGCAGACCGATCCTCGGCCTTCACTCGGGCAGGAGATCCCGGTGCCTGTCGTCTACGCCTATGCGCCGTCCGACGACTCGCGCGACCTGTCGCTGACCCCCGACAACTACGCCGGAGGGCGTCTCGCGATCGAGCATCTGCTGGCCTGCGGTCGGCGTCGCATCGCGCACATCTCGGGCGACCCGGCCTATGCCGCAGCGCAAGACCGTCTCGCCGGAGCCCGGGCGGCTCTCGGCGAAGCGGGGCTCGAGCTCGTGGGTGAGCCCATGTTCTCGGAGTGGACCGAGCACTGGGGGCGGGATGCCGCGGCGATGCTGCTGCAACGGCATCCTGACATCGACGCCGTCTTCTGCGGATCCGACCAGATCGCTCGCGGCGTGCTCGATTCGGCACGGGACCTCGGCCGCACGGTGCCGGATGACCTCGCGGTGATCGGCTACGACAACTGGGAGGTGCTCGCGACGAATGCGCGGCCCGAGCTCACCAGCATCGACGCGAACCTGCAGCAGTTGGGGCGTCAGGCGGCGCTTCGGGTGTTCGACGCGATCGACGGTATCGACATCGGCGAGGGGGCGCATCATCTGCCGGTGCGTCTCGTGATCCGCGGCTCGACGATACCTCGCCGCTGATGACCCCTTCATGAGCATCCCGGGCGTGCCGCCGATCGATGCCGGCGGCGCGAGGGCAGCGCGACCTATGGTCGGTTAGGGCTTGACAGGCGAAGCCGCGCCGTGGCCCACGACCGTCGTCCACGGACGCGCCGTCCACTCGGTGACGAGGCCGCCGACGACGTACGGGTCGCTCTGGGCGAAGGCCCGAGCTGCCGCCTGCGGGTCTTCGCCGGTGAAGACGAGCAGCGCCGTGAACGGGCCCTTGCCCACGGCTCCGCCGAGGAGCAGGTCGCCGCGCTCGACGGCGGCCCATGCCTTCTCGAGGTGCGCCTCGCGCAGCTCGCCACGCCGCTCGAGGTAGTCCTCGACGTACGAATATTCCAGGATCGCGTGCACGATGCGCCTCGTCTCTCTCAATGGTCCGAGAACCATCCTCTCGCATCACACGAGAGCGACCATCGCATGCGCAATGGTCGCTCTCGTGTCTCCGCTCAGTTCGCAGGCGCTTCGCTGCCGGGGGTCCCGCCCCCGCCCGGCCCGCCGGTCATACCGGTCGACGCCTGCTGCTCGACGCTGTTGGCGTAGTCGTTGCTCGGGTCGCGGTAGATGGTGTGCACGTGGCCCCAGCCCGAGGTCGAGACGCCGTCGACGTCGGCGCCGGCCGAGCCCTGCTGCGCCTGGAAGGCGACGTAGACGTTCGGACCAGAGATCGAGAAGTTGATGCCGTCTCCGGTGCTCATGTCGTAGGTCGTCTCGCCGGACCAGGCGATGACGGTCTCGTCGAGTGTCGCCTCGATCTCGGCTCGGGTGGTCGCCGTCGTCTCCTCATCGGCCATGCCCGACCAGTTGGCGATCAGGTCGAGCAGGAGCTCCTTCTGCTCGTCTGTGAGGTCGGCGCCGGTGAGGCCCGAGCCGGTCTCGAAGGTGCAGGTGTCGCCGGGGGCGCACATGCTCACTTCGCCGGAGGTCAGCGTGGCCTGCTGCTCGGCGGTCAGGCTGTCATAGAACGCGAAGGCGTCGGTGTAGATGGCGTCGAAGGGCTGCACCTCGTTGCCGTCCTCGTCGCTGTACACGGCCGGCTGCACGCCGAGGTGCGTGGGGGCGAAGGTGATCGCATCGGCCGCACCGTCGAGGGTGGCGTTGATGCCGAGGTGGTGACCGCCGAACTGCACCTCGTACGCGCCGGAGGTGTCGGTGGGGTCGCCGAAGAACGCGATGTAGTACTGGCCGAGTGAGGTCTCGGTGCTGCTGCTGTTCTCCAGCAGGTACTGGTCGCCGTTCATGATGCCGGTGACGGTCGTATACGCGTCCTCGCTGAGCAGTGCTTCGAGAACGGTCATCGCTGCCGCCTTCTGCTCGTCGGTGAGATCGGCGAGGTTCAGCCCGGCACGCTCGACGAACGTCACGGGGAAGTTCGACCAGGAGGTCGTCTTGGTCTCGTCGTCGTAGTCGTAGAGCACGGCTTCGCGCTGCTCGTCGGTCAGCGTCGCGAGGAACGCCTCGGCGGCCGCAGCGGTGTCGGTGATCGTGTCGGCCGTGGTGGTCGCGTCTTCGGTGGTCGATGCGGTCGACGTGGTGGTCGTCTGTGAGGTCGACGTCGACGAAGCGGAACCGCCGGTCACGGCTGCGGTGGTGGCGCATCCGCTGAGGGCGAGGGCGCCGGCGAGTACGAGGGACGAGAGCCAGGCGAGGCGGTTCTTGCGGGCCGGAGTCGGTTTCGCTGTGTTCATGAGACCGACGATAGGCACGAACTCTACGTCTTTCCTATGTCACGTCTATGGCAAACCTATGTTCAGGATCCGCAGTGCCGTCTGAAGACCGGTGCGTTCACAGAGCAGGGTCGAGCTGTGCGAGGGCCGCATCCATCCGATCGGCCATGTGCGCGTACCCGACGTCCGACGGGTGCAGCCCGTCCGACGCCATCCAGCTGTTCTCCGACCCCGCGTAGTGACCGTCGAGCCACCGGCTCGCGCCGGGGATCCAGTCCGCATCGACCTCTGCTGCCGCATCCTCGACCCAGGCGATGATCCGGTCGACGGATGCCGGGCGCTGCTCCGTGTACCAGAACGGCTCGACGACGATGATCCGCGCCGAGGGGAGTGCGTCACGGATGCGCGTGAGGTCGGCCGTGATCGTCTCGCGGATGAGATCGGCGCGACCGTCGTAGCTGAAGTTGTCGTTCAGCCCCATCGTGACGAAGACGATGTCCGGCTCCTGTTCGATCACGAGTTCCGGCAGGTCGTTCTCGCCGAAGTTCGCTCGATGGTTCACGAATCCGAGACCGTTGACGCTCGGGTTGAACTCCCGCCACCCGCGGTCCTCGCTGATGATCGTCGACCAGCGGAGCGACGGATCGCTCGCCCCGGTGCCGAGCGTGTAGGAGTCGCCGTAGAACGCGACGAGTGGTCCGGTCCCCGCGGATGCCGAGGGCTCGCGTTCGTGTGCCGGTGCGGCGCTGCACCCCGCGAGACCCAGGGCGAGGGCGACGACGGAGGCGAGGGTTCGGAGGCGGCGCATACTCTCTGTTCGTCGCCGAGGCGCTGGCGGATGGGCCCGCTGTCTTCAGGGTCTAGAGCAGCTCGTCGACGAGGGTGATGCCACCCGAGCTGTTGGCGGAGTGCATGAGCGCTTCGATCCACTTCACGTTCAGCTGAGGGGGTTCCGGCTCGTCGAACGTGAACCTCATCGGAATCGATGGATGCAGCCAGATCGTGCTGCGACCCTGAGCCTCGCCGTCCGGGTGCCGCCATGACAGCGTGAACGATTCCTGGCGGCGCAGCTTGGTCGCGATGACGACCTTGAGGTGCGCGAGAGCGCGCTCCTCGACGTGAATTACATCGTCGGATCCACCGTAGTGAAATGTGCCCATCGTGACGGAACGTTCCTTTTGCTCATGACTGCCGCACACCACGCGATCGCTGTCCCGCGGAGGAGAGGTTTACACCGTAAGTCTACCGGTGGCAAGCCCCCTTCACGGCACTTGATCGCCGCCTATAACGGTGGGACCGATCCACTCGGGTCGGTCCGCGAAAAGGAGCACTCATGTCGGACAGTTTTGAAACGGCCAGCCCGAGCGGCTCGGACGTGCCACCCCAGGGCTCGGCTGGGAGAGTCGATGCCGCGAAGCAGGAAGCCGCTGACCTGACGCAGGCTGCGACGGGCCAGGCCAAAGATGTTCTGGGCACGGCGAAGGAGGAAGCAGCCAGCGTCGCGACGGAAGCGAAGGCGCAGGCGAAGGACCTGTTCGCGCAGACGCAACGTGAGTTGACCGAGCAGGCTCACACCCAGCAGCAGCGCCTCGCCGGAGGGTTGCGCTCGGTGAGCGACGAACTCGACTCGATGGCCGCGAACTCCGATGGCTCAGGGATCGCGGGCGATCTCGTCCAGCAGGTGTCGGGGCGTCTGTCTGCTGCAGCCTCATGGCTGGGAGACCGCGACCCCGGTTCGGTGCTGACCGAGGTCAAGCGCTACGCGCGCCGGAAGCCCGGCACGTTCATCCTGGCTGCTGCCGTCGCCGGGGTCGTCGTCGGCAGGCTCACGCGCGCACTCGCCGCGAACGCCTCGGACGACAAGGGCTCGACGTCACCCTCGACCCCGGTTCCGGCGCCGAGACAGGTGCACCCGGACCCCTCCATTCCGGTGCCCGTGGGGTCCGTGACCGGCGAGGCGGGCGGCACTCCGCTGTACGCCCAGACCGCGTCGACGCGACCGAACATCCTGGAGGGCGATGATGACCGATCCCACACCGTCTGAGGCGAAGGCCGCCTCGACGTCGCTCGGAGAGTTGCTCGGTGAGGTATCGCGCGACATCTCCACCCTCATGCGACAGGAGGTGGCGCTCGCGAAGGCCGAGCTGAAGGATTCCGCGACGAAGTCCGCCAAGGGTGCGGGCCTCATGGGTGCCGCCGGATATGGCGCACTGATGGCGGTGTTCTTCCTGTCCGTCGCACTGTGGTGGGCACTGGGCACGCTGATGGGCGGCGGTTGGGCGGGCGTCGTCGTCGCGGTCCTGTGGGCGGCGATCGCGCTGATCCTGTTCCTGGTGGGGCGCGGTCAGTTCGAGCAGGTGAAGGGTGTGCCGCAGACAGTGGACACCGTGAAAGAGATTCCCGAAACGCTGAAGAGAAATGAGGAGAACCGATGAGTGATTCACCCGACGCGATTCGAGCTGACATCGAGCGGACACGCGAAGATCTAGGGCTCGATGTCGATGCGCTGGCAGACAAGGTGTCCCCGTCCAAGATCGTCGATCGACAGATGGGCAAGGTCCGCGGCGTGTTCGGATCGGTCCGTGACCGAGTCATGGGCGCCGCTGACGACACGGGCTCCTCGCTCTCGGACGCGGGGTCGCATCTCGGCGACGTGAAAGATCGAGCAGTGGCCAAAGCCGAGGGCAACCCTCTGGCCGTCGGTCTGATCGCGTTCGGAATCGGCCTCGTGGCCGCGTCGCTCGTGCCCGCGTCGACCAAGGAGAAGGACCTCGCCGCCACCGTGAAAGACCAGGCGCAGCCGCTCGTGGACGAGGTCACGGACGTCGCGAAGGAGGTCGGCGAGCACTTGAAAGAGCCCGCGCAGGCATCCGTCGCGGCCGTGAGGGACTCCGCTCAGGACTCGGTCGCTGCAGTCAAGGACGACGCCCAGAACGCAGCGCACGAGGTCAAGGACCAGGCTCAGCAGGCTCGCGAGCACATCGCGGACAACTGAACCGTCGCAGGTCAGGCGGACCCATCCCGAGGGCAGTGGGGTGGGTCCGCCCTCACGATGAAGGAACCACCATGTCTCGTCCCGCATCACCCACCGACCACAAGTCCCCGGATCCCGAAGCGGCAGGCAAGCCGGACTCTCCGGACGATCTGCACAAGCGATCCTGGAAGTACGTGGTTCAGAAGACGATCCGCGAGTTCTCCTCCGACCAGTGCACAGACATCGCCGCCGCCTTGACGTACTACGCGGTGCTCTCGATCTTCCCCGGCCTCATCGCGATCTTCTCGCTCCTCGGCGTCTTCGGTCAGGGCCAGGCCGCGAGCGACGCCGTCCTCGGCATCGTCGAACAGGTGGCTCCCGGCGATACCGCCGACACCATACGAGGACCCATCGAGCAGATCTCCGAATCGCCGGCCGCCGGATTCGCGCTGATCACAGGAATCGTTCTGGCGATCTGGTCTGCATCCGGGTATGTCGGGGCATTCAGTCGGGCGATGAATCGGATCTACGAGATCGAGGAGGGGCGCCCCTTCTGGAAGCTGAAGCCCGCGCAACTGCTGGTCACCGTCATCGCCATCGTGCTGCTCGTCATCGCCGCCGTCATCCTCGTCGTGTCGGGGCCGGTCACCGAGGCGCTGGGCAGCGCTCTCGGGCTCGGAGAGGTTCCGCAGACCATCTGGTCGATCGTGAAATGGCCGGTGCTCGCGTTCCTCGTCGTGCTGATCGTCGCGATCCTCTACTACGCGACGCCCAACGCGAAGCAGCCGAAGTTCCGGTGGATCAGCATCGGCGCGCTCATCGCCATCGTCGTGCTCGTGCTGGGCACGGTCGGCTTCGGACTGTATGTCGCCAACTTCTCGAACTACGACCGTACGTACGGGTCCCTTGCGGGAATCATCATCTTCCTGCTCTGGCTGTGGATCGCGAACCTCGCCCTGCTGTTCGGCGCGGAGTTCGACGCCGAACTCGAGCGCGGTCGGCAGCTGCAAGCCGGGATCGCCGCAGAAGAAGACATCCAGCTGCCCCCGCGCGACACCCGCAAGAGCGACAAGGCGGCGAAGAAGGAGCAAGAGGACATCGAGGAGGGCCGCAAGATCCGTGCCGGCAGGAGCTCGGAGAAGGCCGACGACGACGACTGACCCGGGCGCGGCCCGTCAGCGGCTGATGTCGGCGCTCAAGCGATCGAGGAGGACCTCGAGGGAGATCTCGAACTCCTCCTCGCTGCGGTCCTCGCTCAGCAGGGCTCGAAGGCGCAGCACCTCGGGCGCGGTGGTCAGGTCGACCTGTCCGTCGCCCTCCGGAATGTCGGCGCCGCCCTCATCGAGCGGAGTCGCGACAGGACCGGTCTCAGCCCCGTGCACGGCGGACTCCAGAAGGAGCTGCCCGAGAAGGAAGCTGCTGAACGCACGGTACGTATCGACCGCCTGCGCGTCGGAGAATCCCAGGCCGATCAGCGTGCGCAGGAACATGTCGACGACCTCCACACTGCGCAGGGGCGGCCGCAACCAGGGCGCCGCCGGATGCCGACTCGCCACGAGCGGAAAAGCGCGTGGATGCTGGGTCGCGATCCGGCGAACGCGATGTGCGACCGTCTGCAGGAACCCCTGCCAGTGCTCCGCCAGCTCGTCGTCGAGCGTGTCCGTGAGGTTGCCCATCAGCGACGCGACGACACCCTCCAGCAGATCCTCCCGGCCGTGGACGTAGCGATAGAGCGACATCGCCTCGACCCCGAGCTCCTGTGCGAGCGAGCGCATCGACAGGCTGTCGGCGCCGCTTCGGTCGATCTGCTCCAGCGCCGTCTGAATGATGAGCTCTCGGCTCAGTCGACCCGCCGAAGAGGCTGATGGGGTCTTCTGAGATCGCTCCGGCATGGTCACACGCTACTCGCATCCGCAGCGGTGCGCCCTCTGCCCTCTGCAAAGATGAGTGGGTCCGACCTGGAAGGAACCGCTGTGACCGCTCTGTCGATCCGCCCCACGATCGGAGCCGCTGACTACCCGGCTCTCGTCGCGATCTGGCGCAGCGCAGTCGAAGCGACGCACGACTTCCTCGCAGAGGCGCACCGCGACGATATCGAGAGCCACCTGGCGTCGGACTACTTCCCGGCCGTGACGCTCTCGGTCGCCGAGCTCGATGGCCGACCGATGGGATTCTCCGGCGTTCTCGACGGAAGTCTGGAGATGCTGTTCGTCGATGCGTCACAGCGCGGCGGCGGGATCGGCACCGCGCTTCTGCGCCACGCGATCACGGAGCACGGCGTCACCAGGGTCGATGTCAACGAGCAGAACGATTCCGCTCGCGGATTCTATGACCGCCGTGGATTCCGGGTCGTCGGTCGGAGCGAGACCGATGAGGCCGGCCGACCGTATCCGCTTCTCCACATGAGTCTCGACAGCGGACGCGAAGCGTCAGCGGCGTCTCGCAGAGGGTGAGAGCGCGGCATCGAGTCCGCGCGGGCTCGAGTCGCCGTCAGAGAAGGTCGAAGTACCCGCCGTAGGGCGCATCGGTGTCGCCTGTGTCGCGCGCATCGTATTGCACGGTGGAGATGCCGATCGCGACTCTCGATGTCGGGGTGACCAGCACCCGCATGGTGCGGTTGCCGACGACGGTGAACGTCACGAACCTGCCGGACGTCGCGGTCGCTGCCTCGATGCGACTCATCAGATTGTCCAGGTCTTGATCCTGCGACAGCAGGTTGCTCATCCCGTCGATGATGATCTCGATCTGAACCATTGTCTGCACGTCACTCACGCTCCCATTTCAGCGTTCTCTGCTCTTCGACCCTATGCCATTGACATGAGCGGGTCGGTCCCGTAGTCGACGTCATGGCGACGGTCGGAGCGGTCTCACCGCCCGGCATCCGTCGAGGACCCGAGCTCGGACGGGTGGGTGAGCCGCCACCATTCGGTGGGCGGGTCGATGGTCCCCGCGATCGTCACGGGGGCGGTGACGGTATTCGGTCCGGCGGTCCAGGTGACGGTTCCCACGACCGAGCCGTCGCGGTAGGTCGGCGGAGTGTCGATGTCCATCGTCAGCTCGATCGGGGTGTCCGACCAGGTGAAGATCGATGCGCTCTCGCCGATGAGCAGCGTGGCGGTGGATCCCCAGGGTGTCGAGATCGATCCGATCTCCTGGCCCTCGGTCGCGACGGGCACCTGGTGAAAACCGGAGCGGATGCTCTCGAGCTGCGCGATCACGGTGGCATTCACCGACTCGCGCGATGCTCCGCCGAGGACGACGCCGGTGACCGAGAGCGGATCCGCCGCGCCCACGTCGAGTGTCGCCGTGTAGAGCAGGCTGTGCGTGCCCTCGCCGAGATTGCCGGTCTTCAGTCCCGTGATCCCGGCGGTGCCCAGGAGGGCGTTCGTGTTGACCAGCTGACCGGCACCGGGGATCGAGACCGAGGGGGTCGCGACGATCCGAGCGATCGCGGGGTGCGCGGCGGCGAGCTTCGCGATGGTCAGCAGGTCTGCGGGCGTGCTCGTGTTGCGCGGACTGATGCCGGTGGGCTCCGTGACCGTCGTTCCGGTGAGCCCATGGGACGCGAGCCAGGCGCGCGCCGCGCCGAGGAACGCGCTCTGCGACCCGAAGATCCGAGAGGACAGCGCATCGGCGTAGTTGCTCGCTGACGGGATGAGCATGACGGCCAGGGCATCGTGCAGCGACATCGAGGTGCCGGTGGGCATCGGAGCGATGGTCGCGCCCTGCACGTAGTACTGGTCGTAGAGGTCGTGATCCGCCTTGCCGAACGTGATGGTCGGCCCGGGGTCGCCGGCAGAGGTCAGCGGCGCCGCGTCGAGGATGACGAGGGCGGTGATGAGCTTGGTGATGCTCGCGATCGGAAGAGGCTCGCCCGTCCCCGTCGCCGACCACGTGCCGCTCGCCCCCTCACCCAGATACGCGTCGGCGCCGGACACGCTGATCGCTGATGCTGCAGCCGTGTGCGAGGGGACGACGGCGGCGTCTCCGACCGGGACCTCCGGTGCGCGTGCGGTCACGGCCGGCGGATCGACCGTCGCCGTCAGAGCCCACCCGACCTAGCCTCCGGTCACGGCCAACAGCAGGGCGACGCAGACGGCGGTGATGACGAGTCCTCGTCGTCTGCGTCGTCTGCGTACCGCCGGGTCGATCCGATCGCCGCTGAACTCCGGCTCATGCGCCATGAGCTCCGCGAAATCGGACAGATCATCCACCGGCTGACCGGGTGTCGTCATCGAGAGCCCCTCATCGCGTCCACCCCGTCGCTCACATTCCGCAGAAAAGGCCATCCTCGCGTATCCCGGCATCCTCCGCTGTCGGCCGTTCGGGGGCACTCCGGATCCGGATCCGGAGTCAGCTGCGCGTTCGCAGGTCAGGGCCGACGGATGGTCGCGCTAGTCGCTGTCGGCGTCGATCAGCTCGAGGAGCTTGCGCAGCTCGTCGCGGATCTCGGTGTGGTCGTACTGCCCCGCGCGGCTCTCCCCGGAGATGACGCCCGACCGACGCACCGAGTGAAGATCGCCGAAGGGGAAGGAATACGCCTTCTTCGTCTCGGGGTTCTCGCTCTTGTCGACGCCCAGGTGCCAGTGGGAGAACTCGGTCCATCCGTGCTGCTCGATGAAGCGGTTCTCGTCTTCCGCACTGGGCGCGGCCTCCGACCAGGCGTCGCGCTCGTCGCGGACGACCTTGCCCTCGCGGACCAGTGAGCGGGCGTGCGCGAGAGCGGGGCGATTCAATTCGATGGCCATGCGAAGACGCTAGGACGGAGAGCACTGCCGTCGTACCCCCTTGACGCGCCGGGCTGGCGCATCCTCGTCAGTCGGCGTCGGCCGAGAAGACGGGGCTGAGGAAGCGGCGCTCGTAGCGGCGGATGCACTGCGTTCTGCGGGCGAAGTCGAAGGCCTCGACGCACTCGGGATCTGTCTTCGACGCCGTGCGGTAGACCTCGTACGCGGCCAGCGAGGGGAACGTGAACAGCGCGAACGCCTCGTCGCTGTCGCCTTCACTCGGCATGAAATAGCCGTGATGGGTCCCGCCGTGCTTGGCCACCAGACGGATCCATGCCCGGCCGTACTCGGTGAAGTCGTCGAGCTTGTCGGGGTCGATCTCGTAGCGCAGGTGAACCGTGATCATGTCCTTCATCCTCGCAGAGCCGCCGCGCTCCGTTCCGCCTCGGAGTTCGGGGTCCAGCCGAACCAGCCGTCTGCGGTCTCCATCACGCTCCACTCGCCGCAGGCGAAGACCGTCTTCGCCGCATAGGGGTCCGGCGCGTCGTCGAGCACCCAGGCGGGCGCGGACTGCCGCTCCACCTCGACGCAGTCCTCGCCGAGCGCGGTCTCGCTGGTGAGCAGGACGACGGCATCCGGGGCATCCTCGATCGTCGACGTCCGCAGGGTGATCGCGGTCGCGTCCGCGGGCACCCAGCCTGCGTCGACCTCCGCCTCGTCCTCGAATGCCGCGACATCGTCGAAGGTCGACGTGGCCTGCTTGTGGACGATGCTGTCGAAGGCGGCGCATCCGGTGAGGGTCATCGCCCCCGCCAGGAGCAGAGCGGATACGGGCAGGCCGATGCGTGGATTCATGTGTCCAGCCTCGCGCGGCGGCGGCGCATCGGCATCGTGCACGAGAGGTATCGGCATCCGTCTCGAGGATGATTCGGAGCCCGCCCGGATTCCCGAATGTACGCTGAGGGCATGGGTGATCAATCGTCGACGCCCGTTCGCCCGCTCTGGGCGAGCGTGGCAGACGGCTTCTACGTGGGCAGCCACGACGGCTCCTTCCTCGGCTACGTCGACCGTCTGTCCGACGGCGTCTGGCGCGCATTCGACGCGGCCTCGCGCTCCATCGGCGACTTCGCGGACCACCATCGAGCGATGGCGGCGGTGACGGCGGCGGTCGCGGTCGGTGCGCATCCGTCGGCTCACCAGGGCAGGGACGGGGGCGCCGAATGAGCGAGAAGCAGACCCTCGTCTCGCTGGTCTACTGCAGCAGCGCCACGCAGCCGTTCGACGAGCACGAGCTCGGTGAACTGCTTGCAGTGAGTCGCGCCCGCAACGGCGACCGCGGCATCACCGGGATGCTGCTCTATCGCGGCGGAGAGTTCGTGCAGATACTCGAGGGTCCCAGGTCCGACGTCGAAGGGCTGATGGAGACGATCAGCCGCGACCCGCGACACGCGGATGTCCGTGTCCTGATCGAAGAGCCGCTGCATGAGCGGCGCTTCCGGGATTGGACGATGGGATATCAGTCCCTCGTCGCCCCGGAGCCCGGGATGGTCTCGGGGTATCGCGACTCGTTCGAGGACCTGCGCATGGGCGATCACGACATGATCGGCCGCGCGATCATGGAGCTCACCCTGTGGTTCCGTGTCCGTGAGTCCGCGACCGATCAGCGGGTGACCGGGGTCGCGGGCTAGCGGGTCTCGGCCGTCGCGCGTGCATGACGTGCGAAAGTCGCGTTCGCCCCACCTCGTCGCGGACGGTGTGAGATTCTTGACTCAGTGGATCTGAGAGGAGCAGCCGTGCCGTTTCGTAGTCGATCAGTGCTGGAATCGTGGCTGGCGGAGTACGCAGCCGCCGTGTCGGGGGCTCATCCGGCGCGCGTCGCGGTGCAGGAGGAGGAGTCCGGCCGGGACGGCGGTCTCGTGGTGGTGCCGCTGACCAACGCGACCACCCCCGTCTACATGCAGCCCATCGCGCTCGGCGCGCCCGAGTGGCGGGTCACTTTCGAGGCTCGAACGGATGCGATGGTCGTGTCGAGCGACGAGGTGCGCAAGCTCGCTGCCGAACTGCACGCAGCGGCAGACCTTCTGGACTTCCTCGAGGAGAAGTCTCGACTGCACCTCGAGTCGAACAGCGCGGAGTGATCGGGCGGCGCTGCCGCACGCCCTAGGCGCGAGGCAGGGCGCGGGAGGCGGCGTCGGATGCCGCGTCCAAGACGCCCGCGAGGTCATCCGCGTCGCTCGTGAGGCGCCCGCGCAGTTCGTGATCTATCGCGCCGTCGAATGCGGTCAGCCCCGACCACGGGGCGTCGTCGAGGTCGACTTCGACGAAGAGATGGTTGACCCGGCGGTCGTCAGGATCCTGTTCGCGCCGAAGCACCTCGCGGGAGATGAGCCGGTCAGCGAGCGCGGTCACACCCGCCGAGGTGATGCCCAGGTGCTCGCGCAGCTGGGTGGGACGGATCCCGGGGTTGGCATGCACGTGCAGCAGCGCCCGCGAGTCGATCTCAGTGATTCCGAGCCGGCGGCGTACCTCTGCGAGGAACGCCGCGCGTTGCTCGACGTAGCGGAGGAGCGCATCGCCGAGGGGAGACCGTGCGGCAGATCGATCGGACATCCGGGCATCTCCTCTCATCCGACGAACTCCTCCACTGTAGCGACTGTCTAGAAGACTGAATGTTCAATCAACAAACCTATCTCAGTGAACAGTTAAAAAACTTATCTAAATGTGTGAAATAAATGATATGTTGGGCAACCAGGCTCGATCATCCCCACGCCCCGAGGAGTCACCATGGGACAGCTTTTCTACGGACTCGCGTCGGCGGCGATCGTCGTCGACGACCGCGTCCTGCACCACATCCAGATCGTCGCCACCACGAAGCTGCGTCGTCGCGAATCGTTCACGCTGACGTGGGTGAGCCCGGACGGCACGGGACGCGAGACGCTGTGGATGCAGCCGTCCATCCCGATGCGCTTCGTGTACGACTGCGCGGAGTTCGACAAGCCGGACTCGTCACTGCTCGGCAAGATGCTCGAGGCGGCATCCTCTTCCGTGGGGCTCACCATCGACCCCCACACGGCGAACGAGCGGGACAGTGCCGGCCGGCGGCAGCTGGCGCACGCCGCATGAGCACTCCGTCCCTCGGCCGAGCGGACAGCCCCTCGGCCGGCTAATCCTCGAGTGTCGGATCGATGATCTCGTCGATCAGACAGATGCCGCCGGTGCTGCTGAGGGTCAGCGACAGCGCCGTGATCCACTCCGGGTTGAGCGTCGGAGGTTCGGTCGCATCGAACACGAAGCGCAAGGGGATCGACGGGTGCAGCCAGATCGTGGATCGGCCCGGTGCCTCGCCGTCTTTGTGCACCCACGAGAGGGTGAAGCTCTCCTGGCGTCGGAGCTTGATCGCGATCACGACCTTGAGGTGGGCAAGAGCGCGGTCTTCGATGAGTATCGGGGCAGAAGCCCCGTAGATGAGGCATCCCATAGTCTCAAGCTACGTCGACTCGGGTCGTTCCGGTACCCGGTGTTGTGGCGGGTGCCGTCATCCCGACTCCTCGCCTCTGACGCGATGCTCCCTCGAGTGCGACTAGCACCCGTCGCGCGGGTCGGCAAGGGGATCAGTGTCCGCTGCCGGATGACATAGAACGGAGTCATGCGAGCAATCCTCTATGGCGGTCAGGAATTTCTGACGGGTGACGACATCGCCGACGCACTGCTGGCGTATGGGCGAGCGCTCGGCGATGACAACCGGGCGGAGATCGTCGAGATCCCCGTGCAGGAACACGACGGTACGATCGTGCCCGCGAAGTTCCTGATCGGCCCGGCCAGCCAGATCGTGGCGAAGGCGGTGCGCGATGAGGGACCCGAGGTCGAGGATCCCGAGATCGTCGGGCGGCTCTGGACGCTCACCCACGGCGTCGAAGCGCCGGCGGCCGAGCCTCTCGAACCGCCGACGGACACGACGGACGATATGCGCTAGACCGCACCACATCGGCGACGTGGCGAACCCCGCAGGAAGTGAGCCGAACCGGGCGCCACATCTTGCCAGACTCGTTCCGGAGTGTCCACCACTGCCGTCACGTGCTGTTCGTTGCCAGACTCGGCGCATGGTGTTCATCGGTTTCCATGCGTCGCACGAACAGATCCCCCCGAGCGCCCTCCTCGAGGCCGTGATCGGAGCGGAGCGGGCGGGGTTCGACGGGGCGATGTGCTCCGACCATCTCGCGCCGTGGACCACGGCTCAGGGCGAGTCGGGCTTCGCCCTGAGCTGGATCTCCGCAGCCCTCGCCCGCACCCGCTTCTCGATCGGCATGGTCAACGCGCCCGGTCAGCGGTACCACCCGGTCATGATCGCTCAGGCGTTCGCCACGCTCGAGGAGATGTTCCCCGGCCGCTTCTGGGCGGCGATGGGCAGCGGTGAGGCGGTCAACGAGCACGTGACGGGCGAAGGATGGCCAGACAAGAGCCTCCGCAACGACCGACTGCGCGAGAGCGTCGATGTGATCCGCCGACTGATCGGGGGAGAGGAGGTGGATCACGACGGTCTGGTGCGCGTGCATCGTGCGCGGGTGTGGAGCCGGCCGGCTGAACCGCCGCCGCTGTTCGCGACCGCCGTCAGCGCCGAGACCGCGGAGTGGGCAGCCTCGTGGGCGCAGGGCCTCGCGACGGTCGCTCAGGAGCCGGCCGCACTGCAGCGCGTCGTCGATGCCTACCGCGGTGCAGGCGGCACGGGTCCCTGCATCCTGCAGGTGCATCTCAGCCTGGCCGAGACCGATGACGCGGCGTTCGCGATCGCGCGCGAGCAGTGGCGGAACGGTCTGCTGGCGCCCCCGCTCACCTGGGACCTGGAGCAACCGGAGGACTTCGAGGCGGCGCTGGCCGGGATCGACGAGGAGGGGCTGCGTGACGCGGTCCTGATCGACCACGACGCGACCGCGCTGGCCGAGCGCATCGCGGATCTGGCGCAGATCGGGTTCGATCGCGTCTATCTGCACCACGTCGGCTCCGAGCAGTCGAGATACCTCGAGGCCGCCGGATCCGAGCTCATCCCCGCGTTGAAGGAGAGACTGTGAAGATCACCGACACGAGCGACCTCTGGTGGAAGACCGCGGTGATCTACTGCCTCGATGTCGAGACGTTCCTCGACTCGAACGGCGACGGCGTCGGCGACCTGCAGGGCCTCGCCCAACGGATCGACTACCTCTCGCAGCTCGGCGTCACCTGCCTCTGGTTGATGCCCTTCTATCCGACGCCCGACCGTGACGACGGCTACGACGTGAGCGACTTCTACGGCATCGACCCGCGCCTGGGCGATCACGGCGACTTCGTCGAGGTGATCCGCACCGCGCGCGACCGGGGGATGCGGGTCATCGTCGACCTCGTCGTCAATCACACCTCGGACCGGCATCCGTGGTTCCTCGCCGCCAAGCGCAGCATCGATTCCCCGTATCGCGACTACTACGTGTGGCGAGACGATGCGCCGCCGAAGGGGCAGAAGAACGCCGTCTTCCCGGGTCAGGCGAACGGCGTCTGGGGCAAGGACGAGAAGTCGGGGCAGTGGTACCAGCACAGCTTCTACGAGCACCAGCCCGACCTGAACATCGCCAACCCTCGAGTGCGCGACGAGATCGCGAAGGTCATCGGCTTCTGGCTGCAGCTGGGCGTCTCGGGCTTCCGCGTCGATGCGGTGCCTTTTCTGCTCGAGATCCCCGAGGGTGCAGGCATCCCCGAGCCCCACGATCTGCTGCGGGACATCCGCCGCTTCCTGCAGCGACGCTCGAGTGAGGCGATCCTGCTCGGCGAGGTCAACCTGCCCTATGTCGAGCAGGTGCAGTACTTCGGCGGCGACGACGAAGACGAGCTCACCATGCAGTTCGACTTCGTCGGGATGCAGGCGCTGTATCTGTCGTTCGCCCGCAAGGACCCCGCTCCGCTGATCGAGGCGCTGCAGGCGCGCCCCGTGCTCGGATCGGAGGTGCAGTGGGCGAACTTCCTGCGCAACCACGACGAGCTGACCCTCGACAAGCTCAGCGACAGCGAGCGGCAGGAGGTGTTCGACGCCTTCGCGCCCGACGAACGCCAGCGCGTGTTCGGGCGGGGCATCACCCGGCGCCTGCCGCCGATGCTCGAGGGCGACCCCCGCCGCATCCGCATGGCGTACAGCCTGCTCTTCACCCTTCCCGGCACCCCCGTGCTGTTCTACGGCGAGGAGATCGGGATGGGGGAGAACACCGAGATCAGCGGCCGCGAAGCGGTGCGGACGCCGATGCAGTGGTCGGTCGATCGCAACGGCGGATTCTCGGATGCCGCGCCCAGCCGGCTCGTCGCTCGACCACCGTCCGACGGGTACGCGCCCGAGCATGTGAACGTCGCCGCTCAGCTCGACGACCGCGAGTCGATGCTGTATTTCATCCGCGCCCTGACGTCGAGCTATCGGATCTCGCCCGAGCTCGGGTGGGGCAGGTTCGAGGTGATCGAGCAGCCCGCCTCGTCGCTGCTCGCGCACTCGCTCACGGCGGATGTCGGCAGGATGATCGCCCTGCACAATTTCGCGGAGGTGCCCGTCACCACGGCGTTCCGCCTGGACACCGAACCGGAGGGGACCCGCCTCGTCGACCTGCTCGAGCAGTCGCGCATCTCGCTCGGTCCGGAGGGCGAGGTCGAACTGGAGGTGCCGGCGTACGGCTACCGCTGGCTCCGGGTCTCGCGCCCGGGGGATGGACGAGTGACCTGAGGCTCAGGCGACGTCGCCCCGAGCCCCGTCGACCTCGAGCACTGCGGCGGGGAGCTCATGCACCAGTTCGCGGGCGAGATACCCGAGACCCATGCGCTCGGCCAGCCGGTCCCCTGCCCGCGCGTGCGCCCACGCTCCCCAGACGGCAGCGCGTTCCGGGGCGAGCCCGCGGGCGGCGAAGCCCGTGATGGCGCCGGCGACGACGTCCCCCGATCCGGCCGTGCCGAGGCCGGGGCCGCCGTCGTCGAGTCGCCAGGCGGCACCCGAGGGCGAGACCACGGCGGAGTAGCAGTGGATCACGGCACCGAGCTCCCGGGCGAGTTCCGGCAGCTCAGTGAAGAGGTCGTCGACAGGTCGGCCGAGCAGGACTTCCGCCTCGTCGAGATTGGCGTTGACGATCAGGGATGCCGGAAGATCCGAGCGCGGCACGTCGCGCAGCACTCCGACGGCGAAGGCGTCGACCACGAGGCAGGAGATGTCCTGGCCAGCCAGCCGCCGCAGCCACATGAGGGCGTCCTCGGCGTCGTCCAGCCCGGGACCGACCAGCACCGCATCCGCTCCCTCGCAGGCGCTGCGCAGATCGTCGGTCATCGGCTCGCCCGCTCGAGGCGACACGTAGACACCGGCTTCAGGGAAGGAGGTCCGCACGACGTCCGCGATCGATGCATCGGTCGTCACCGCGACCTTGCCCGCTCCGACGCGCAGCATCGCCTCGCCGCCCAACACGACTGCACCGGCCGACAGAGACGAGCCGCCGATGATCATCGCCGTGCCGCGGGACTTCTTCGAGTCGCCGGGATCGGGCAGCCCCCACTCCCGCAGCAGCTGCGGCGTCACCCACGTCGGCTCATTCGGGGCGGACATCGGGGCTCCCCGGGTGCACGGTGATGTCGGCTCCCAGTTCTGCGAGGTGACGCACGTCGGAGAAGTCCACGAGCTGCCACTGCCGGCCCTCCAACCGCAGCCGCGTGACGGATGCGTTGAGCACCGTGTTCGTCGAGGCGAACTGCATGAGGCGCGTCTCGTCCATCCCGGTCAGCAGAGCGACCAGCAGCATGACCACCGCGTCGTGAGCGACGACGAGGCCCACCCGGGCGTCGTCGGCCAGCGCGTCTCGCAGGAACGACCGCAGACGCAGCGAGACGTCGGCCCACGACTCGCCTCCGGGCGGCCGGTGGTAGTACTTGCCCAGTCGCGCGCGCCGGTCGGCCTCTTCGGGATGCCGCGCGGCGACGCCCCACCGCGTCAGCAGATCGAGGATGCCGAGCTCTCGGTCGCGCAGCCGTTCGTCGGTGAGCACCCGCGTGACGCCCTCGACGCCCTCCATGCCCTCGGCGCCCTCCATGCCCTCGGCGCCCTCCATGCTGAGTGCGAACGTCTGCTGGGCTCGCAGGTACGGCGACAACCAGGCGACCTGGGGCGTGACGGGACCTCCGTGCAACGCGGCCGACAGTGCTCGCGCCTGCTCGGCGCCGGTGGTCGACAACGGCACATCGGCGTCTCGGGTTGCGAGCTCGATCACCTCGGCGCGGGCGGTCTCGGCGGCTGTCGCGGCGATGTTGCCCACGCTCTCTCCGTGCCGGACGAGCCACAGCTCCTGCACGTCACAGCTCCCATTCTTCGAAGGGGAGGTCCCACGAGGCGTGGTCCGGCTCGACGCGTCGAGTCGTGTCGACAGGTGCGGCCTTCTCGACCGAGATCACCACGCGCGTCGTGGGGCGGATGAGCACGCTGATGCGGCGGTCCTCACCCGCGAGGGTGATGAAGGTCGGCGCCGCGGAGGCGGCCGCCTCGATCTCGTCCATCACCTGCCGCAGAGGGCGATCGTCACGGAGCACGAAGTTGCGGCCGTCGATCTCGATGTTCGTGCTCACGGTGCGCTCCTCCCTCTCGTGTGGCCGACGCTAGATGATGAAGGCGAGTGTGCCGAGGGCCTTGCGCCCGAGGCCCACGAGGGTTAACCGAACTCTCTACGATGAGATCATGCAGATGCTCGACACCCTCGCCCTCGTCGGCGAGGTGCTGTCGTGGGTCGGCCTCGGGCTCGGTCTGCCGATGCTGCTGATCGCCTTCCTGATCCGGACCATCGAGGGGCCGTGGGCGCCCGTCGAGATGGCGATCATCGAGCGCGACGGTTCGCTGATCGCCCGGTGGTTCGCCGGGGGAGACTTCCACGAGCGACCGCTGAGTCGGCAGGAATCGGCGACGGCGGTGGCGGGCTGGGCCGACGGCGTGGTCAGCGCGAACAATCCCTCCCATGCACGGGTGGGGGAGCCGCCGCATGCGCGACGCGTCGTCCTCACCCTCGGGATCGTGTTCGCCGGTGTCGGGTTCGTGGGTCTCGTGGTGTCGCTGCTCCCGCTGCTCTGGTCGTAGCTCGTAGTGTGGCCCTCATGGAGGACTCTGCCGACATCCCCGCATCCACACCGATGGACGACTGGTTCGACGCGCTGAGTCGCGCGACCGGCTCTCCCGGAGGAGGCGCCGCGTCGGGAGTGATGCTGGCGATCGCCGCCTCGCTCATGAGCATGGTCGGCGGGTACTCCGATGACGATCCCCGCGCGTCGGAGCGCCTCGACCCGCTCGCCGGGCGACGCGTCGAAGCACTGCAGGCGGTCGAGGCGGACGGCGTCGTCTCCGCACGCTTCGGGGCCGCCCTCGCTCTGCCGAACGACGACCCCTCCCGCGACGAGCGTGTCCGTGATGCCGCGGTCGATGCGGCCGAGTCCGCGGCGCAGGTCGGCGCCATCGGCGTGCGGATGCTGCGCGACGCGCGCGTGCTCGTCGAGGCGGGCAATCCTCACATCGCCGTGGACCTCGCCGTCGCCGCTGAGGCACTGGGCGCCGGATTGTCGGGCGCCTCTCTGAACGTCCGCGCGAACCTGCAGATCGCACGCCGTCACGGGTCATCCGACGACGAGGTCGCCGGACTCGATGCGGACGTCGCGCGCCTGGCGCAGGCTCGGCGCGAGGTCGCGCAGATCGTCGAGGAGCTGTCCTCTCGCCTCGACTGACCATCGCTCGTCGCCGGGTCTCGATCTATCGGTTCAGTGACGAGATGTGCTCGCGGCGTCGATGCGGCGGAAGCCCTCGCCGTCAGGTTCGACGGCACCGCCCTCGATGAAGCCGTCTATCCAGCCGCGCATCGGCCACTCTCCCCAGCGTTCGGCGAACAGCGCCCCGTTGCGCAGGATGTCGTCGAGGTGACGCCAGGGCGGAGAGCCGGCCGGGTGCCACTGGTGATACGCATGCGCGCCGCCGACCCATCGCAGACCGATGCCACGCGCCCGCGCGCGTCGACCCAGGTCGGTGTCCTCGGCCCCGTAGCCCTCGTAGACCTCGTCGAAGCCGCCGAGGCGCGTCCATGTCTCGGGGGCCACCGCGAAGGAGAGCGACCAGAACAGGTCGAACTCGTCGTCCGTCGCCGCTACGACGGCGTTCTCCTCGGGCAGCGGGCGGGCGGGATGCGGACGGGTCAGCATGCCGAGATCGAGCGGTGTCGACGGGCGCTGGACACTGTGGAGGTAGGTCACCGGGCCGCAGAGGAGGTCGTGCGGGTGGACTCGCGCCGCGTCGATGTATCGCTCGACGAGTCCCGGGCCGGCCAGGCAGTCGACGTCGAGGAACACCAGCAGGTCGACGTCCTGAGCGAGCGCGAGTGCGGCTGCCGCGTTCCGCGCCGCGCCGACGCGCATGCCGTGCTCGCCCGGCGGCACATGCACGAACATGGCCGGGGTCGGAGCCGGCGGGGCGTCGGTGTCGAGCCACGCTTCGATGCGGACGACCTCGACGCCCGTCGTGGTCATCTCGTCGAGAAACCGCCGCTGACGCCGCAGATGGTCGAGCCGGTTGATCGATGCCGGGGTGATGACGGCGACGCGGGTGGTCATCGCGCGAGCTCCTCGATCGCGCTCGCGGCGCGCGCCGCAGCCCCGCCGACCTGCCAGGCATCCCAGCGGGGAGCAGTGTCGGCCGCCCGGCGGATGCCGTCGACGATCTCCGAAGGCGTCGCATCGATCGGAAGGCTCTGGGCGTATCCCTGGGCGGCGAGCACGCGGGCCATGTCCTCCTGTTCGCCGAACGGCCTCTCCTGGGCGATGACGACGGCGCGGGCATCGGCGGCGGCGAGATCGGCGACGCTGTTCTGACCTGCCGCGCTCACGACGACCGTGGCGCGGCACAGCAGCGGCCAGACGTCATCGATCCGATCGTCGCCGTTCGCGCCGGCGCTCTCCACAGTCCACCCGTCCGCTCCGAGCAGCGCGATCGTCTCCGCGAGGCGGTCGCCGTCGAGGGCACGGCCCAGGAACAGCACGCGACGGTCGAGGTGATCGTCGGTGTCGGGGCGGGCGCGACCGTCGTAGCGCGACACCCCGCCCACCGCTCGCACGCGCTCGCGGCCGACGAGTCCGGTCGCCTCGATCGTTCCCTGCGGCCAGGGCATCAGGATGAGGTCGGCGAGATCGTATCCGAGCCGGTGCGGGGCGTCGGTGCGCTCGCCCGGTTGAGCGAAGACGATCGTCGGCACGCCCATCAGGCGGGCCAGCATCGTGATCTCGACGCTGACGTCGACGACGAATGCCGCGGTCGGGTGGACGGCCACCCAGTCCGCGATCGCCGAGAGCCGCGCCTGGTGCCCCGGATGCCCGAGGGGCGCCCAGTGCAGACTGCCGTTCGCGGTGACGTCGCCGAGCTCGTGCGCCTCTCGGCGCACTCCGTCGGCGCCGATGACGGGGTCGGAGTCGGAGGGCAATTGCACCCACGTGGTCCGCGGTGCCAGGGACGCGGGCTCAGGCAGGCTCGAGAACACCGTGACCTCGTCGGCGAGGTACGGGCGGATCGCCTGCATCCGCGTCATGTGGCCCCACCCGTGATGGTGCACGTACCAGGCGATCATGCTCCGACCGCCTCGACGAGCTCGTGGGCGGGCACCGCACTCTGAGCGGCGACCGTGAGAACCCGTTCGATCTCGCGGTGCCGGTGATCGAGCGAATGCCGCGCGGAGGCGGTGTCGCGCACGTCCTGTCGGCGCAGTCCCTGCCGCGACTGCGCGACCAGGGCCATTGCGGCGCGCGCGAGGGCCTCGGTGTCGGCGGGCGGCACCACGGCGGTGCCGGGGATTCCGGCGAGCACCTCACTGGTCCCTCCCGAGTCGAATGCGGCGACGGGCGTGCCTGTCATGAGCGCCTCGGCCATCACCAGCCCGAAGGGCTCCGACCACACCGGCGTCACCAGAGCGACCGATGATGCCCCGACGAGCGCGGACAGCTC
Source organism: Actinomycetota bacterium (assembly GCA_037033305.1). GTDB lineage: Bacteria > Actinomycetota > Actinomycetes > Actinomycetales > Microbacteriaceae > Microbacterium. The sequence continues at coordinate 9,729 of JAZBLP010000025.1, read as the reverse complement.
CGGCTGTCGCAGCGCGCCGACGTAGTCGACGCCACCGCCGAGGCGCGGACGCACCTCGCGCTCGAAGTAGGCGGCGTCGCCCACGCGGCCCGCGAGCTTCAAGCGTGCGCCTGCGCGTCGAGCGGCATCGATGGCGAGATGCGGTGCCTTCTCGGGCACGATCCGCCCGAACCACACCCAGTCGGCTCCGCCCGGTCCCAGACTCCACTGCGCGGTGTCGACGCCGTTGGTGAACACGAACGCCTCGACGCCCTCGGCCGACCACGCGCGTGCGGTGTACTGGCTGACCGCGAGGAATCGGTGCGGCGACGAGCCGTGGAGGGCGTTCGAGGCGATCACCATGTCGGCGAGGGGAGGGGTGTGCAGCGTCGTGACGACCGGCACGCCGATGTCACGGCTCCACAGGATCGGATCGCCGTGGAGGCTGTGGTTGTCGACCACATCGACACGCGTCTCCGGCGAGTCGAGCCGATCCCGCACCCGGGCGAAGGTCTCGGTCATGAGGCGGCGGTGCCCCTCGGGGAAGTCGGTGTCGGACGCATCCCGAGCCCGATGCCACCGGGGGCTCGGCAGGTGCAGGGCGGTGTCGGCATCGAGGAAGTCCGATCCCTCCGTCGCGCACAGCTCCACGTGGTGGCCCCTGCTGCGCAGCCAGCGCACGCGGTTCCAGACCACGGCCTCGAGCCCTCCTGCGTGCGGTTGGCGCAGAGGATGACGTTCGGGTGCCACGACCAGAACCCGCAGCTGCTCGCGACCGATCACGCGCCGACCCCCTCGGTGACGCGCGCACACGCATCGGCATAGAGCTGCGCATGGGCGTCGCGCACCGCCTGCCGCTCGGCGATCCTCTCGGACCTGCGCGTGTCCGTCGCGGGCCGGGGGGACGCGTCCGACGCGCGCGACACGGCCTCGGCCAGCGTCCGCGCGTCGCCGAGGTCGACGACGGAGAAGTCGTCGGGATGCTGCGAACCGATGTGCCCCACATCGGTTCCGGCCACGGGAACCCCGAGGTCGTAGCAGAGCTCCACCCATCCTGAGTGGGTCCCGTGCAGGTACGGGAGGACGAAGAGGTCGAGCCCGCCGATCCACGCTTCGATGTCTGCGTCGCTCAGACGCGGGGTGCGCCGCACGTGCACCGACGGGTGGTCGTGCGCCGCCGCGACCACCCGGGCCGCCGCCGCGCCATCCCGCGTGTGCTCGTTCAGCAGGATCTCGAACTCGACGGTCCGACCTGCCTGCGCGAGCTGACCGGCCGCGGCGACGGCGGCGTGCACGGCCCGCTCGGCATCGATGTTGGGACGCAGGTCGCGCACATGGATGCCGACCCGCACGGTCGCGTCGCCCGCGTGTTCGATCACCGGAGCGTCGTCGAGCAGGGTGGGGTGAGCCAGCACCGCGCTGCTCCGGTGCCACCGCCGTTCGATCTCGTCGGCCGCCGTCGTGGTGAGCGTGACGAGGTGGTCGGCCGACGGGACGATCACGTCGAGCAGTTCTCGATACGGACCCTGGTCGACCAGCTGCGGGTTCTCGAGGTCGTGCACGGTGTACACGACCGGTCGGCCGAGCCGGTGCGCGGTCTCCAACGCCTCTCGGAGCTCGTCCGGTGAGAACGACTCGAGGCCGAAGTGCACGTGCAGCACATCGAACTCATCTGCGTGCGAGACCAACCACCGCGGGGTGAGCGCCACCGGGGGCCACCAGACGTCTGCGGGCGCACCGGGGACGGGAGGGTCGGGGAGGACCTGCACTCGTCCCGTGTCGGCGATGGCGCGCACGTAGGGGTGACTTGCGGGGATCGCGGCGATGCGGATGAGGGCGGGTTCGGTGACGATGTGGTTCTCCGGTGGCGGACAGAGCATCGACGTGCGGAGTCGCGGTGGCGGGGGTGACCGCACAGCAACGGGGCGCACGACTGATGCGATCGAAAGGGGTACGTTCGAATCATGAGCCACGATCCCGAACTGCGCACGGGTATTGCGCCGGCCGGCTCCGTGGTGCTAGCGCGTCAGAGGCACTATGCGGAGTTCTACGGCCTGGCCCCGCTTCCCGAGCGGTTCGGTGTCGTCCTCGGCAACTGCCAGGCCGAGTCGCTGCGCGTGGTGATGGATGCTCCGGAGCACCGCTTCGTGCGCATCCCCGCCGTGCACGAGATGACCGCCGCCGATGCCGCGCGCCTGCACCAGGTCGCGGGCCACGCCGACGTCGTCGTCAGTCAGCCGATCCGCGACGACTATCGCGATCTGCCGCTGGGGACACGGCAGATCGCCGCCACGACGGATGCGCGGGTGCTGACCGTGCCGCCGGTGCGCTTCGCGGGGCTGCATCCCTTCCAATCCGCCTTCCGGGTTCCCGGCGTCGAGGGAGATCCGCCTGTCGTGGCGTACCACGACGTGCGCACGCTCGCCGCTGCCGCCGGCATCCCCGTCGTCGCTGCGCTCGCACCCGCCCAGGTGCGGGCGGTGGGGCAGGCGTCGATCGAGACGCTGCGTCTGCGCGAGCAGAGCGCCGACGTCCCGGTCTCCGATCTCTTCGAGTCGGTCACGACGGATCACATGCGCACCGTGAACCATCCGGGCGACGCGATATGGATGCCGTTGGGTGCCCGCATGCTCGAGATGCTCGGTCACACGGGCGGCCCGACCGACCCCGGCCGCCCGCTGCTGAACTCGGTGCGCGCGCCGCTGGAGCCCGAGGTCGTCGACGCGTGGGGCCTGGCGGACGAGCCGCGCGCGCACTGGATCGTCGACGGCGCGGTGGTCGACGCCGACGAGGTGCGCGCCGCCCACGGCGAGTGGTACGCCGCGCATCCCGAGTTCGTCGATGCCGCCATGACCCGTCTTGGGCCCCTTCTCGACGTCTGGCGGGCCCGATGAGCGTCACCCCGCTGCTGCTGGTCCACCCCGGAACGCACGGCGTCGCGATGTACGGACGGGAGATGGCCGATGCGGTCCGTGCTGCGGATCCGTCGATACGCGCCGTGGACGCGCTCGACCCGGATGCGGCGGATCACGGCCCCCCGCTGCATGTGCACTTCACCGACCGGCTCTGGGGCCGCTCGCCCGAGGAGGCGGCGCAGACGTTCGGAGACCTCGCCGCTCGGCGCGCGGTCAGCGTCACCCTGCACGACGTGCCGCAGGCGTCGGACGGCGAGCGGAACCTGCCCAGGCGGCGGGCCGCGTACGCGGCTGTGGCGGAGGCGGCGCGCGGGGTGGCGGTCAACAGCGAGCACGAGCTCGCGCTGCTCCGCGAAGAGCGGGTGTGGACGGGGCCGACGGTGAGCATTCCGCTGCCGGTCGAGCTTCAGCCGGACGTGCCGCGGATGCCGGCGGACGGGTCGATCGGAGTGCTCGGCTACTTCTACCCGGGCAAGGGGCACGATGAGGCGGCTCGTGCGGCCGCGGCCGCCGGCGTCACGAGGCTGACGGTTCTCGGCCGCGCGTCCGACGGCCACGCCGCAGAACTCGAGGAGTTCGTCCGTCGTGCGGGCGCGCTCGGGGTCGAGGTCGTCGTGACGGGCTGGCTCGACGACGAGGAGATCGCCCGGCGCGGACGCGCCGTGTCGGTGCCGGTGATCGCCCACCGACATGTGTCGGCATCGGGGTCCCTCGCATCGTGGATCGGCTGGGGGCGCCGCCCCGTCGCCGTGCGCAATCGCTACATGGACGAGATGGCGGCGCTGCGTCCGGGCACCGTGCAGACGGTCGACGGCTCAGAGCTCGCCGTCGCAGTGCGGGCGGCATTGGAGCGACCCGAGGCGACCTGGCACGGGCTGACGCGGCTGCCCATGTCGTGGCCCGACGCGGCTGACGCCTACGTGCGCTGGTGGGGCGGGCTGGAGTGGTGACACGGCGCCCGTGGGTCGTCGGCAACCGCTGGGACTCGCTCGACGGGGTCGAGCCGCAGACCCTCCCGACGGTGTCGGTGATCGTCGCCCATTACGAGCAGCCCGGTGAGCTCGCCCGCACCCTGTCGGCTCTGTCGATGCAGGACTATCCGCGCGAACTCCTCGAGATCGTCGTCGCCGATGACGGCTCCACCGGTGATGTCTCCGTGCCGCCGGGGGTGACCCTCGTGCGACAGGAGGACCGGGGCTTCCGCCTCGCCGCCGCACGAAATCTCGGCGCGCGGGCGAGCACCGGTGACGTGCTCTGCTTCCTCGATGCCGACACGGCCCCCGAACCCGGGTATGTGCGGGCGCTCACCCGTCTCCCTGCACTGCTTCCCGAGGCCGTGACTGTCGGGCGGCGCCGGCACGCCGACTTCTCGGGCATCGATGCGGAGACGCCCGTGACCGAGGCGGTCATCGGCCGAGAGCTCCCAGAGCCGGTCTGGCTCGCGCAGGAGTATGCCCGGAGCCGGGACCTGCTCGACGCCGACGATCGCTCCTACCGCTTCGTGATCGGCGCGGTGATCGCCTGCTCGCGTCGCATGTTCGACGAGACCGGCGGCTTCGACGAGTCGTTCTCGGCCTATGGCGGCGAGGACTGGGAGTGGGCGCATCGGATGTGGCAGGCCGGAGCCGTCCTGGCGCACGTCCCCTCGGCCGTGGCCTGGCATGACGGACCCGAATGGGCGGAGCGCAGCGGTTCGGGGCTCGACCGCGCGAACGCCCAGACCCTGACACTCGTCTCGTCGATCCCGGTCGGCGGCTCAGCTCCGCGAGGACTGCTGCCGGGGGTGCCGGATCTCGTCGTCCGGCTGCGCGGTGCGCACAGCCGGGAGATGCTGTTCATCGCGGTGGACTCGATCCTGGCCGCGTTCCCCCGATCGCGCGTGATCCTCGACGCGGCGGCCGCGCTCGACATCGATGACCCGCGCGTCGTGATCGGGGGTGACGCACCGGACGCGAGAGTGCTCTGGGAGCTCGACCACCCGGTCGTGGTGCTCGAGCCGGAATGGATCGTGGAACGGGTGACTGGCCTCGGAGCCGGCGACGTCGGCACGATCGACCTCCTCGACGACGACGGCTCGTCCGCAGGAGTGCTGCGCTCGCGACGAGCCCTGCGTCGAGCCGCCCGATGGGGCGCGGCAGAGGGATTCGAGACCCTGAGCGTCCGTGCGGAAGGGGTGCATCTGCTGCGCTCGAACCCGCGGGTGGAGGCATGGGTCGGGGGGTGGGGCGGTCTCGATCAGTTCCGCTCAGCGTAAGGTTCTCAACATGGGGAAACTGGAGTACAACAGCTCGCGGCCGGCGATCGAGATCGAGGACGCGACTCTGGCTCACGTGAAGATCGTGATCGGCACGAAGCTGCGCCGCAACGAGAGCTTCATGATGACCTGGCTCTCGCGGCCTGAGACGACGTCCGGTCGCATGACGATCTGGGTGCACCCCAGCATTCCGTTGATCCTCGAGTTCGACGATCCGGCGATGCCGGCGATCGACCCGAAACGGGTCGCTCACATGATGGATCAGTTGAACTCGCGCGGTGAGCTCATGCTCGACCAGCTCTGACGCACGAACCCTCATTCGTGCTCGGGGAGTACCGGACTCGCCCACCCGGGGTCGCGCCCCAGCTGCGCAGCACGCGAGACGGATGCCGCGCCGAAGCGACCGCGCAGGGTGTCGAGGACCGTGTCGAGCCGTTCGTCATCGCCCCAGTCGATCGGCAGTTCGGGGGGCGCGTTCTCGGCGCGGTCGAGCTGCGACAGCGAGATCCCGACGAGCGTGATGCCCCGCGTCTCGACCTCGGGCCACGCCGCGGCGAGCAGGGTCCTCGCGACGTCGAGCAGGATCGCGGTGCGGTCGGTCGGCGCACGAAGCGAGCGTGATCGGGTCGCCTTCGCGAAATCTCCATAGCGAAGGCGCAGCACGACCGTGCGGCAGACGCGCTCGCCGTCGCGCAGACGGCGTGCGAGCCGGTCGATGATCTGCGTGAGGAAGAGGTCCAGCTCGTCGGCTGTGCGAGGGCGTGAGCCGAGGGCGCGCTGCGAGCCGATCGAGCCACGGCGCCGGGTGGTGTCCACCGGACGCGGGTCGCGGAGGCGGGCGAGGGCGTGCAGATGTGCGCCCGCCGCCCTGCCCAGCATCCGCTCGGCCGTCGCCGCCTCGAGCTCGGCGAGCTGGCCGACGGTGTGCACGCCGTAACGGTGCAGCTTCTCGGCCGTCACCGCGCCGACGCCCCACAGGCGTTCGACCGGCAGCGGAAGCAGGAACTGCTCCTCCCCGTCGGGCTCGACCACGAGAAGGCCATCGGGTTTGCTGACCGCGCTGGCGACCTTGGCGAGGAACTTGGTGCGGGCCACGCCCACAGAGATGGCGAGGCCGACCTCGGTGCGCACCCGATGCCGCAGCCGCACGGCGACCTCTTCGGGGGCGCCGACGATGCGCCTCAGCCCGCCGACCTCGAGAAAGGCCTCGTCGATCGAGAGGCCCTCGACGAGCGGGGTCGTGTCGCGGAAGATCGCGAACACGTCCTTGCTCGCCGCCGAGTACGCCTCCATGCGCGGGGGGACGACGACCGCATCCGGGCAGAGTTCGAGCGCCTGGCGGCCGCCCATCGCGGTGCGCACCCCGCGTGCCTTGGCCTCATAGCTCGCCGCCAGCACCACCCCGCCGCCGACGATGACCGGCCGACCGCGCAGAGCGGGCGCATCGCGCTGCTCGACCGAGGCGTAGAACGCGTCGAGATCGGCGTGCAGCACGGTGGCTTCGCCCCGCATCGTGTTCTCCCGTCGACGTGCAGATCGTCGCACGGGCCGGGGACATCCGGGCCCCGGAGGTCAGGCCGCGATCAGTCGGGACGACAGCGCGCGGATCCTCTGGCACAGAGTCTCGAAGGCGCTCTCGAAGGCGGCGGCGGTGCCGAGCCGGGCGGGATCCCGCACGGACCAGTGCAGGTCGTCGCCCGTGAGCATCCGCTCGTGCGCGTCGTCGCACACCGTGATCACCAGGTCATCGTCGGCGCGCACCTCGTCGACGTGGCGCGGTGGCCGGGTGGGATCGATGATCAGCCCGTGGCGTTCGGCCGTCGCCAGCGCCTCGGGGTTCACCGCGGAGGCGGGCTGAGTGCCGGCGGATGCCACCTCGATCGCGCTCACGTCGCGCCAGATGACCTCGGCGAGCTGCGATCGCGCCGAGTTCGCCGTGCACACGAACAGCACTCGGCGCGGGGGAGCGACGCTCGGCGGTGCGAGCGTGTCGAACACCTCGGGCCGGAGCCCGATGTAGCTGCGCCGCCTGTCGAACTCCGATCGCGTGCGCGTGATGATGCGCGCGGACTCGAGGACGCCGAGATGGTGGGCGATCAGATTCGATCTCAGGTCCAGTGCCGTGCCGATCTCCGATGACGAGAGGTCCCCGAGGGTGAGCAGGTCGACGATGCGCAGGCGTGTCTGGTCGGCGAGTGCGGCGAAGATCGCCACGCGGCGTTCGAGATCAGTCATCCCTCCCATCCATATCACGCGGTGATCGACGTGTCCACGGGTATTGACTCAATCGGTGTTGACCATATTCTGGTCGTCGCGAGATCGCGGACGCGGTCTCGGAGAGGAATGGACATATGGGCATCGGCAGCGGCATCGCGCTCTTCGTCATCGGGGCGATCCTGGTCTTCGCACTCAACATCGACACCGGCGGCTACGTCGATCTCGACCTGATCGGCTACATCCTCATGGGCGCAGGAGTCATCGTCTTCCTGATCAGCCTCATCCTCACGATGCGCAGCCGTCGCACCGAGAGCGTCGACCGCACCGCCGTCGACCCGGCGACCGGCGAACGCGTCACCCGTCGCAGCATCCGCGACAACGAGCCCCTCGCCTGACTTCCGCGTGACCGAGGTGCAGCGCGGCACCGGCGCGATCATCGCCGGTGTCGCAGCGACCCTGACCTTCGTCGTGCTGCGGGCGGTGGTCGCCCTCGGCGGCCATGAGCCGCTCGCGATCGACGTCTGGTGGCACGATCTCATGGTCGCGCTGACCAGCGATATCTGGGTCGTCGTCGCCTGGGTCCCGGCCGTGATCGGCGGCACCATCGGCATGATCGTCGTCGGAGCGCTGCTGATCGCGGCGCTCCTCTGGCGTGGTCGGCGGTGGGATGCCGCGACGCTGGCGATCGCGATGGTGGCCGTCGTGGCCATCGGCGCGACCATGGCGGCGGTGATCGGGCGCACCCGACCGGCGGACTCGCTCGCCGAGAGCGTCGCGACGTCCTTCCCGTCCGGCCACACCGCGGTGGCCACGACGGTCGTGATCGTCCTCGCACTCGTCCTCCGTCGTCGATGGGTCTGGGTCGTCGGCGCCGCGTGGGTGCTCCTCATGATGTGGAGTCGGACGTACCTGCACGCCCACTGGCTCAGCGATGTCGTCGCGGGGATGCTCGAGGGTGTCGCCGTCGCCACCTTCGTCTGGGCCTGCATGGTGGCGATCCGTGCGCGGCGCCTCTCGTCTGCGCCCACCACTCCTGACATCTCCGAAGAACCGATCGAAAGCACCGTGAACCCATGAACACTCGCGACTCGGCCGCCTCCACCGCGAGGGCCGCCCAGGACTCGACCGCCTTCCGCGTCCTCGCGCGCGTGGGCTACGTCGTGCTCGGCATTCTGCACATCCTGATCGGCGGCATCGCGATCTCGATCGCCACCGGCGGTGGCACGGAGAACGCCGACCAGGGCGGTGCCATGGAGCAGATCCAGAAGTCGCCGGCGGGGGTGTTCCTGCTGTGGCTGATCGTGATCGGCCTGCTCGCTCTCGCGATCTGGCAGATCGCCGAGGCCGTGGTCGAGCGCGATCCCGATGCGAAGAAGAAGTGGGCGCACCGGGCGAAGTTCCTCGGCACGGCTGCCGCCTATCTCGCGATCGGCGCGACGGCTCTCGTCTATGCGCTCGGCGGACACTCGCAGTCGTCCGAATCGTCCCAGTCGCTCAGTGCGAAGCTGCTCGCGGTGCCGGCCGGTGTCGTGCTGCTCGTGCTCGTCGGACTCGGAGTGGCCGCCGTCGGCATCGCCTTCATCGTCCGAGGAATCACTCGCGCATTCATGGAGCATCTGTCCGTGCCGTCCGGAAAGGCGCGATCCGGCATCGCCGCCTTCGGAACGGCCGGCTATGTCGCCAAGGGCATCGCGGTCGGGGTGGCGGGTGTGCTCTTCGTCATCGCGGCGCTCACCCATGATCCCGAGACGGCCGGGGGATTGGACTCGGCGCTGCGCGCGCTGGCGGGACTCCCGTTCGGGGCTGTCATTCTGTGGGTGGTCGGCGCGGGCCTCGTGCTGTACGGGCTGTTCTGCTTCGCCCGAGCACGCTACGCGCGCATGTGACGCGACAGCGGCTCGCGGGGAGATGGGCGCTTATCGAACGGAGTGACGCCACGCAACCCCCGCAGCGCATCGGCCGAGTCCGCCAGAATGGATCCATGAAGATCGTCTCGTACGCAGGGCAGCAGCTGGTGACCACGGATGACGTGGCGGACTCTCTCGTGACTCTCGCCGCAGCCGTCGCCAAAGAGGGGGAGGCCGACGCCGTCGAGATCCCCATCCTCGTCGACGGGCGCGAGGACTGCGCCGACCTGGTGATCGGCGTCGGGAACGACCTGCTGGTCGGGCCGCAGCGGTTCGAGGACGAGGAGCCCGACTTCAGCCAGCATGCGGCGAGGCTGCAGGCGCATCGCCTCTATCCCGACTCTCCGGACGCGGACGAGCAGGCCGGCCACAGCGACTGGTTCGTCGATGTGGACCTCGACCTCGACGGCTCGTCCGCAGCCCAGCGCTGACCGCCAGGATCCTTTCTCCGTCGGCG
>JAZBLP010000024.1:0-42556 GCA_037033305.1 Actinomycetota bacterium | reverse complement strand
TCCCACCGTACCTTATTTTTAGTCATTCAAAATAAGTGGACGATCTCGGCGCGTCGTTCACGCCCCGTGAGTAGCCTTCTTCCATGAGCTTCCACATCGAGCACACCCTCGACGGCCGGCACACGAGCACCGGCACCCACGACTCCCTCGGCGAGGCGGTGATGGCGGCTCTGGGCGTGAAGCGCCCGCCCGTTCTCATCGTCGACGACTCCGCTGACGGTGGAGTCGACGCGGTCGCCGTCGTCCTGAAGAAGGGCGAGGTGCTCACCGCGACACCCGAGCCGGAATGGTGGGGTCGGGTGAAGAAGGCGACGCAGGAGAAGCTGCTCGCGGGCGGGCGTCTCAATGCCCCAGTCGTGTCCGATCTCACTGACGCCGGTGGTGCGGTGGCAGCGACGGCATGGGAGAGCGGCCCTGTCGAGGAGTGGGAGCTGACGCCGGCATCCGACCACGACTGGGTGCGCTTCGAAGCGGCGCGGCGGTCGATCCGCGGCTGACACTGCCGACACCCATGCCGACACATGAGAAAGGCCCGGCTTCCTCGAAAGGAACCGGGCCTGTCTCTGTACTGCTGCTCGCTGTGCGCGAGGGGGGACTTGAACCCCCACGTCCATAAGGACACTGGCACCTGAAGCCAGCGCGTCTACCATTCCGCCACTCGCGCGAGTATGTCGGGCTCCGAAGAACTCAACTTCCCAAAGATATCACGCGTTCACCCCCGCGAAGAAACCGGGCCCCGATCGGCAGCGCGACCGGATGCAGGAGCCCGGCACGGATGCAGGATCAGACGATGTTCTCCCGTCCTGCAGACGCGCCGCGGTCCTGCATTCGGCGCATCCCCACTCCCCCACTCCCCCGGAATCTCGCGGCTTTCCCGCCTCGCGAGGGCGTTCACCCAGCACACCTCGCTACGATGTGCCTACCGGTCGGCATGCCAGAGGAGCCCAGTGGGACTACTTGACAGCTTTGAGAAGGGTCTCGAACGCGCTGTGAACAGCGCCTTCGCGAAGACCTTCCGCAGCGGCATCCAGCCCGTGGAGATCGCTTCGGCCCTTCGGCGCGAGGCGGACACCAAAGCGGCTGTGGTGAGCAGGGACCGCATCATCGCGCCCAATAACTTCGTCGTGCGCCTCAGCACAGACGACGCCGAGCGGATGCAGGGACTCGGCGGAGCCCTCACCGACGAGTTGCACGCGCTTCTCACGAAGCACGCGAAGTCGCAGGGTTACAGCTTCTCGGGCCCGCTCTCGATCTCACTCGAGGGCGATGACAAGATCGCGACCGGCACGATCAACGTCAGCTCCGGAACCGTCGAGGGCCGCGTCGAGTGGCAGGCCGTGATCGACGTAGACGGCCGCCGCCACTCGCTCACCCGCGCACGCACCGTCATCGGCCGCGGCACGGATGCCGACATCACGATCGCCGACGCCGGATCCAGCCGCAAGCACGTCGAGGTCCTCTGGGATGGCGAGCGCGCGATGATGCGCGACCTCGGCTCGACCAACGGCACCAAGGTCGACGGCCAGAAGGTGCGCGAAGCCGCCCTCCCCTCCGACACCACCCTGACCATCGGACGCACCGACCTGGTGTTCCGCATCGTTCCCGTCGCAACCCCGTCGCGCCCGCCCCGGCCGCGCGACGATGACGCGACCCGTGCGTTCGGAGCCCTCTCGTGAGCACTCCCAGTGAACTCGTCCTGCTGCTGCTCCGTGTGGGCTTCCTGCTGCTGCTGTGGTTCTTCGTGTTCGGAGTCGTCTATTCGCTGCGCGCCGACCTGTTCGGCATGAAGGTCCGCAAGCTCCCGGCCGAGGTCGCAGCGGCGACCCCCGCTCCGACGCAGGCACCGTCATCCGCCCCGGCATCGCGCCCCGCGTCGTCGAAGCCCAGCACCGGGCCCGCCACGGTCGCCACGGCCAAGCGCCTCGTCATCACCTCCGGCCCGAAGGCGGGGCTCGAGCTCCCCCTCGGCACAGAGACGTTGACGATCGGACGCTCCAGCGAATCCGCCCTCGTGATCCGCGACGACTACACGTCCAGTCATCACGCGCGTCTGCTGCTGCGCGGCGACAGCTGGGCCATCCAGGACCTCGACTCGACCAACGGCACCTTCGTCGCCGGCCAGCGGGTGACCGGCGGTCCCGTCGCCCTCGCCCTCGGCACGCCCATCAAGGTGGGCGCCACGACCTTCGAGCTGCGAGCCTGATCCCGGCATGGTCTTCGAGGGCTCGAGCGCCGCGATCTCCCACACCGGGAAGGTCCGCTCCAACAACCAGGATTCCGGCTACTCCGGGGCGAACCTGTTCGTCGTCGCCGACGGCATGGGCGGTCACGCAGGCGGCGACGTCGCCTCGAGCATCGCGATCCACCGCCTCGAGCCGCTCGACCAGCCGTATTCGTCGGTCGAAGACGCGCAGGCCTCTCTGCAGGCCGCCGCGACCACCGCGGCCGGCGACCTGATCCGCGCCGCCAAGGACCGCCCGGAGCTCGCGGGCCTGGGCACCACGCTCAGCGCCATCATCATGGTCGACGATTACGCGGTCATCGGCCACATCGGCGACTCGCGCATCTACCTCTACCGCGACGACGCGGTGACGCAGATCACTGCCGACCACACCTTCGTGCAGCGCCTGGTCGACTCGGGCCGCATCACCCCCGAAGAGGCGCGATACCACCCGCGCCGCTCGGTGCTGATGCGCGTGCTGAGCGACATGGACGCCGATCCCGAGCTCGACATGTTCGTGATGCACACCCAGCGGGGCGACCGCTGGCTGCTGTGCTCCGACGGCCTGTCGGGCGTCGTCGACGAGGATCACATCCTCAAGGCGATGCGCATGGGCATGGCGCCCGGCCGCACGGCCGACAACCTGCTCAAGCAGGCGCTCGACGGCGGCGCCCCCGACAACGTGACGATCGTCCTCGTCGAGGTCGGCGGACAGCACGCCATGCACTCCGGCACGGCGACGATCGTCGGCTCGGCATCGAACCCCGCCAACGTGACCGTGCCTCCGGTGCGCGCTCCCCGCGGAAACTGGTTGCACCCCGTTCGCCAGGCCGCGAACGAGCCCAGCCATTTCGAGCCGGCCCCCGAATACCTCGAGGAGCTCATCGAGGAAGATCGTCGACGCGCCAAGCGCCGTCGTCTCGGGTGGATCGCAGGGATGCTGGTGGTCGTCGCGATGCTCGTGTTCGCGGCCTTCGCGGCCTACAGCTGGACCCAGACCCGCTATTTCGTCGGCGCCGACGAGGACAGCGTCGTGATCTACCAGGGCGTGCAGCAGAACATCGGCCCGATCACCCTGTCGACGCCGCTCCGTGACACCGACATCCTGCTCGCCAACCTCCCGCCCTACCAGCGTGATTCCGTGGAGCGCACGATCACCGCCCGATCGTTCTCGGATGCCGAGGCCATCGTCGCGCGGCTGCAGGCCGGCGCCGACCGCGTGATCGGCGAGACCCCGCTGCCCACTCCCCTGCCCACCGCGACGCCGACGGAGGACGCAGGATGACCACCGACGTCACGGCCGACACCAGCGTCATCAAGGCCCTCAAGAGAATGCGGATGCCGCAGACGCAGCGCAACCGCGAGTTCTGGCTGCTGCTCTTCGCCGTCGCCCTCAGTGGAGGCGCTCTCACACTCGTGCAGCTCGGTGCACTGGGCCTGATCGACCCGATGATCCTCGCGATCGGCGGCGGCCTGGCCGTGCTCGCGTTCGCGATGCACTTCGTGCTGCGTGCCGTGGCCTCGGCCGCCGACCCGTTCCTGCTCCCGATCGCCACGCTGCTGACGGGCCTCGGCATCGCGATGATCTATCGCATCGACATCGCGAAGTCGCTGACGGGTTGGGACGCGTATTCGACGAAGCAGCTCGCGTGGACGGGCATCTCCCTCGCCGGCGCGATCGCGTGCGTGATCCTGCTGCGCAATTACCGGGTGCTGTTCCGCTACACCTACATCTTCGGCCTCTCCGGCATCCTGCTCCTGCTGCTTCCCTTCGTTCCGGGCCTCCGCATCCCCGATGCGAACGCCCAGGTCTGGGTGTCGCTCGGCGGCATGTTCGCCTTCCAGCCCGGTGAGCTCGCCAAGATCTGTCTCGCGATCTTCTTCGCGGGCTATCTCGTGCGCACGCGGGAGAGCCTGACGTCGGTCGGCACGAAGTTCCTCGGGATCATGTGGCCGCGCATGCGCGAGCTCGGACCGGTCCTCGTGGTGTGGGCGATCTCGCTCGGCATCATCGTGATCCAGCGCGACCTCGGTACCGGAACCCTGATCTTCGGCATGTTCGTCGCGATGCTCTATGTCGCGACCGGCAAGACCAGCTGGGTGCTCATCGGCCTCGCGCTGGTGGCCGCGGGCGTCGCTGTGGCGACGCAGATCCTCAGCTACGTGCAGGGCCGCTTCGTCAACTGGCTGTTCCTGTTCGACCCCGAGAAGGTCGACCCCGACGGCGCCGGCTTCCAGCCCATGCAGGGACTTTTCGGACTGGCGCACGGCGGACTCCTCGGCACCGGCTGGGGCCAGGGGCGCCCCGACGTCACGCCCCTCGCCCACAGCGACTACATCATCACGAGTCTCGGCGAGGAGATCGGCCTGATCGGGCTGTTCGCGATCCTCTGCCTCTACATGGTCTTCGTGAGCCGCGGAGTGCGCATCGGCCTGGCGGGTCAGGACGACTTCGGCAAGCTGCTCGCCATCGGCCTCTCGTTCACCATCGCACTGCAGGTGTTCATCATGGTCGGCGGCGTGACGAGAGTGATCCCGCTGACCGGTCTGACCACGCCGTTCCTCGCCGCCGGTGGATCGTCGCTCATCGCCAACTGGCTGATCGTGGCCATTCTGCTTCGCATCTCCGACGGCGTTCGCAGCCAACCCCGGGCGGTGATCGGCTGACATGACCAAAGAACTCCGCCGTCTCAGCATCGTGATGCTGTTCATGTTCCTGTCGCTGTTCGCCGCGACCAGCTGGATCCAGGTCGTCGAAGCCGACGCCCTGGGGCAGAACCCGAACAACAGGCGCACCCTCCTCGACAGCTACGAGATCCAGCGCGGCTCGATCATCGTCGACGACGTCGCGATCGCCTCGTCCACCCCCTCGGATGACCGCTACCAGTTCCAGCGCGTCTACACCGATGCCGCGATGTGGGCCCCGGTCACCGGGTACTTCAACCCCGCTCTGCAGTCGGCGACCGGCATCGAGAGGGCGATGAACGCCGACCTGTCGGGAACGGGCTCGAGCGCCTTCTTCGCCGAGATCGAGCGGATCCTCTCCGGTCAGCCGCAGAGCGGATTCAGTGTCGAGCTGACTCTCGACACGGCCGCGCAGCGCGCCGCGTACGACGCTCTGCAGGGCCTCAACGGCGCGGTCGTCGCGATCGAGCCGAAGACCGGGCGGATCCTCGCACTGGTGTCCACCCCCGGGTTCGACACCAACCAGCTCGCGACGCACGACGCGGATGCCGCGAACGCGACCTACGACCAGCTCGACGAGGATCCGACGAAGCCTCTCTCGAACCGGGCGATCGCCGGCGACCTCAACCCTCCCGGCTCGACGTTCAAGCTCGTCGTGGCGGCCGCCGCGTACGAGTCGGGCGACTGGACGCCCGACTCGACGCTTCCGAACCCGGCTCGCTATCAGCTGCCCGGCTCGACGAACACGGTCGCCAACGCGTGGGGTGGCACGTGCGGCAGCGGAGACACCGTGACGATCTCGGAAGCCATCCGTCTGAGCTGCAACATCCCGATGGCCGAGCTCGCCGTCGAGCTCGGCGATGACGCGATCCGCGAGATGGCGGAGAAGTTCGGGTTCAACCGGAGCTTCTCCACGCCGCTCGAATCGACTCCGTCGAGCTACCCGCGTGCCCTCGACGATGCGCAGACCGCCCTCACCGGATTCGGCCAGGGACAGGTCACCGCGACGCCGCTGCAGATCGCGATGGTGGCCGCCGGCATAGCCAACGACGGCGTCGTGATGAACCCCCGTCTGGTCGACACGGTGATCGGCAACGACCTCTCGGTCATCCGCTCGTACGACGACACCCAGTTCGGTCAGACGACCGATGCGACGATCGCCGATCAGCTCACGTCGTCGATGGTCGCGAGCGTCTCAAACGGCGCTGCGCAGGGTGCAAGAATAGACGGGGTCGATGTGGCCGGGAAGACCGGCACGACCGAGAACGGGAACAAGCCTTACACGTTGTGGTTCACCGGCTTCGCGCCGGCGGACGACCCCGAGGTGGCAGTAGCGGTCCTCGTCGAAGACGGCGGTGGACAAGGGCAGTCAGGATCCGGCGACACCATCGCCGCTCCGATTGCAAAGAAGGTCATAGAGGCGGTGCTGGGCAGATGAGACCGACGCAGGGTGTGTCGTTCGGTGGTCGCTACGAGCTGCAGTCGCGTATTGCGATCGGCGGCATGGGCGAGGTGTGGGAGGCGACGGATCACGTCATCGGACGCACCGTGGCCATCAAGATCCTCAAGGACGAGTACATGGGGGACCCCGGGTTCCTCGAGCGGTTCCGCGCTGAGGCGCGCCATGCCGCACTCGTCAACCACGAGGGCATCGCGAGCGTGTTCGACTACGGCGAGGAGAACGGCAGCGCCTACCTCGTCATGGAGCTCGTTCCCGGCGAAGCCCTCTCGACCGTGCTCGAGCGCGACGGTGCGCTGAGCGCCGACAAGACCCTCGACATCGTCGCGCAGACGGCATCCGCTCTGCAGGCCGCGCATGCGGCAGGTCTCGTGCACCGTGACATCAAGCCGGGAAACCTGCTGATCACGCCCGACGGCCGCGTCAAGATCACCGATTTCGGCATCGCGCGCATCGCCGATCAGGTGCCGCTGACGGCCACCGGTCAGGTCATGGGCACGGTGCAGTACCTCTCGCCCGAGCAGGCGTCGGGACACCCGGCGTCGCCGGCGACGGACACGTACTCGCTCGGAATCGTCGCCTACGAATGCCTCGCGGGCAAGCGCCCCTTCACGGGTGAGTCGCAGGTCGCGATCGCGATGGCGCAGATCAACGAGCAGCCTCCGCCGCTGCCGCCGACCGTGCCGATCCCGGTGCAGAACCTCGTCATGGCGATGATCGCCAAGAAGCCGGCCGACCGCCCGTCGTCGTCCGCGACCGTGGCACGCGCCGCCCAGGCATTGCGCCGGGGCGACCTGAACTCCGCCGCCATCGCAGTGCCGGCCATCGCGACGGGTGGAGTCGCCTCCGACGACGCGACCCAGCTGCTCACCGCATCGGGTGACGACGGCACGACGCGCATCCTCCCCACGACGGCCCAGCTGCCCACCGGCGAACAGGCCGACGAGGAAGCCGAGAAGAAGAAGAAGCGCAGCCCCTGGACGTGGCCGCTGATCGCTCTCATCGCGCTGCTCGTGATCGTGCTCGGTGGAACCGTCTTCGCCCTGATGAACCAGGGTGACGCCGATCCCGAGCCGACCCAGTCGGAGACGGCGTCGCAGACGCCGAAGCCGACGCCGACCGAGACCGAGACGCCTGAGCCCGAACTCGTCGACGTCGATGCTCTCGGACTCGTGGGCATGCAGTGCGAGGCCGCACAGGCCGCCGCCGAGAATGCCGGACTCCAGGCCGAGTGCGTGGTGGGCAACACCATCGCTCCCAACGCGAACCAGGTCGGAACGGTCGAGTCCGTGCAGCCCGGCGGCAACGTTCCCGAGGGGACGGCCATCACGCTGACGACCTTCAAGGAGCAGGTCAAGGTGGGCAAGCCCTCGGGCACTCCGACCATCGCCGGCACCGCCACCGAGGGCGAGCCCGTGACCCTCAACTGGCCGAGCTTCGAGTGCCCGTCCGGAACGCCCGCGCGATCGGCCTTCGAGGTGACGCTCACCAACGCGACCTTCTCCGGCGGCACCTCCGGCGAGTCCATCCGCAGCTTCGGACCGAGCGTGCTCTCGACGCAGATCATCCCCGGCACCGCCGGACAGTCGATCACCGCCACGTACCGCGTCTTCTGCGGAAGCGACATGCCGTCCGAGCAGTCGGATGCCATGCAGGGCGTCGTCATCCTGCCGGCGGCACCGGATGCCGGTGAGGGCGACGCCGACGGCGGAGACTCAGGCGAATAAAGCGCTCCCGCCGTAGGCTGGAGCATCCACAAGGTCGTATCAGGGGGTCACTACGTGTCGACAGAGCCACGCGTTCTCGCGGGTCGCTATCGCGTCGACGAGCTCATCGGGCACGGCGGCATGGCGAAGGTGTACCGCGGGTACGATCTGACGCTCGGTCGCGCGGTGGCGATCAAGATCCTCGACCCCGAGCTGGCTCGCGACAACGCGTTCCGCACGCGCTTCCGTCTCGAAGCCCAGTCCGCGTCGCGCATGTCACACCCGTCGATCGTCCGCGTCTACGACGCCGGCGACCCCTCGACCACCGACAGCAGCACGGATGAGCCTCCGTACATCATCATGGAGCTGATCAGCGGCACGCTGCTGAAGGACATCATCGCCAAGGGCCCGGTGCCTGTCGAAGAAGCCGTGCGCTATGTCGACGGCATCCTCGAGGCTCTGGACTACTCGCACCGCGCGGGCGTCGTGCACCGCGACATCAAGCCGGGCAACGTGATGGTGACCGACAAGGGCCAGGTCAAGGTCATGGACTTCGGCATCGCCCGAGCCGTGTCCGACTCCTCGTCGACGGTCGCCGAGACCACGCAGATCATCGGCACCGCGGCATACTTCTCGCCCGAGCAGGCCAAGGGCGAGCCGGTCGACGCACGCGCCGACCTCTACTCCACCGGCGTCGTGCTCTACGAGCTGCTCACCGGCCGTCAGCCGTTCCGCGGCGAATCCCCTGTGGCGGTCGCCTACCAGCACGTGAGCGAGACCCCGGTCCCTCCGACCGAGGTGAACGAGGACTCCCCCGGCGCGCTCGACCCCATCGTCCTGCGCGCGCTGGCCAAGGATCCTTACCAGCGATACCCGGATGCCGCGCACTTCCGCGCCGCGCTCGATTCCGCGGTGTCCGGCCATGCGCCCACCCGCAAGGAACTGGGGGCGCTCACCAGCGAGCTGTACGGCCCGAACCCGCGCGCCGCGCAGGAGACCGCCCGCTCGCTGCGCCAGCTGAGCACCGACACCACCATGGCCCGTACGCAGTCGGGTCCGCCCGTCGCGTGGATCTGGGCAGGTGTGGCGCTGCTCGCCGTGCTCCTCGCATCCGTCCTGTTCTGGGTCTGGACGCTCAGCATGCGCCCCGACGACATGCCGTCGAGCTCGCGCGTGGTGCCTGACCTCGTCAACGTCTCGTCCGAGCGTGCCCAGGATGACCTCGGGAAACTCGATCTCACCTCGAAACTGGTGCTCGAGTCGAGCAACGACATCGTCGAGGGCAACGTGACCCGTACAGACCCTGCCGCCGGCACCGCCGTCAGCGAGGGCGATTCCGTGACCGTCTACGTGTCCTCCGGCAAGGAGACGGTCGTCGTCCCGATGCTCGAGGGCCTGTCCCTGTCGGCGGCCAAAGACGCACTCGCGGCGGCAGGACTCGAACTGGGCACGGTCATCCAGCGCAATGACAAGGGGCTGGCTGCCGAGACGGTGATGGAGGCCAGCGAGGCGGCCGACAGCGAGGTCGCACCGCAGACCATCGTGAATCTCGTCGTCGCGAGCGGCCGGGTCACGCTCACCGACGTCACCGGGTGGACGATGGAGGCGGCTCAAGCCGAGCTCGAACGCATCGGCCTCACGCCCAGTCCGGTCGAGCTGATCGACTGCACGCCGACCGAACCGCCCACCGTGTCATCGATGTCTGCCGCACCGGGAGACGTGGCCATCGGCTCGACGGTCGAACTGCGTTACTGCGTCGCCCCGGGCTGATCTGCACGAGCATCTTCGCCCGACAGCGGGTGCAGCGACGTTGAGAGCGCCACGGCGTGCGTGTCGCCGCACAGCTCGAGCCAGTTGGCCAACAGACGGTATCCGCCCTCGGTGAGCACGCTCTCGGGATGGAACTGCACCCCGAGTATGGGCAGTGCGGTGTGCTGCAGTGCCATGACGGTGCCGCTGGCAGTGCGCGCGGTGACCACCACGTCGGCCGGCAGGTCGGCCTCCGAGAGAGCGAGAGAGTGATACCTGCCGGCGTCGAACGGCGAGGGGATGCCGGCGAAGAGCACTGAGCCGTCGTGGGTCACCGGCGACACCATTCCGTGCATCAGCTCGGTTGCCTCCGATACGCGGGTGCCGAACGCGGCGCCGATCACCTGATGCCCCAGGCAGACCCCGAGAAGCGGCATCCGGATCCGTGCGGCGAGGCGCACGGCGTCGACCGAGACCCCGGCATCGTCCGGGGTTCCCGGGCCGGGAGAGAGCAGCAGTGCGTCGAAGTCCGCCAGCATCGCCGCGAGTTCAGCGGCATCGGTGGCATCCGCTTCGATCAGCGCGACGTCGGCGCCGAGCTCACGCAGGTATCCCACGAGCGTGTGCACGAAGCTGTCGTGGTTGTCCACGACGAGCACGCGGGTCATTCGAGGTCGACCTCGCCAGGGGTGATCAGCGGGCTCACCCAGGGGAAGACGTACCAGAAGAGTCCGTAGAGCACCGCTGCCACGAGCACGAGGAGGATGAAGAGCTTCAGCCACCACGGGCCGGGGAGGATGCGCCAGAGTGCGGCGTACATGGTTCGTCTGTGTCCGTTCGGCTAGATCGACGGCGCGGCCGGCGGAGGCGGTGGATCCGTGAGCGCGGCGGGCGGACCCTCGGCGCGCGGCTGGAAGCTCTCGTACACGCCGTAGGCGACGATGCGCTCTGCCAGGGAGTAGAGCGGCGAACATGCCGTCAACGTGATGTACTTCTCGCCGGTCGCGACCCCAGGCATCTGAGGCACATCGAGCAGCACGTCCGTCTGCGTGGGCGCGACGTACTCCAGCGTCCGGAAACGGTACGTGAACCAGCCGTCAGGGGTCTCGACGACGATCGCGTCGCCGACCTGGAGCTTGTCGAGCTGGTTGAACGGCTTGCCCCAGGTGGTGCGGTGGCCGGCCATCGCGAAGTTCCCGACCTCGCCGGGCATCTTCGAGTCGGTGTAGACGCCGATCCCGAGCTTGTCGAGCGTGCGTGCGCGGGTCGTCCCGCCGTAGATGCCCACGTTGTACTCGGCACCGAACCGCGGCACATGCATCTGGCCGAGCAGCTCGGTGTCGGCGGGAGCTGCGGGGATCACCGGCTCGAACACGGTCGCTCCGTCGTCGGTTTCGACGACCGGTGGGAGTTCGGGGGCAGGTGCGTTCGCCCACTCCTGCGAGACCGCCGCGCCTTCCTCGTTCTTCTGGGCCGAGATGATGATGTCGCCGATCCACATCTGCCACGCGACGAAGAGAAGCACGATCACCCCGCCCGTGAGCAGCAGCTCACCGAGGACGCTGGTGAAGGTCGCGCGCGACCGGGGGCGGCGGCGGTGTGCACGTCGCTCCCCCGAGACGACGGATGCAGTCATGGCGACATGCTATCCGTCAGACCTGTGCTCTCGCCCTGCGGCCTTGGTTTTCCGCGCGATATGACACTCTTGGGTACACTGTGGGAATGGCACGCGACCGCAAGACCGAAGAACCCGAAGCTCCGCGCAGCGAAGGCGACGCTGCACCCAATGCCGTGTGGTTCAAGCCTGTGATGGTCGGCTTCATGCTCCTCGGTCTCGTGTGGATCCTCGTGTTCTACATCTCGGGCATGCAGTTCCCGATCCCGGGGCTCGACAACTGGAACCTCGCGATCGGCCTGGGCATCGCCCTGATCGGCTTCCTCATGACCACGCGCTGGCGCTGACGCAAGCCCCTATTTTCGAAGAAGGCCCCCCTCGCACTGGCGAGGGGGGCCTTCTTTCGAGTTATCCACAGGTTATCCCCAACATGGGGAGAATTACACAGATGTTATTCACACCGGTTAACAACCCTGTTAACAACTTCTGATCAGGAGTAAACCGTGGTGATCAGGAAGGGTACCAACAGGGCGACGATCAGAACCAGGACCACGACGACCGCTGCGAGCAGCACGATCTGTAGATTCCGCTGCTCTCGCCGTCGGGTTCTCGTGAGGATGAATGCGACGAGCGCGCCGATGATCGCTCCACCGAGATGCGCCTGCCAGGCGATGTTCTGGGAGAACACGAATCCGACGACGAAGTTGATGCCGAGGATCACGAGGATGCCGGTCACATTCGCGCCGATGTGCCTGCCGATGATCAGCAGCGCGGCCATCAGGCCGAAGATCGCTCCGGAGGCGCCTACTGTGGCGGTCCCCGGAGCGAGAAGCGCGACGGCGACCGAGCCGCCGAGGCCGCTGATCAGGTACAGCGACAGGAAGCGGACACGGCCCAGCATCGGTTCGAGGCTCTGGCCCAGCATCCAGAGAGCGAGCATGTTGAGCGCGAGATGCAGGAAGCCGCCATGCACGAAGACCGCTGTGAGAAGCCGCCAGGGTTCGAACGGCATGAGCGACAGATCCGGATACAGGTAACCGGCAGCGAACAGCAGCTGGCCGGTGATCACCTGCCCCACACCGGGGATCAGCTGAAGGAGCCCGATGAACGAGGTGATCGCCAGCAGTGAGTACGTGACCACGGGCTTGCCGCTGCCGCGCGGGGAGAGTGCGGTGTTGCGCCCGCCCCAGCGGCGTTCGGCCTTCTTCTGGGCGGGAGTGCGGTTCTTGCGCTCTGCCGCCATGCATTCGGGGCAGATGACCCCGACAGCAGCCTGGGTCTGGCATTCGGGGCAGATGGTGCGCAGGCACCGCTGGCAGAGCACGAAGCTCTGCCGATCCGGATGCCGGTAGCAGAAGTTGTCGCGGTTGCCCGTGAACTCAGGCGTCGTCATCCGGATCGGCCAGCGTCGGTGTCAGGCCGCGACGATGTCGATCGACTGCAGCACGACAGGCTCGATGGGGCGATCGCCCGCAGCCGTCGGCACAGCGGCGATCGCATCGACGACAGCCTTGGAGGCGTCATCGGCGACCTCGCCGAAGATCGTGTGCTTGCCCTGGAGCCAGGGAGTGGGGTCGGTCGTGATGAAGAACTGCGAGCCGTTGGTTCCCTCGGCCTTGCCCGTGATGGCGTTGCGACGCAGGCCGGCGTTGGCCATGGCGAGGATGTAGGGCTCGTTGAAGTTGAGCTCCATGTTGATCTCGTCGTCGAAGTTGTAGCCGGGGCCCCCGACGCCCTGGCCGAGCGGGTCGCCGCCCTGGATCATGAAGTTCGGGATGATGCGGTGGAAGATGACGTCCTTGTAGAGAGCGCCCTCGCCCGGCTTGCCGGTGGCGGGGTGCGTCCACTCCTGGGTGCCGTCGGCCAGGCCGACGAAGTTCTTGACCGTCTTCGGGGCGTGGTCGCCGAAGAGGTTGATGACGATGTCACCGTGGTTGGTGTGCAGGGTTGCGACATGAGAAGCGTGAGCCATGCGTCCATTCTCGCAGAGCTTCCCATGAGTCGGCCCTCGTCTAGCGCTCATCTCCTTCCGACGCAAGGGTTCGGCGATTCCCTCGCCCCGTACAGGGTCGCGTGGCAAGATGGGGAATCCGTACTCCAATCGACAGGAGAGCATCGTGAGCATCAGCCGCAAGCGGAAGAAGGAGCTGCGTCGTCTTCAGAACGACGCCAACCAGCTCTGGGAGAACCAGCAGGTCCTCGTCGGCCACGCCGCCGACGTCGCCCGTGAGGCCGGACGCCAGCTCGGCCACTTCGGTCGCGAGCAGGTCGGTCCTGTCGTGCAGGACACCTACAACCGCCGTGTCGCACCCGTCGTCGACCGCGGCGTGCGCTTCGGTCACCACGTGGTGGACGACAAGTTCGTCCCGATCGTCGGCGGCGTCGTCGGCAGCGCGCTGACCGCGTGGGACGTGGCGAACGCCAAGCGCGAGGGCGTTGTGAAGAAGGTCCGGAAGGCCACCCAGCCCGAGCCGAAGGGCCCGAGCGTCGGCTCCATCATCGCTCTGATCCTCGGTGTCGCCGCAGCAGCCGGTGTTCTCTACGCCGCCTGGCAGGCACTGCGCGCCGACGACGAGCTCTGGGTCGCCGACGACCCGCTCTCCGCACCTGACGCGTGACCTCGACATCGGAGCCCCCGGCCGCTGAGCCGGGGGGTCTCCATGCCCGGGTGAGGGACGCCGCGGCGGCTCGGGGGCTCGAGATCGAGATCCGCGAGCGTCCTGCTGCCGGCAGTCTCTTCGAGGCGGCTGCGCTGCTCGGCATCCCTCCCTCCGGCATCGTCAAGACGCTCGTCGTCAAACGGTCGGACGACACGTATCTGTTCGCGCTGGTCCCCGGCGGCAGGTCGATCTCGTGGCCGAAGCTGCGTGCGGTCGTGGGAGTGAACAAGCTCCGCCTGCCCGAACCGGATCTCGCCCTCGCGGCGACCGGCTACGAGCGCGGGACGATCGTGCCCATCGGCAGCACAACCGACTGGCCCGTCTTCGCCGACGAGTCGATCGTCGGCCAGCGGATCGCCATGGGCGCCGGCGCGCACGGCTACAGCCTCTTCGTCGACGCTGACGACCTCATCGCCGCCTACGGTGCCACCGTGGCGGACATCTCGCTGCCCGAGGAGGCCCGCGACTGAGTCAGAGGATGCCGGCCATCCGCAGCGCGATGTCCACGAGCTTCACCCTCTGCAGCTCCCTCACCGCCTTGAGCGGGAACCACTCCGCCATGTCGGTCGAGCCGTCCGCCTCGAAGGTCAGCTTCCCGCCCGTCACCGACGCCCGGTAGACGATGCGCAGCGTGTGCAAGGGCTGATCCGACTGGTTGACCCGCTGGCTCGCCGGGATCACCCTCGAGTGGATGCCCAGCAGCTCGCCCACTTTGACCGCGTAGCCGGTCTCCTCCCGGAGCTCACGCCGCACAGCGTCTTCGGGAGCCTCACCGGGTTCCAGCCCGCCACCGGGCATCGTCCATGCCACTCGACGACCCTCGGTCCAGCGCGCGAGAAGTATGCGACCGTCGTCGTCGGTGACGACCGCGTATGCCGCGACGCGCATATCCATGCGTCCACCATAGTGGTCAGTGTTCGGGGAGGGTACGCGCGTGACGCACCGGGACGAACCTCGCTGAGACATCGATCACGAATCAAGAAGCACAGCAGCACCCCGCCTCCCTAATGTGAGTCTCATCGCAGATCACACAGGGAAAGGAGTCGGCCATGGCTGACAACGAGAAGAACTTCAGTGCGGAAGAGCGCGAGGCGATGAAGGAGGCTGCGGCCGACAAGCGCAAGTCTCGCTCTCGCGCCAAGAAGACCCCGGAAGAGGTGCGGGCGGAGGGGGTCGCGGACCTCGAAGCGGCGATCGCCAAGCTTCCCGATGACAATGACCGAGAGCTGTCGAAAGCCCTGCACGAGCTCGTGACCGAGGTTGCTCCAGAGCTCATCCCGCGGACGTACTACGGCATGCCGGCGTGGGGTAAGGACGGCAAGGTGCTCTGCTTCTTCCAGCCGGCGAGCAAGTTCAAAGTGCGGTACGGCACATTCGGTTTCGAGCCGATCTCGAACCTCGACGACGGCACGATGTGGCCGACCGCCTACGCGCTGCTCGATCTCTCTGCCGCGAACCGCAAGGCGCTCACCGAGCGCATCCTCCTCGCCGTCAGCTGAGCCACCATTCCCCGAGAACGGCCGGCGCAGTAGCGTGGATGCCGTGAGCACACTGCCGTTCCCCGCCTCCGTGTACGCCGCTCGACTCGACCGCGCGGCAGCCCTTGCCGCTGACGCAGGTCTCGACGGGATAGTGGTGGGTCCGGGCCCTGATCTGGAGTACCTGGTCGGCGTCGAGGGAGACACGATCGAACGCCTCACCGCACTCGTGCTCGGGCCCGACCTGACTCCCACCGTCATCGTGCCGCGCATGGAGCTGGCGAAGGTCAGGGCGACGGCAGTGGGTCAGCTCGGCCTCGCCGTCTCCGACTGGGTCGATGGAGAGAACCCCTACGACCTCGTGGCCGCTGCCCTGGGCTCTGCCGCGCGAGTGGGGGTCTCAGACGCCCTGCCGGCGTTGCACGTGATCCCGCTCGCGGAACGGATCGACGTGCGCGTCGAGCTCGCCACCCCGGTGCTGCGCGAGGGCCGCATGATCAAGGATGCCGACGAGGTGACCGAGCTGCGGCGTGCCGGCTCCGCGATCGACGCCGTACATCGTCGTGTGCCCGAATGGCTGCGGGCGGGGCGCACCGAGCGCGAGGTGGCCGCCGACATCGCTGAGGCCATCGTGGCCGAGGGGCATCGCACCGTCGAGTTCGTCATCGTCGGATCGGGGCCCAACGGCGCGGATCCGCACCACGAGGTGTCCGACCGGATGATCGAGGAGGGAGACATCGTCGTCGTCGACATCGGCGGCGCCGTGCCGAGCGGCTACAACTCCGACAGCACCCGCACCTACGTGGTCGGCACACCCGACCCGGAAGCCGCCGACCGCATCTCGGTGCTCGTCCGCGCCCAGCAGGCCGCAGTCGACGCCGTGCGCCCCGGCACGACCGCTGAGGCTGTGGATGCCGCCGCGCGGTCGGTGCTCGCCGAGGCGGGGCTCGGCGAGGCCTTCCTGCACCGCACGGGTCACGGCATCGGCGTCTCGGTGCACGAGGAGCCGTACATCGCGCCCGGCAACGATCTCGTGCTGCGCGAGGGCATGGCATTCAGCATCGAACCCGGAATCTACTTCGCGGGCGAATGGGGTGCCCGCATCGAGGACATCGTCGTGGTGACCGCCGACGGCTGCGACCGTCTCAACGTCGCTCCGCACGACCTGCGCGCCGTCTGATCCGCTGATCGCGAGAAGCTCGGGAGGAGTTCCGCAGGGGTCAAGCCCCTGGTCGACGGCATCGCCGTCGGTTTGACTGGCGGTATGGCCTCGGATGACAGCACGCACAACGCCGATGCGAGCGGACCGGAGCGCACTCCCGACGGTCACCACGTCGTCATCGACGGCCGACGGTGGCGTGCGACCGATCCCTCGATTCCCGAGACATTCCGTCAGGAGCTCGTCGACGAGTTGATGGCTGCACGTCGCGCCGTGAAGGCCCACGAGTCGGACGCGCGACGTCGGGTGCAGGACGCGAAGACCGCCCTCGGAGAGCGAGGGGCGCCCTGGTGGGAGGACCGCAGCGGCGGCGACTTCGATGAGAGGATCGCGGCCGCGATGCGCGCGCTCATCCGCAAGCGAGGCGAGTCGTCGATCTGCCCGAGCGACGTCGCTCGGACAGTGGGGGGCGAGTCATGGCGCTCGACCATGGCCGACGTCCGCCGAGTCACGTCTGCACTCGCAGAGCGCGACGAGATCGTGGTGACGCAGAAGGGCGAGAAGGTGTCGATCGACGACGCCCGAGGCCCCGTGCGGATGGTCCGCGGCCCGAAGCTCTGATCACCCGTGGTCACACGGGGAGTCAGAGCTCGTCGTACAACCCGGTGAAAGGGAAGTCGACGTCGCCGGTATCTCGCGGGTCGTATGCCACAGTGGCGACGCTGATCGTGACCTGGGTCATCGGTGTGATCAACACGCTCACTGCGCGGTTGCCGACCACGACCATGTCGACGAATGTGCCCGCGGTCTTCGACGCCGACTCGATGCGTTCTCGCAGATCGTCGATGTCCTGATCCTGCGCGAGCAGGTAGCTCGATCCATCGAACACGATCTCGGTCTGGATCATCGTCTCCCCGTCGCTCATGCCAGCACGCTACGCCCTCGACCTGAGAATACGAACGGGGGTTGATATCTAGGTGGTCTAATGAGACGGGTGCGCCCTGTCGAGCTGTTGTTAACAGCTCCATCCACAGCTGTGCACTCGGACGAGGCAGGCCGAGCAGTTGTTAACAGGGTTGTTAACAACTGTGGAGACTGAACAGAAACGAGAAGGCCCCGCACGATGGCGGGGCCTTCTCGAACTGTCTCAACACAGTGTGGAGCCTAGGAGATTCGAACTCCTGACATCCTGCTTGCAAAGCAGGCGCTCTACCAACTGAGCTAAGGCCCCGTGAGGGAATTTCTTGAGTTAAGGGTGGGCCCACCAGGACTTGAACCTGGGACCTCTTCATTATCAGTGAAGCGCTCTAACCGCCTGAGCTATGGGCCCGTCAACCTCCGAAACTTTACCGGAGATTTCCGGAAATACCCAATCGAGGGCGGGGGCACCGGCGCGCCCTCGCCCTCGAACGGGATCAACGGCCCGGACGGATGGTCACGCTGCCGGCCGCGAGCGTGACATCGATGGTGTTCCGAGTTCCGGAAGACTGATCCACCTTCGCGTCGAGTGATCCGGCGCTGACGTCCTGGATGATCGAATACGACTCGTCCGGAACCGTGAGATCGATCGAGCCCGCGCTCACATCGATCGTCGTCTGAGACGGTGCCCGCCCCGTCAGATCGACGGTGAGATCGCCTGCCGACACACTGAGATCGGCCACGTCGACTCCGTCGAGCGCCGCGTCGGCACGGCCCGCGCTCATGTCGATGCTGAGGCTGCTCGCCGCACCTTCGACGTCGAGCGCACCTGCATTGACGGTGACGTCGAGGGCACCGAAATCTCCGACCACATCGAGGCTGCCTGCATCGAGAGTGAGGTCGGCATCGAGCTGCCCGTCGCCCAGTTCTTCGGGCAGGGTCAGCACCGCCGACTGATCGTCGCCGAACCATCCGCCGAACCACCATCCGAAGCGGAACTCAGGGCTGCGGACGACCAGCTCGTCACCGTCTCGTTCGAGCCTCCACGCGGGGCCGCGGGCGTTCGTCACTGCCAGTTCGGCCTCGTCGACGTCACGGAACTCGATACGCATGTTCCCGGCATCCACGTCGAGGTCGATCTTCTCGACGCCGGATGCATCCTCGGTCAGCACCGCGTCGCTGCCCTGGGTGGAGGCCATCATGCTCCCGGTGGCGGCGACCGCGGCCGACCCGCCCGCTCCGAGGAGTGCGATGCCGCCGACGATCGCCGTGACGATCATGATCGCCGTCGTTCCCGAGGAACGACCGGCATCGGCCGTCGCGGGCTGTGCAGGAGGCTGAGGCGCCGCTGTAGATGCCGGTGTCGGCTCCGATCCCTGCGGCGCGGACGCCGGCGGGGGAGTGAGCGGTGTGCGCCCGCCCTGGTTGTCGTCGTTGTTCGTGGTCATCGTCCCAGTCCTGTCTGTCCGGTCGGCGTCGTACCGCCCGTGTTCTCGATGTGTGCGAGAGCCGCAAGCACGCGTCGGTTGCCCGATTCGCCCTGCTCGAAGCCCAGCTTCTGGAATATCGCCGTGATGTGCTTCTCGACGCTCGCCTCCGAGAGGAAGAGCAGACCGGCGATGGCCTGGTTCGACTTGCCCTCGGCGATCAGCGCCAGCACGGTCCGTTCGCGTTCGGTGAGCCGCTGCATCCGGTCATCCCGGTTGCGGCGCGTGAGCAGCTGAGCCACGACCTCGGGGTCCAGCACCGTCGCGCCCTCCGAGATCCTCTGCACCGAGGCGAGGAACTCCGAGACGTCGGCCACTCGGTCCTTGAGGAGATAGCCCAGTGGGCCACCCTGCGCGGCGATGAGGTCTGACGCGTAGCGCTCCTCGACGTACTGCGAGAGCACGAGCAGCGGAAGCGCAGGATGGGTGTCTCGGAGTCCGAGCGCCGCGCGGATCCCCTCGTCGGTGAACGTCGGGGGGAGCCGCACGTCGAGGATGCACAGCTCGGGCTCCGTCTCGATCACCGCCTCGCTGAGACCACTGGTGTCGGGAAGAGCCGCGACCACTCTGTGGCCGGCATCCTCGAGCAGTCGCACCAGCCCCTCGCGCAGCAGGACGGAGTCCTCGCAGATCAGGATGCGCATGGCACGTTCACCTCCAGGCTGGTCGGCCCGCCGACGGGGCTCTCGAGGCGGAAGGTGCCGCCCGCCGCGAGGATGCGGTTCGCGATGCCGTCGAGGCCTCCGCCGGGCTGCACCTGGGCGCCGCCCATGCCGTTGTCCTCCACGCGGGCCCAGAGCACGCCTCCGTCGCGCAGGCGAACAGTGACTCGCGCCTCGCTGGCCCGTGAGTGCTTCGCGGCGTTCGTGAGCGATTCGGCGATCGAGAAGTACACGGCGGCTTCGGCCTCACGGCTGCACCGGCCGTCCATGCGCACATCGAGATGCACGGGGATGTGCGAGCGTCCGGCGAGAGCGGACAGCGCCGCGTCCAGCCCCCGGTCGTCGAGGACCGACGCATGGATGCCGCGGGCCAGTTGACGCAGTTCGGTGATCGCGGCCTTGGTGGAGGTATGCGCCTCGGCGATGAGCTCCTTGGCGGCATCCGGGTCGTTGTCGATCTTCTGCTGGGCGAGCCCGAGGGTCATGCCGACCGACACGAGGCGCGGTTGGACCCCATCGTGAAGATCGCGCTCGATGCGGGTGCGCTCGACATCCGCGGCGCGCACGGCGCCCTCGCGCTGGGCGGTGCTGGTGCGCACCCGCTCGGTGAGCTCGGCCTCCCGGCTGCGAACGACGATGGCCAGCGAGAGCACACGATGCAGAAGTGCCAGGCCGATCATCCCGGCGATGCAGGCGGCGATTCCGAGGATCCCGACAAGGGGAGCCCACGAGGGGTCGATGCCGCCTCCGCCGAACGGACCCATCACAGCATCTGCTCCGGTGAGGGGTGCGAAGGAGATGGCGATCGACCAGACCAGACCGAAGGCGAGCCGCAGCACGATCCAGCCGAGCACGGCGGTGATCGCGAAGTTCGCGAGGGCCCTCCACATGCGGCCGTCGATGGCCTGGCGACCGAGAGAGCGGAGCCAGCCGGCGAACCCGGGGCGATCCCGAGGGCGCCATCTGAGCGGCGTGATGGGCGACCTGTAGAGAGCGCTCACTCGCGCGACCTCGAACCAGCCCACGCCGAACAGGGCGTACACGAGTCCGACGAGCAGCACGATGCCGACGCCCGCCGCGAAGAGCAGGCCGAGACCGGTGCCGAGCAGTCCGGAGAGAGTCGCGAAGATGAAGCCGCCGATGACTCCGATTCCCGCGAGATGCAGGATCGAGAGCGCGATGCGCAACGGCGGCTTCGTGGCCGTCGCCGGTTGCGGCGTGGCAGTGTGTGTCGTCATGGTTCAAAGGTACGGCGGCCCCGATCCGGCCGACACCGAGGCAACCGGAGACCCGGGTTCGGGTTTTCCCTACCCGTCGGAGAACAGAAGAGGGGCGGATGCTGTTCGCATCCGCCCCTCTTCGAATCCTGACGATCAGTTCGACATGAACCCGACCAGCAGTCCGCCGGTCACCTTCACGGCGACGTTGTAGATCCCGGCGATGACCGCACCGAGCACCGTGAAAACGATGAGGTTGAGGATGGAGACCACCGCGGCGAACGCCATCACCTGCGGCAGGCCGGCGACCTCGGAGATCCGCACGGAGTTGTCGGTGATGGTTCCGACGAAGTCATCCGCCTGCGTGAGGATGCCCGTCGCCTGCAGCACGAGGAAGATCAGGAAGAAAGAGACCATCGTCACGATCGCGAGCGCCACAGCGCCCAGGAACGACAGCTTCACGGCCGACCAGAAATCCACGTAGACGAGGCGCAGGCGCACCTGCTTGCCACCGGTCTTGCGCGTGGACTTCTTCGCCAGCTTGTCGGCTACTGTGCTCATGCGTCTGCTTCCTCAGGGTTCTCGTTCGTCTCGGGGGCCGTGGACCCGGAGTCCACCGCAGCCTCATCCGATTCGTCTTCTTCAGTGAGGCCCCGCTCACCGTTGCGGGCGATGGCGAGGATCCGGTCGGCTTCCGTCGTCCGTGCGAACACCACTCCCATGGTGTCGCGACCCTTGGCGGGCACCTCGGCCACGGCAGAGCGTACCACCTTGCCGCTGGACAGAACCACAAGGACCTCGTCGTCGGACGAGACCATCAGACCACCCGCGAGAGTGCCCCGATCGTCGTTCAGCTTGGCCACCTTGATGCCGAAACCACCGCGTCCCTGGACGCGATACTCCTCGATGGCCGTGCGCTTGGCGTACCCGCCGTCGGTCACCACGAACACGAACTGGCCGGGAGCAGCGACGGATGCCGACAGCAGGCTGTCGCCCTCACGGAACTTCATGCCCTTCACGCCGGCGGTCGCGCGGCCCATCGGTCGCAGCGCGTCGTCGGTCGCGCTGAACCGGACGGACATGCCGCGGCGGCTGATGAGCAGGATGTCGTCCTCGGCGTTCACCATGAGTGCCGAGACCAGCTCGTCCTCGTCGTTCAGGCGGATCGCGATGACGCCGCCCTGCCGGTTCGTGTCGTAGGCGTCGAGACGCGTCTTCTTGACCAGACCGTCGCGCGTCGCGAGAACGAGGTAGTCGGCCACCCCGTAGTCGCGGATGTCGAGCACCTGCGCGATGTTCTCGTCGGGCTGCAGGGCGAGCAGGTTCGCGACGTGCGTCCCCTTCGCATCGCGGCCGGCCTCGGGAACCTCGTAGGTCTTCGACCGGTAGACGCGACCCTTGTCGGTGAAGAACAGCAGCCAGTGGTGCGTGGTCGTCACGAAGAAGTGCTCGACGATGTCGTCGGCCCGCAACTGGGCACCCTTGATGCCCTTGCCGCCGCGGTGCTGCGACCGGTAGTTGTCGCTGCGCGTGCGCTTGATGTACCCGGCACGGGTGATGGTGACGACCATCTCCTCTTCGGCGATGAGGTCTTCCATCGAGACGTCGCCGTCGAAGCCGTGCAGGATGTGCGTGCGACGGTCGTCTCCGAAGCGGTCGACGATGCCGGTGAGCTCCTCGCGGATGATGTCGCGCTGCAGCGACTCGTCGGCAAGGATCGCCTGATACTCGGCGATGAGGCGCTCGAGCTCGGCCGCCTCGTCGAGGATCTTCTGACGCTCGAGTGCCGCGAGGCGACGGAGCTGCATGTCGAGGATGGCCTGAGCCTGGTCGTCATCGATGTCGAGGAGCTTCTTCAGCCCGTCACGAGCATCCTCGACGGTGGCCGAACGACGGATCAGGGCGATGACCTCGTCGAGTGCGTCGAGCGCCTTGAGGTATCCCCGCAGGATGTGCATGCGACGCTCGGCCTTCGCGAGACGGAAGCGCGTGCGGCGGACGATGACCTCGAGCTGGTGGGTGATCCAGTAGGTCACGAAACCGTCGATCGCCAGCGTGCGGGGCACACCGTCGACGATCGCGAGCATGTTCGCGCCGAAGTTCTCCTGCAGCTGCGTGTGCTTGTACAGGTTGTTCAGAACGACCTTCGCGACGGCGTCGCGCTTGAGCACGACGACGAGGCGCTGTCCGGTGCGGTCCGAGGACTCGTCGCGGATGTCGGCGATGCCGGTGATCTTGCCGTCACGGGCGAGGTCGCCGATCTTCACGGCGACGTTGTCAGGGTTCACCTGGTACGGCAGCTCGGTGATCACGAGGCACGTGCGGCCCTGGATCTCCTCGACGTTGACGACCGCGCGCATGGTGATCGAACCGCGTCCGGTGCGGTACGCCTCCTGAACGCCCTTCGTGCCGAGGATCTGCGCGCCGGTGGGGAAGTCGGGGCCGGGAATCCGCTGGATCAGACCCTCGAGGAGCTCCTCGCGGGGGAGACCGGGGTTGTCGAGCGCCCAGAGAGCGGCGGACGACACTTCCCGCAGGTTGTGCGGAGGAATGTTCGTGGCCATGCCGACGGCGATACCGACCGACCCGTTGACGAGGAGGTTCGGGAAGCGGGCCGGAAGAACCGTCGGCTCCTGCGTCTGCCCGTCGTAGTTGTCGGTGAAGTCGACCGTGTCCTCTTCGATGTCCCGCACCATCTCGAGCGCGAGCGGGGCCATCTTGGTCTCGGTGTATCGGGGCGCCGCAGCACCCATGTTGCCGGGAGAGCCGAAGTTGCCCTGGCCGAGCGCCAGCGGGTAGCGCAGCGACCAGGGCTGCACGAGACGCACGAGGGCGTCGTAGATCGCCGAGTCGCCGTGCGGGTGGTACTGACCCATGACCTCGCCGACCACACGAGCGCACTTCGAGAACGACTTGTCGGGGCGGAAGCCGCCGTCGTACATGCCGTAGATCACGCGTCGGTGGACGGGCTTGAGTCCATCGCGGACGTCGGGCAGCGCTCGGCCGACGATCACAGCCATCGCGTAGTCGAGATAGCTGCGCTGCATCTCCGACTGCAGGTCGACCTGGTCGATCTTGCCGTGGTCGTGTGCCGGCTCGGGGCGTACTTCGTCAGTCATGTGTGTTGTCGATTCCGGTCGTTATGGGAACGAATGCAGGCGCGGGACGCGTCAGATGTCGAGGAAGCGGACATCCTTGGCGTTGCGCTGGATGAAGCTGCGTCGCGATTCGACGTCCTCACCCATCAGCACGCTGAAGATCTCGTCGGCCGCGGCGGCATCCTCGATGGTCACCTGGCGGAGCGTCCGGGTGGTGTGGTCCATCGTGGTCTCCCACAGCTCCTTGGCGTTCATCTCGCCGAGGCCCTTGTAGCGCTGGATGCCGGCATCCTTCGGGATCCTCTTGCCGTTGTCGAGGCCGAACTTCAGCAGCGCGTCGCGCTCGGCGTCGCTGAAGACGTATTCGTGAGGCTGGTTCGTCCACTTGAGGCGGTAGAGCGGCGGCATCGCGAGGTACACGAAGCCGGCCTCGATCAGTCCCCGCATATAGCGGAACAGCAGCGTGAGCAGCAGCGTCGTGATGTGCTGGCCGTCGACATCGGCATCCGCCATCAGGACGATCTTGTGATAGCGCGCCTTCTCGATGTCGAACTCTTCGCCGATGCCCGTGCCGAACGCCTGGATCATCGCCTGGACCTCTTTGTTGCCCAGTGCCTTGTCGAGACGAGCGCGCTCGACGTTGAGGATCTTGCCTCGGAGCGCCAGGATCGCCTGCGTGTGCGGATCGCGACCCTGCACCGCGGAGCCGCCGGCCGAGTCACCCTCGACGAGGAAGATCTCGCTGATCGAGGGGTCCTTGCTGGTGCAGTCCTTGAGCTTGTCGGGCATCGCCGCCGACTCGAAGACGCTCTTGCGACGAGCGGTCTCGCGGGCCTTGCGCGCGGCGAGACGAGCGGTGGCCGCGTCGATCGCCTTGCGGATGACGTTCTTCGCCTGGATCGGGTTGCGGTCGAACCAGTCGCCGAGCTGGTCGCCCACGACCTTCTGCACGAACGCCTTGGCCTCGGTGTTTCCGAGCTTGGTCTTGGTCTGACCCTCGAACTGCGGCTCACCGAGCTTGATCGAGATGACGGCCGTCAGTCCCTCGCGCACGTCGTCGCCCGAGAGGTTGTCG
This sequence comes from Actinomycetota bacterium, assembly GCA_037033305.1. Taxonomy (GTDB): domain Bacteria; phylum Actinomycetota; class Actinomycetes; order Actinomycetales; family Microbacteriaceae; genus Microbacterium. The sequence continues at coordinate 17,367 of JAZBLP010000024.1, read as the reverse complement.
TCCTTCTCCTTGAGAAGGTTGTTCGCCCTGGCGTACTTGTTGACGAGCGTGGTGAGCGCTGCGCGGAAGCCCTCTTCGTGCGTGCCGCCCTCGTGCGTGTTGATCGTGTTCGCATAGGTGAAGACGTTCTCGGTGTACGAGGTGGTCCACTGCATCGCGACCTCGAGGGAGATCTTGCGCTCGGTGTCCTCGGACTCGAACGCGATGATCTCGTCATTGACGACCTCGGCGTGACGCACCTTGTTGAGGTACTCGACGTAGTCGACGAGACCGCGCTCGTAGAAGAAGACATCGTTCGGCTGCGTGAGGGTCGGCTGCCCGTCGACCTCGACCTCGTAGGCCGAGTCGGGACGCTCGTCGGAGAGCTCGATACGGAGGCCCTTGTTGAGGAACGCCATCTGCTGGAACCGCGTGCGCAGGGTGTCGTACTCGAAGTTCGTGGTCTCGGTGAAGATCTCGGCGTCGGGCCAGAACGTGATGCTCGTTCCGGTGTCGTCGGACGCCTCGCCCTTCTCGAGCTGCTGCTGCGGGACGCCGCCGTTCGCGAAGCTGTGCCGCCAGACGAAGCCCTTCTGCTTGACCTCGACGTCGAACCGCGTCGACAGGGCGTTGACCACCGACGAGCCGACGCCGTGGAGACCGCCGGAGACGGCATACGCGCCGCCGCCGAACTTTCCACCGGCGTGCAGGATCGTCAGGACGACCTCGACCGTGGACTTCGTCGGGTCGGAGGAATGGGGATCGACCGGGATGCCGCGGCCGTTGTCGACCACGCGGACGCCACCGTCTTCGAGCAGCGTGACGAAGATGGTGTCGGCGTAGCCGGCGAGGGCCTCGTCGACGGAGTTGTCGACGATCTCATAGACGAGGTGGTGCAGGCCGCGCGGTCCGGTAGAACCGATGTACATACCGGGGCGCTTGCGGACGGCTTCGAGACCTTCGAGGATCTGGATCGAGTCGGCACCGTACTCGCCGGGCTGCTTCGCCTTGGGGGAGATCTTGCCCTCGGTCGCGGGGGTTCCCCCGTTGGTCGATTCCGTCTCGTCAGCGGGGGATTCAGGCGTCATCAGAGGGCATTCTCCACATCGATATCACGAATCCCCAGTCTAGCGGCTTTTCGTGTCGAGATGCGGCTCAGCGGCCGCGTGTGGCCCTCTGAGCGTTTCGGACCCCATCCGTGGTGTCCTACCCGTAGGTATCGCGCGGACCCCGTCCTGGAACGACTCTGGGACCCCATTTCCACGAGGGTACGTCCGGTCCGATGAAGCGGAGGTTCTCGACGCCGGCGTCCGGATACCGACGGCCGATCTCGGTCAGGATCGTCCCCCGCATGTACTGGAGGTTCTTCGCCCACGCGGTCGAGTCGCACTTCACTGTGAGCACACCACGCTCGAGTGAGACCGGTTCGGAGTGCTTCGCGGTGTCGGTTCCGGCGAGGTCGGACCACTGCCGGACCAGGTCCTCGCGGGCGAGGGTCTTCTGCCACCCGGAGTCGCGTGTCAGCTTGTCGAGCACGGCTCCGAGCGGGCCGGGGTCGCGACCCGGCGTGAACGGGGCGTTGTCGTCGTCGGTGACGATGCGTCGCTTGCGCTTCCACGTCTTCGAACTCGGTGCGAGTCCGCGCAGGCGCAGATAGGTCGCGACGGTCTCGGGCGTCTCGGGTGCCGGGCCGGGTGCGATGTCATTCATCCGCCACCTCCCTCTCGTCACTGATCGTTCCCGCCGAGATCCGTACGACATGGGCGTGGAGCACCTCGGGGATATCCTCCTCCACCGCTGCCGTCACGACCACCTGCTCGTAGCCCGCGGTCAGCGCGGCCAGTCGCTGACGGCGGTCGGCGTCGAGTTCGGCGAACACGTCGTCGAGGATGAGGACGGGATCGCCGGCAGGAGACTCGCTGCGCAGCAGCTCGGCAGACGCAAGACGCAGCGCGAGCGCCACCGACCACGACTCGCCATGCGACGCGTATCCCTTGACGGGAAGGCCGCGAACTCGGAGGACGAGGTCGTCGCGATGGGGGCCGGTGAGCGTGAGACCGCGGTCGAGCTCGTTCGATCGCTTCGCGAGAAGCGCGGCGTGGAACATCTCGGCGATGTCTCCGGACGTCTCGGCCGGCGCGTCGACCCCCTCTTCGGGATCCGCACCGCGCACCGACAGCGCCCATTCGAGCTGGGGACGATGATCCTCGCCTGCGATCGCCGCGTATGCCTCGGCCACCGGCTGCTGCAGATCGGCGGCGAGACGCTGTCGAGCGGTGATGATCTCGGCACCGAGGGAGACGAGCTTGTCGTCCCACACGTCGAGAGTGCTCAGTGCCTCGCCCTTGATGCCCCTCGCCCGTGCCGACTTCAGAAGCGCGTTGCGCTGCTTGAGGACCCGGTCGTAGTCGGCGAGGACGGACGACATGCGGGGTGTGCGCTGGATCAGCAGCTGGTCGACGAACCTCCGCCGCGACGAGGGGTCGCCGCGGACGATCTGCAGATCCTCTGGCGCGAAGAGCACCACGTGGGCGTAACGGGGGAGTTCATTCGTCTTCGACGGGGAGCCGTTGATCCGCGCCTTGTTCGATCCCTGCTTGTTGAGCTGGACCTCGATCAGAACTTTGCGTTCGCCGTGGGACAGGCGCGCGCGGATGATCGCGAAATCCTGGCCTTCGCGCACCATCGGCGCATCCGAGGAGACCCTGTGCGAACCCAGAGTGGCGAGGAAGACGACAGCCTCTGCGAGGTTCGTCTTGCCCTGACCGTTGCGCCCGACCAGGACGTTGGGACCCTTATGCAGAGCGAGATCGGCGGTCGCGTAATTGCGGAAGTCGACCAAGCTCAGGTGTTCCACGATCACGCTGTCAGCCTACCTTCGGGGTCTGACACTGCCGTCGCCGCGCGAAGCGCGCCCGTCGCAGGATCAGCGGAGCAGGAGGTTGGGCTGCAGCAGATACTTGAACGAATCCAGACCGGCCTGGTCGACCGAGGTCTGGCTCGTGATCAGCACAGGACTGAGCTTGTTCGCGTTGTCGCTCGACGTGAAGGTCACGCGGACGAACTCGCTCTTGACCGCACCGAGCGCCTCGATGAGGTACTGCGGGTTGAGGCCGAGTGTGACATCGTCGCCGCCCGAGAGGATCGCGTCCACGGACTCCGACGCGCGCGCGTGCTCGCTGCCCGACGCATCCATGGTCACGCTGTCGGACGTGAACGTGAAGCGCAGCGGAGCTGCGCGATCGAGCACGAGGGACACACGGCGCACCGCCTCGACGAGGTCGGCGGTGTTCACGACCGCGTAGTGCTCGGTCTGCTCGGGGAAGAGACGACGGACCGGAGGGAAGTTTCCCTTGATCAGCAGCGAGGTGACCGTCTTGTTGCCCGCCGTGAACGCGATGATCTCGCGGTCGCCCGCTCCCGAGAACGCGATCTGGATGGTGCCCGCGTGACCGAAGGTCTTTCCTACCTCGAGAAGCGTGCGTGCGGGGACGAGTGCGCTGGCCTCGACCGCCTCGCCGTCCCACGGGACGTCTCGGAGGGATACGCGGTAACGGTCGGTGGCGACGAGGCTGAGCGTCTGGCCCGATACCTCCAGCTGGACCCCGGTCAGCACCGGAGTGACGTCGTCGCGTGAGGCGGCGAACCCCACCTGGCTGATCGCGGTGCCGAAGTCGTCGGCCGGAACGACTCCCGATGAACCGGACACCTCGGGGATCGACGGATATTCCTCGACAGGCATGGCTGCCAGGGTGAATCGCGCAGAGCCGCAGGTGACCGTGATGCTGCCGTCGTCCTCGACGGCGATCTCGATCGGCGCATTGGGAAGACGGCTCGCGATGTCGGAGAGCAGTCGACCGTGGACGAGGATCGTGCCGGGAGTGTCGACCGTGGCCTCGATGGTCGTACGCGCGGATGCCTCGTAGTCGAACGCGGAGAGCGTGAGACCGGAACCGTCCGCCTCGATCAGGACGCCGGCGAGGATCGGCTGGGGGTTTCGCTGCGGAAGCAGCTTGACCACGAACGACACGGCCTCGCTGAAGACATCGCGGTTGACCTGAAACCTCACGGGTGCTCCCTTGTCGTCGTTCTGAGACGCGTCGTCGTCGGTCCTGCCAGTGCAGGGCTTCCCATGCTAGCCCCCAACTCGGGAGTATCCCTACGACCGGAGCAAAGCTCGGGCCTGTCGGACTTTCCCCACCCTCTGGTGATCGGATCGCCCCTGGATTGAATTAACTCCTTAACGGTGTTAACACCTGTGGATACTGTGGATAACTCGGTGGAAAGCAGACGCGAGTAGGGAACTACACGGTTGTCAGTTGTGGAATCCCTGAGGAATCCGCGGGTGGACGGCATTGCTGCAGTCGAACCGCCTCCCACAGTTATCCACAGGTTCGGCCGTTTCCCACACATTCGTCCCGACCTCGAGGCGAGTCATCCACAAGTTATCCACATGTGCAAACTGGCATCGATGTGTGTCGTCGTATGCCGCTCTCACGCACGCAAAGGGGGTCGTAGCCTTCTATCGGAAGCTACGACCCCCTTTTTTCGAGGCGCGCGCGCTCAGCGCCGACCGAGCTGGGTGGTGATCTCGGTCACCTGGTTGTAGATCGAACGACGTTCCTTCATGAGCTCGCTGATCTTCTTGTAGGCGTACATGACCGTGGTGTGATCGCGGTTGCCGAACAGCTGGCCGATCTTCGGCAGGGACAGGCTCGTCCGCTCGCGGCACAGGTACATCGCGATCTGGCGTGACGTGGCGATCTGCTGAGACCTGCTCGAGCCGTAGAGGTCGTCGACCGTCAGCTTGAAGTACTGCGCGGTCGCGGTGATGATGTCCGTCGGCGAGATGATGTTGTCTTCCGCCGTGTCGATGATGTCGCGCAGCACCGTCTGGGCGAGTGAGATGTCGAGAGCCGAACGGTTCAGGCTCGCGAACGCGGAGACGCGGATCAGCGCGCCCTCGAGTTCACGGATGTTCGACGACACGACTGTGGCGATGTACTCGAGTACCTCGTCGGGAATATGGAGAGCCTCGCTCTGGGCCTTCTTGCGGAGGATCGCGATGCGTGTCTCGAGGTCGGGCGCCTGCACGTCGGTGATCAGGCCCCATTCGAAGCGACTCCGCATGCGATCTTCGAACCCGGTGAGATGCTTCGGCGCGACATCGCTGGTGATGACCACCTGCTTGTTGTGGTCGTGCAGGGTGTTGAAGGTGTGGAAGAACGCCTCCTGCGTCTCAGCACGACCCTGCAGGAACTGGATGTCATCGATCAGAAGGATGTCCACGTCGCGGTAGCGGGCCTGGAAGGCCGCACCTCGGTTGTTCGCGATCGAGTTGATGAAGTCGTTCGTGAACTCCTCGCTCGAGACGTACCGGACCTTGACCCCCGCATAGAGGGATTGGGCGTAGTCGCCGATCGCGTGGAGCAGGTGCGTCTTGCCCAGTCCCGAGTCGCCGTAGATGAAGAGCGGGTTGTATGCCTTGGCCGGCGCTTCGGCCACGGCGACGGCAGCGGCGTGCGCGAATCGGTTGGACTGTCCGATGACGAAGTTGTCGAACGTGTACTTGGGGTTCAGGCGGGACTCGTGCCGCAGCTGCGTCGGCTGCTCCATCGGGGATTCGACGCGGATCTGCTCCTGTCGGCCGTAGTCCGCGACCGCGATGGGGGCCGTCGGCTGCTCGGCGAGCTCGTGGTTCACGACCACGCGGTAGGAGGTCACCTCGTCGCCGATATGAGAGAGGGCCTCCATGATCGGAAGCCGCAGCCTCTTGTTGATCTGCGCGGCGGTGAGGTCGTTGGGGACCTCGAGATAGAGCGTCGCGGCCATCACGCCGGCCGGAACCGCGAGGCTGAGGAATCCCTGGAGCTGGGGAGTGACTCGATCGTCCGCCTCGAGGAGCTCCTGCACCGTGGTCCAGATCGGAACGTCGGGCTGGGCAGGTGATGACATGACGCTCCGTGCTGAGGGGACGATGGGCCGCCTGGATGATCGGCCCGCCTGTGGATAACTTCGGATGCCACGGTAGTCACCACGGCTGGGAACGGCAACCTGCCTACGGGAATCCGCGTGCGTGTTGCTCATACGTGCGTGCGGCCGGGTTGTGGATAATAGCTGTGCGGATCGTCCCTGAGCTGGTGGTCGAAGCGCGCAGATTTGCTCTGCGCGCCGTCAAGACGTACCCTTAATCGGTTGACTTATGCCTGAACGGCAGATCCCTATGTCTCCGGTCAAAATGATCCCGGTGGCAGCATTCCCGGAGTGATTCCATGAGCAAGCGCACCTTCCAGCCCAACAACCGCCGTCGCGCCAAGAAGCACGGCTTCCGTCTTCGCATGCGTACCCGCGCCGGCCGTGCGATCCTTTCGGCTCGTCGCGCGAAGGGCCGCACCGAGCTCTCCGCGTAGATCGCTGTGCTCGCCCGCCCGTATCGCGTGACCCGCGGGAGCGACTATCGACTGGTCGTTCGACGTGGATCCCGTTGTGGCGGAGCCAAGGTCGTCACCTCGATGCTGACGACGGGCGAGAGCAGAGCCGCGAGGTTCGGATTCATCATCAGCAAGCAGGTCGGCACCGCTGTGGTGCGCAATACCGTGCGTCGGCGGCTCAAAGCCGTGTGTGCGGATGCGCTGAAGCGGGTCCCCGAGGGCACGGATGTCGTCATCCGTGCCCTTCCTGCATCCGCGACGGCGACCTACGCCGAGCTGAGCGCGGACGTGAACCGGTGCCTCGATCGACTCGGGCAACGGCCATGACCGCACTTCCGGCATCCTCGATCGGCTCCGCCCAGCTTCACGCCGGTGATGCGATCCGCAGCATCCCGCTGATCCCTCGGAACCTCGTCCTGGGGTTCCTCGCCGGGTATCGCAAGGTGATCTCCCCGATGTATGGAGACGTCTGCGCCTATTACCCATCATGTTCCGCTTACGCTGTAGGAGCGGTGCAACAGCACGGCGCGGTGCGGGGAGCGGTGCTCTCGGCGTGGCGCATCGCTCGTTGCAATCCCTGGAGCCACGGCGGCGTCGACGACGTCCGTCCGCACCAACACTTCCGTTATGACCTGACCGCTCACGGTTTCGTCGTCCCTGCCCGAAAGGATTGATCGGTGGGTCTTGACCTCCTGCTCGCCAGCGCAACACCCTCGCCGGAGCCTGCCTCCGGCGGCTTCGATCTGATCGGAACCATCCTCTGGCCGCTCAAGTGGGTCGTCGAGCTCGTGCTCGTCGCCTGGCATTGGCTCTTCACAGCGGTCGGCCTTCCTGCCGCATCCGGTCTGACCTGGGTGTTGTCGATCGTGGGCCTCGTGATCGTCGTCCGTGCGGCACTGATCCCGCTCTTCGTGAAGCAGATCAAGAGCCAGCGAAAGATGATGGAAATCGCTCCTGAACTGCGAAAAGTTCAGGAGAAGTACCGAGGTAAGAAGGATCAGCTCTCTCGCGAGGCCATGAGCCGCGAGACGATGGCGCTCTACAAGAAGCACGGCACGACGCCGATGTCGAGCTGTCTTCCACTCCTCGTCCAGATGCCGATCTTCTTCGCTCTCTTCAGCGTGCTGAACGACGTCACCAAGCACCATGCTGCCGGCATCGGGGGCGTCGGGCTCCTGAACGCCGAGCTCACCGAGCAGTTCTACGACGCGAAGCTGTTCGGCGTCGCATCGCTGCACGAGACGCTCGGCAACGCGGTGGACGCGGGCAACACCACAGCGATCATCATCCTCGTCACGCTCGTCGTGCTCATGATCGCCTCGCAGTTCTTCACTCAGCTGCAGATCATCTCGAAGAACCTGTCGCCCGAGGCCAAGACCGGCCAGGCGTACCAGATGCAGAAGATCATGCTCTACGTGCTGCCTCTCGGTTTCATCTTCTCGGGCATCTTCTTCCCGCTCGGCGTCGTCGTCTACTGGTTCATCTCGAACCTGTGGACGATGGGACAGCAGTTCCTCGTCATCCGTGAGATGCCGACTCCCGGATCCGAAGCGGCGAAGGCTCGTGAAGAGCGTCTCGCGCGCAAGGGCAAGGCGATCGACTCCTCCGGCAAGGTCGTGCCGATGGCGGCATACGAGGCGGAACAGCAGCGTCTGCTCGAAGAGGCGGAGCGCGCGAAGGCGCAGGCTCCCAAGCGTCAGCAGCCGGTGGGCAAGAAGCGTTCGAAGAAGAAGGGGAGCGGTTCGTGACGACCGACAACGTGACCGAGACCGTGGGGCCCACGGTCGCAGAGCTCGAGAACGAGGGCGACGTCGCCGCCGACTACCTCGAAGAGCTGCTCGACATCGCCGACATCGACGGAGACCTCAACCTCGACGTGCGGCAGGGTCGCGCATACGTGTCGGTCGAGGCTGAGGGCGACGCACTCGCGCTCCTGTCGGCACCCGATACGGTGCAGGCACTTCAGGAGCTCACGCGTCTTGCGGTCCAGAGCAAGACGGGTTCGTTCTCGCGGCTCATCCTCGACGTGGGCGGATCTCGCGATGCGCGCCGGCGCCAGCTCGAGACCCTCGTGAATGCGGCGGCCGCCAAGCTCGACGATGGTGCGACTCAGGCGTCCCTGCCAGCCATGTCGAGCTACGAGCGCAAGCTGGTGCACGACATCGCCGCCGATCAGGGGCTCGTCTCCGAGTCCTACGGCGAGGGTGCCGACCGCCACACCGTTCTCCGTCGTCGTTGACGTCTTCTCGTGACACAGCCAGCAGCCCGGATGCTGTCGTGAGTGACCTGGAGCTCGAACCCGCTGCGGCGGTCGATCTCTTCGGTGATCGGATCGATTTGGCCCGCCAGTTCACGGCTGCTCTGGCCGAGTATGGCGAGGAGCGGGGACTCATCGGCCCCCTCGAATTGCCGCGGTTGTGGTCGAGGCACATCCTGAACAGCGTCATCGCCGCCCCGTTGTTTCACGGGTCGGTCGCTGACATCGGTTCCGGTGCGGGGCTGCCCGGTATCGTCCTCGCGATCGCGCGACCTGATGTGCACTGGACACTTGTCGAGCCGATGGAGCGTCGCGTGATCTGGCTGAACGAACAGGTTGCCGAACTGGAGCTGACCAATGTCGACGTTCTGCGCGCGCGTGCCGAGGATGTCGCCCCTGCCAGTTTCGACGTGGTCACCGCTCGCGCTGTCAGTGCTCTGAAGACTCTGATCCCACTCACCGCTCCGCTCGTGCGCGATGGAGGCGAACTCACGCTCCTCAAGGGGATCAATGCTGCGAACGAGATCGAGGCAGCGCAGAAGCAGATCAAGAAGTTCCGTCTGTCTGACGTTCGCGTCGAGACTCTCGGTGAGAACATGCTGCCGGAGACGACTCGCGTGGTGAGGGCGATCGTCCGTTAGCGCCAAGCGGCTGCGAGTGCGGATCCCGATGACACTGTCGGGGGAGGTGCACGCAGCTCAGCCTTCGAGGTGTCGGCGCGCGATCTCTACGCCAGACCGTGCGGTCACGTTTCTGGCTGATGAGGCGGGTATTCGATCCTCCCGGCGCACTTGCTGTTTCCTTGGTGGGACGAAGAGCCAGAGCGTTCGGATGCACGGCGGGTGTCTGCGGGTGATCATACGGCGTCTGTGGGTGCAGGGGGCGGTCGTGGCTCGGGTGGCTGTTCCCTCAGCGGACAGGCTAGGGCGCTTCTCATGTTTCACGTGAAACGGCGCGTTCTAGACGGATGGCACGATGGGACGCGAGAGTTGTGGAGCCTGACGTGTCGCTGCTCCTCGCCCCCGCCCGCTTCTTCGGTCCCGTGTCGCAGCGATCCAGTGCGCCGGAGCGCATTCTCACACCCAGAGCTTCTGCCACGTGTGGGTGATAGCGCTTCGGTTGCAGTGTTTCACGTGAAACGCTGGTCATCAGTGAATCGGTGATCACCGGATACGGGGCGTGCGGTCATCGTGCTCATGCGTGCGACTGGGCTCTCCTGGGAGGGGGCTGACCTGCCCGCGGCACGGACTGGCCTCGGGAATGCCGGGTGGTGCGACTCATCGAGAGTGGTGATGCGTCGCCTGGGATGTTGCCTCGTGTGGCCCGACGCCCGCGTGAATGGAGCGGAGCGCAGGTGTTTCACGTGAAACATTCGACGCCGGGCGAGCTGTGCATGATTGATCGGGCGGTTCTCGGTATGGCGAGGGGCGTGGTGTCCCCTGTACTGAGCGCAATGCAGGCGATCGGCAGGGAGTGCAGCGCGGACTCGCCGCCACGCGTGGAGCACCGTCGGATGAAGGGTCCACCGAAGAGGGTGTCCCGCGGGAGCTGTCGAAACCCGGCGAAGATCGATTGGTGCGCGTGGGTCTCGGGTGCCTTGTGGTTGAAGGCTTACTAGACCAGCGTTTCAGAGGATCGGACGAGGATTCGGTATCGCGAGCAAGGATGAGGACGACGCCTCCTTCACAGGGCCGATGATTCCGATCCACAGAGAGGCGGTTCAGCCTGTATGACGCTCAGACGAATTGCGTCAAGATGAACGAGGGTATGTGTGGCGAGGACCCGGCGGCGGACGGAGATGCGCAGGTGTAGGTGAAGTATTCGCGTGGGCACGTTTCACGTGAAACACGAATGTGGTCCCGGGGCGCACAAATTGAATTCGAGGGCGGCAGTGCCCGCCTCGTCGCGTCGACGCGTGGTGCGACAGAGAGATCAATGCGTTGCATCGTGGAACGAGAGTGTCTCTGATTTCCCACGCTGCGCGGCCCACCGAAGGCGCGCATTCCGCGGTGGTCTCAACACCGTTCCACGTGAAACATCGATATGGTGAGTCCATGGCACGCATGCTCATCACGGGGATGTCCGGCGTCGGCAAGTCCAGCGCCTTGCAGGCCCTGGGGGAGCGGGGGTACTCCGTCGTCGATACGGACTACGGACCGTGGACCACCGATGCGGGGCTCTGGGATGAGGTCTTGATGGGAGCCCTTCTCGGGGAGAGCAACACGGTCGTCGTGTCGGGCACGGTGTCGAATCAAGGCGCCTTCTATGACCAATTCGATCACGTCGTGCTCCTTTCAGCTCCGATCTCGACACTGATCGATCGTGTGAGTCGAAGGGCATCGAACCCGTATGGATCGACCGCCACCCAACAAGATGAGATTCGAGCGTACTTCGAGTCGGTTGAGCCGCTTCTACGCGTGACATGCTCCTGCGAGATCGACGCGACTCAACCTCTCGCGGCGGTAGTCGATCAGCTCGAGCATCTCCTACTCGCGTCTTGAAGGCGCCCACCTGCCCTGCATGTTTCACGTGAAACAGTGAGGGTGCCCCGGGGAGGAGGACACAATATCGGTGGCGAGCTCGGCAGCTCGGGCTCGAGCCCGGTCCAAAGCCGAGCCGCCACGCGTGCTCGATGGCCGACACGCGGTGGCGCTCGATCGGACCGAGCTCGCCCGCGCGCAATACGGCCCGATGCAGGCGACCGCCGATATGCGGCGGCCGGGACGTCACCGCGAACGAACACCAGGCCAGGGGGTGAAAACGTCGTATAGACGACGTATGCAGTGTCTGACTCGACCCCCGTGCCGCACGGGCACCACTGGCGCAGGCTCCTGCGATGTGCAGCGCTCGGGGGGATTCGAGAGGGCAACGTCTGCTGCAGCGATTAGAGTGGAACACGGCCCCGAAAGGAGTGGATGTTTCACGTGAAACAGCCCGAAAAGGCATCACCGAAGGACTCCTTCGGGATGGATACGCCCCTCGCGCGGGAACTCGCCGACCTCTCCGCACGACGCAGAGCACTCGACACCGTCTCGATCGACTTCGTTGGCGACACGCGCATCCTGACCGTCTCCAACCAGAAGGGCGGCGTCGGCAAGACCACGAGTGCGGTCAATGTCGCTTCTGCGCTTGCCGGTCTCGGAGCACGCGTCCTTGTGATCGATCTCGACCCTCAAGGCAACGCATCGACCGCGCTCGGCGTACCGCACAACGCGGAGACGCCGAGCGTCTATGACGTTCTGATCGAAGACACCCCGCTCGCCGATATCGTGCAACAGAGCCCCGAGGACGAGAACCTCTTCTGTGCACCGAGCACCATCCACCTCGCCGGCGCAGAGATCGAGCTCGTCGCGCAGGTCGCGCGCGAGCATCGACTGCGACGCGCACTGGACGAGTACCTCGTCGACAATCGGATGGATTTCGTGATCATCGACTGTCCACCATCTCTCGGGCTCCTCACAATCAACGCCTTCACTGCGGCGAACGAGGTCTTCATACCGATCCAGTGCGAGTACTACGCACTCGAGGGGCTGAGCCAGCTGCTGGGCAGCATCCAGATGATCCAGAAGCACCTGAACCCCAGTCTGCATCTCTCCACGATCCTGCTGACGATGTTCGACGGCCGCACGCGGCTGGCTCAGCAGGTCGCGGACGAGGTCCGCACGCACTTCCCCGAACAGGTGCTCGACACCGTCATCCCGCGCTCCGTGCGGGTGTCGGAAGCGCCGAGTTTCGGTCAGACCGTGATCGCCTACGATGGGCAATCCGCCGGCGCCGTCGCGTATCGCGAGGCAGCCGTCGAGATCGCGTCGCGGACAGCGACGCAGAGCAAGGAGAAATGATGGCGAAGCGCACTGGACTGGGCCGGGGCATCGGGGCCCTCATCCCGACGGCTGATCAGTCCGAGCGTCCGGTGGATGTGTTCTTCCCCGGAGCGAGCCTGCGTCCGGCGTCGGAGCAGGCCGGCGACCAGCCGACCGCAGAGGCCGAACTCGAGGTCGTCCCCGGCATCCACCTCGTTCAGGTCGACCCGCAGAAGATCGTGCCGAACCCGCGTCAGCCGCGCACGCATTTCAATCCCGAAGATCTCGCGGAGCTCGTGCACAGCGTCCGCGAGTTCGGCGTTCTGCAGCCGGTCGTCGTTCGCAAGAACAGCGACGGCGAGTACGAGCTGATCATGGGGGAGCGGCGCACCCGTGCCGCACGCGAGGCAGGGCTGGAGAAGATCCCCGCCATCGTTCGAGAGACCGCTGACGAGGATCTCCTGCGCGACGCTCTGCTCGAGAACCTGCACCGTTCGGAGCTGAACCCGCTCGAAGAGGCCTCGGCGTATCAGCAGCTGCTCGAAGACTTCGGGATCACTCAGGAAGAGCTCGCTACGCGGATCGGTCGGTCGCGCCCGCAGATCAGCAACACCATCCGTCTGCTCAAGCTTCCCGTTCCCGTGCAGCAGCGTGTGGCGGCGGGAGTGCTGACCGCTGGGCATGCTCGCGCCATCCTCAGCCTGGAGACGCCGGAAGCGATGCAGCGTCTCGCCGACAAGGTCGTGAACGAAGACCTGTCCGTTCGCGCGACCGAGGTCGCTGCCAAGACCGAGCCGGCAGCCCCCGGTCGCACCGCGAAGCCCACTCCCGGAGCGCGGCGTGCCTACCTCGACGAAGTCGCCGGCAACCTCGGAGACCGCCTCAACACGCGCGTCAAGGTGTCGCTGGGCGCTCGAAAAGGCCAGGTCATCATCGATTTCGCGTCGATCCAGGACCTGAACCGCATCCTCGGCGAACTGGGCGAATCAGGCTACGGCTCGGCGTGACTCCGCCTCTCGCGCTCTGAGCGGTCGTAGACTCTCGGGATCGCGATGACGAGAGGGATGACATGTCCAAAGCGCTGAATCCAGAAGGCGTCAGGCGACGCGTCATAGCGGTGAGTATCGCCGCAGCTCTCGGCGGCTTCCTCTTCGGTTTCGACACGGCCGTGATCAACGGCGCTGTCGACGCGCTGGCCGGAGACGTCTCGGGGTTCGATCTCGGCGTCGGACTCAAGGGCTTCGCCGTCTCGTCGGCTCTGATCGGATGCGCGGTCGGAGCCTGGTTCGCGGGTCCCATCGCCAACAAGCGAGGGCGCATTCCCGTGATGGTGGTCGCTGCGGCGATGTTCTTCATCTCGGCCATCGGCTCAGGGCTCGCGTTCAGCGTCGTCGATCTGATCATCTGGCGTGTCATCGGCGGTCTCGGCGTTGGAGCGGCATCCGTCATCGCTCCCGCCTACATCGCGGAGGTGTCACCCGCAGCCATCCGTGGGCGACTCGGTTCCCTCCAGCAGCTGGCCATCGTCACCGGTATCTTCGCCGCTCTCCTGTCGGATGCCCTGCTCGCCGGCATAGCGGGCGCGGCGGACCAGCCGCTGTGGGGCCTCACCGCGTGGCGCTGGATGTTCATGGTCGCGGCGATCCCCGCCCTCGTCTACGGGCTCGTCTCTCTGAGGCTCCCCGAGTCTCCGAGGTACCTCGTGCGCAAGGGCGACCTGAAACGCGCCTCAGAGGTCCTGGAGACGGTCACAGGAGCGGTCGACGTCGACGCCAAGATCAAGGAGATCACCAGCACGATCGACACGGAGCGCAAGGAGTCCCTGCGAGACCTCCGCGGCAGCCGTCTGGGTCTGAAGCCCATCGTCTGGGTCGGCATCCTGCTGTCGGTGTTCCAGCAGTTCGTCGGCATCAACGTCATCTTCTACTACTCGACGACGCTGTGGCAGTCGGTCGGTTTCGACGAGTCCAGCGCTCTGCTGACATCGGTGATCACGTCGGTCACGAACATCGTCGTGACCATCGTCGCGATCCTCCTCGTCGACAAGATCGGTCGGCGCATCATGCTCCTGGTCGGCTCGGTCGGCATGACGGTGACTCTCGGGCTCATGGCCCTCGCGTTCTCGTTCGGCACCCTCGACGCCGAGGGGACGGCCACACTGCCCGACCCGTGGGCGACGGTCGCCCTCATCTGCGCGAACGGCTTCGTCGTCTTCTTCGGCGCGACATGGGGTCCGCTCGTCTGGGTGCTTCTGGGAGAGATCTTCCCGAACTCGATCCGCGCAGGAGCCCTCGCCGTGGCCGCCGCAGCTCAGTGGGCCGCCAACTTCTTCATCTCGACGACATTCCCGATCTTCGCCGACATCGGGCTCACCTTCGCCTACGGCTTCTACGCGTTCTTCGCGCTGCTGTCATTCTTCTTCGTGTACTTCAAGGTGCCCGAGACCAAGGGCAAAGAGCTCGAGGAGATGTCGGACGAGCTCAAGGTGGAGCGCCGGGGCACCCGAAAGGCGACGTAGGCTGGAAACATGACCGAGTCAGTCCCGCGCCGCGCCAGCCTCGAAGTGCTGCGAGCAGAAGCGTCGGACGAACTCGCTGTGCTCATCCAGGAGAGGCTTCTCAGCGGCGAAGATCCGTGGGAGTTCATGGAGGAGCTGCCGAGCGTCGACGAACTGGTCGTCTATCTGCTGCGCGCCGACAACATCGCCGCGAATGACGGTGTGCGGCCGAACGCCGCTCGGCACTACCGTGTGCTGCGCCAGATCGCGCTGGAGTATCCCGAGCTCACGCCGGCGGTGTGGGGCCTTCTCGACGAGCAGCAGCGGCACCGACGCTGGGACCCGTCGGTCGCCGACGCCTCTTCTTAGGGTTCGAATCGTGCCGCGGATGCTCGTCTCCTACGACCCGGAGTGGCCGGAGCGGTTCGAGCGGATCTCGGCGGAAATCCGCGCCCTCGCGGACGCGGACTGGGTCATCGAGCACATCGGTTCGACGGCGATCCCCGGAATGCGCGCGAAGCCGATCATCGATCTGGCGGTCAGGATCGGCGACACCGACGAGTTCGAGGCCCATCTCCCGACCCTCGAAGCCGCGGGGTGGAAACTCGGCAGTGGTGTCCGCACGCATCCCGTCATGATCCTCGAGCCCGACGGCATCCGCAATGCGATCGCCCACTTCTTCACAGCAGGGGAGTGGGATGCCGCGAACCAGCGGGTGCTCCGGGACTGGCTGCTGACGCACCCGGATGATGCGGATCGCTACTCGCACGCGAAGTGCGACGCCGTGGCAGCCGCGGCGCATGGACGATCGACCTACAACGCTGTTAAGACGCCGACGATCCAGGAGATCGTCGACCGGGCTCGCGCGGCCCAGGGACTGCCCTCTGTGCCCGTGTACGACAAGTAGACGCGTCGAGGACACAGCGAAGGGCCGCCACCCCGAGGGGTGACGGCCCTGAAGACGTCGTGATCAGCCGATGAACGCCGCGAGGTCCTGCTCGAGGGCCGGCTTCGGCTTGGCGCCGATGATGGTCGTCTTGACCTCACCGCCCTGGAACACCTTCATCGCGGGGATCGACGTGATCTGGTACTTCATCGCCAGCTGCGGGTTCTCGTCCACGTTCAGCTTGAGGATGGTGATCTTGTCGGGGTTGTCCGCCTGGATCTGGTCCAGAACGGGGGCGACCATACGACACGGTCCGCACCACTCGGCCCAGAAGTCCACGAGGACGGGACCTTCGGCCTGCAGAACGTCCTGCTCCCAGGTCGCCTGGCTCGTAGCCTTTGCACTCATCAGAGTTCTCCTTGATTCGAGGTTCGCCTGCTACAACAGCGGGCGAGGTGAAAGTGTTCCCGCCCGCTCAGGCGGTGATGATCTCGGCGGCTTCCGCAGCCGGGAACTCGACCGAGGCGTCTTCGAGGTCTGCCAGGAAGTGCTCGGCGTCGAGAGCGGCGACCGTTCCCGAGCCCGCGGCCGTGATGGCCTGACGATAGGTCGGGTCGATCACGTCGCCCGCGGCGAACACACCGGGGACCGAGGTGACCGACGAGCGGCCGTCGACCCAGATCGTGCCCTCTGCCGTCAGCTCGAGCTTGTCGTGCACGAGGTGCGTGCGGGGGTCGTTGCCGATCGCGATGAACAGGCCGTCGAGCGGGAGGTCGCTCAGCGTGCCGTCGACCGTGTTGCGCAGCTGGACACCCGTGACGGAGTCGCCGCCGAGGATCTCGGCGACCTCGCTGTTCCATACGAACTCGATCTTCTCGTTCGCGAAGGCGCGCTCCTGCATGATCTTCGAGGCGCGCAGCGAGTCCTTGCGGTGGATGACGTAGACCTTCTCGGCGAAGCGGGTGAGGAACGTGGCCTCTTCCATGGCCGAGTCGCCGCCGCCGACGACGGCGATCGTCTTCTCGCGGAAGAAGAAGCCGTCGCACGTGGCGCACCACGAGACGCCGTAGCCCGAGAGGCGCTCTTCGCCCTCGATGCCGAGCTTTCGGTAGGCGGATCCGGTCGCGTAGATCAGCGACTGCGTCTCGTGCACCGTTCCGCTGCCGAGCGTGACCTTCTTGACGGGGCCGGCGAGGTCGAGCTCGGTGACGTCGTCGTAGACGACCTCGGTGCCGAACTTCTCGGCCTGCTCCTGGAACTTCGCCATGAGCTCCGGTCCCTGAATCCCCTCGGGGAAGCCGGGGTAGTTCTCGACCTCAGTGGTGTTCATCAGCTCTCCGCCGACCTCGACCGTGCTCGCGATGAGCAGAGGCTTGAGGTTCGCGCGCGCCGCGTAGATGGCGGCGGTGAATCCGGCGGGACCGGAACCGATGATGATGACCTGACGCATGTGCTCTCCGTCGTAGATGCTGAGACGCCGAAAGACGTTCGACTGCTTCAACCAATGGTAACCG
>JAZBLP010000023.1:0-42978 GCA_037033305.1 Actinomycetota bacterium | reverse complement strand
CAACCCGGCACCACCGACATTCGCCCCCCGAAACCACCCCGAATTACCCCAGATCAGACCGCGTATTCCAGCCTTCCGATATGGCGCAGACATGGAAGGAAGAGGAAGAGAGGAAAGGAAGAACGAGGCGACAGCAGGAAGACAGAAGACAACAGGAAAGAGGCGTACGCGAGAAGAAGGAGTAAGGAGGGAGAAGAAGGAGTAAGGAGGGAGAAGGAGACCGACCGGACTTCGCCGCCGCACGACGAGAGCCCCCGGGGAACAGCGTCTCCGAGGGCCCTCTCCGGAACTCAGTCCGCGAAGGTCGCGGCGTCGATCACGAAGCGATAGCGCACGTCGGAGGCGAGCACGCGCTCGTATGCCTCATTGATCTGCGATGCGCTGATGATCTCGATCTCGGCTGCGATGCCGTGCTCGGCGCAGAAGTCGAGCATCTCCTGGGTCTCCTGGATGCCGCCGATGTTCGACCCTGCGAGCGATCGACGTCCGCCGATCAGCGACGAGACATTCACAGAGAGCGGTTCTGCGGGGGCTCCCACGCAGACCATCGACCCGCCCACGTCGAGCAGACCGAGGTAGGCGCGGAGGTCGACGACCGCGCTCACCGTGTTGAGGATGACATCGAACGAACCGCGCAGCGAGCGGAACGTCTCGGGATCGCTCGTCGCATAGTAGTGATCGGCGCCGAGGCGGAGGCCGTCGTCCTTCTTGCCGAGCGTCTGCGACAGCACGGTGACCTCTGCGCCGAGCGCGTGGGCGATCTGCACGCCCATGTGACCGAGTCCGCCGAGACCGACGACCGCCACGCGGGTGCCGGGTCCGACATTCCAGTGTCGCAGCGGCGAGTACGTGGTGATTCCCGCGCACAGCAGGGGTGCCGCGACGTCGAGTCCGAGGGCGTCGGGGATCTGCACCGCGAAGGATTCCGTGACGACGACCTGCTCGGAGTATCCACCCTGGGTGACGCTGCCGTCACGGTCGGTGCTGCCGTAGGTGAAGATGGCGCCGTTCGAGCAGAACTGCTCGTCGCCACGCAGGCAGTTGCGGCATTCCCCGCACGAGTTGACGAGACAGCCGACGCCGACGCGGTCGCCGATCGCGTGCTTCGTCACATCCGAGCCGACGGCTGCGACGGTCCCGGCGATCTCGTGGCCCGGCGCAAGGGGGTACTGCTGCGGTCCCCAGTCGCCGCGCACCGTGTGGATGTCGGAATGGCAGATGCCGGCGAACGCGATGTCGATCAGGATGTCGTTCGGTCCGAGCTCGCGACGCTCGATGACGGTCTTCTCGAGCGGTGCAGCCTCGCTGGGTGCGGCATATGCGGTGACACGGGTCATCTCAGACTCCTCTGATCGGTGCGGATGGGCCAGGTCGACATTACTCGCGCCGTCCTCTGCGGCACCTGACCGCGCGCGACGAAGGCCGGGATCACGGGATCCCGGCCTTCGGCACAGCAGGTGCGAGGACGCCTCAGCGCTTCGCGTTCCTCTTCAGCGTCTTCTCCAGCACGGGTGCGTCACCGGATGCCGCGAGCGCCGCGTAGTATTCCCGAGCCTCGTCCTGCCGCACGCGCTCGGCACCGGAGGCGATGGGTGCCCGGACGTGCTCCGGCTCGTACCCGAACGCGTCGACCAGGTCGAGCGCATACGGGCGGAGCCTGGCGCACAGACGGTCGATGTACCGCGAGACCGCGGCGGCGCGCTGGGTCGAGAGGCGCCCGTGGATGAGGTGCCAGGCGAGGTGCTTCTCGATGAGCTGCAGACCGAAGAGGTCGCGCAGCCACGTGAGCACCTTCTTCGTGTCGGCATCGTCGACGCGATGGATGGCATCCGTGAACGCCTCCCACTGCAGCAGCTCGCCATGCGCCCGAGCCGCCTCGATCAGTTCGGCCTGGTTCTCGTTGAACAGCTTCGCGCCGAGGACCTTGTCCTTGCCGGCAGGACGCAGACGGCTGGCGATGTCGGCGACCATCTGCTGCACGCGCTCAGCGAGCAGCTGGTGCTGCTGCTCCTCGCGCAGGCCGTTCTCGACCGAACGCGAGACCTGACCGAGATCGACCACCGACTGGCCGAACTGACGAAGACCGGCGCCGTGGAACAGCTTGCCCGCTGTCATACCGACGGCGAACTTGGCCAGGGCCGCAGCATCCTTTCCGGTGAACTGCTTGGCGTAGTCGGTCAGCAGACGCTTGCCGACGAGCTGGAGCAGCACGTTGTTGTCACCCTCGAAGGTGACGTAGATGTCGAGGTCGGCGCGGAGTCCCACGAGGCGGTTCTCGAACATGAAGCCCGCTCCGCCGCAGGCCTCGCGCGCCTCCTGGAGGGTGTCGAGCGCATGCCAGGTCGACAGCGGCTTGAGGGCTGCCGCCAGGGTCTCGAGATCCTCCCGATCGTCCGGGGTGTCGATACGACCCGAGAAGACCCCGTCGAACTTCTGGAGGAACTCATCGTGCGCGAAGATCTGCGCGTAGGTCGTGGCCAGGCGCGGCAGCAGGCGGCGCTGGTGCTTGCCGTAGTCCATGAGCACGACCTCCTGGCCGTCTGCTCCGTCGAACTGGCGGCGCTGCGTCGCATAGGTGACAGCGATCTTGAGGCCGAGAGCCGAGGCCCACGAGGCGGCGCCGTCGAGCGAGACCCGGCCCTGCACCAGGGTGCCCAGCATCGTGAAGAAGCGGCGACCGGGGCTGTCGATCGCGCTCGAGTACGTGCCGTCGGCCGCCACATCTCCGTACTTGTTCAGCAGGTTCGTGCGGGGGATGCGGATGTGGTCGAAGCTGAGGCGGCCGTTGTCGATGCCGTTCAGTCCGCCCTTGAGGCCGTCGTCCTCCCGGCCGATGCCCGGAAGATCGACGCCGTCCTCTCCGCGCAGCGGCACGTAGAAGCAGTGCACGCCGTGATTGACGCCGTTCGTGATGAGCTGCGCGAACACGGTCGCCGCGATCCCGTGCAGAGCCGCGTTGCCGAGGTACTCCTTGGTCGCGCCGCGGAACGGCGTGTTGATGACGAACTCCTCGGTGCTCGGATCGTACGTGGCGGTGGTGCCGACCGCTGCCACGTCGGAGCCGTGCCCGATCTCGGTCATCGCGAACGCTCCCGGGATCGAGAGGTCCATGACGCCGGGAAGCCACTTCTCGTGGTGCTCGGTGGTGCCCAGCTGCAGGATCGCGGAGCCGAACAGCCCCCACTGCACGCCCGACTTGATCTGCAGGCTCGGGTCCGCGACGACGAGCTCCTCGAAACCGGCGATGTTGCCGCCGTTGTTGTCTTCGCCGCCGAGCGCCTTCGGGAAGGCCCGGTGCACGGCCTTGTTCTCGACCAGCAGGTGCAGCTGGCTCAGCACGCGCTCGCGATGCTCATCCTTGCTGAGCGCATCGTCACGCCAGAACGCCGAATCCTTGATCAACTCACGCGCCTCGCGGCGGGTGTCGGCCCACGTGCCCATCAGCAGATCCGTGACCCGGGCGACGTCGAACCGCAGGTTCGCATCTGCGCTGTCGGTGTGCGGGCGAGTCGTCTTCGGACGGACGGCGGCGTCGACCATGAGCGTTCCTCTCAGAGGGAAGTAGGGATACGCCCATGGTAGGTCTGCCACAACCAGGAGCGAACTGCTGTGTGCGCATCCTCCAACGACCTCCGGGCACGGCGCCCGGTCGGATTGTCGTCAGACCACAGTCTCAGCCGGAGCGCCGTGTCGGGCATCGGCGCGAGTGGGAGCGGGAGACACCGTCTGCGCCTGTTCCCAGCGTCGTCTCGTTCCTTCGCTCAACCGGGCCCAGGTCCGATCGCGGATGAAGATCGAGTCGATCGCGATCATCGTCAGCGAGAACCAGGGCAGTCCCATCAGCACACCGATGCCGATGTGGAAGGAGAGGATGCCGATGAGGCCGATCAGCCGCGTGGGCCGCGTGAGCAGCATCAGCGGGAACGCCACCTGCAGGATGATCGAGCCCCACGTCGCCGCGACGACCATCGGCCCCCAGGTCGTGACCAGGTCGCTCAGCACCGGCCAGGTTCCGAACCGAGCGGTCTGCAGCGGGTTGTAGACCGCGTACCCCTCTTCCCACGGCGCACCGCCCGCCTTGTAGAGAGCACCTGACGCATAGACGAAGCACACCTGCGCGGTGAGTGCCACGAGGGCCAGATTGTGGAAGACCGTTCCCAGGAGTGCCGGCTGGCTTCCCGGGGCGAACCACTCCCCCTTCTTCGCACGGCGTCTGGCGTCGATCGACCAGCGAGCGGCCGGGTCGGCGAAGAGCAGCAGCAGCAGCGCGATGCGGAACATGTTGTCGCCCTGATCGCCCACCATGTCGTTCGCCTCGATGAACCCGACCCAGAGGCAGAAGAACACGGGAAGGACGATCCGGAAACGCCAGCCGAGGACGAACAGCACCGCCAGCACACCGAGCAGAAGGTAGAGGGCGGTGTAGAGCGCGTCGTTGCCCATCGCGGCATGGAACGCGCTGAAGATCCAGATCTTCGGGAACTCGCTGACGGGTTCGGCGAGCTCGCCGTTCCACGCCGACCCGGAGCCGAAGGTATAGAGACGAGTGCTGAAGTTCGACGCGAGCAGGCCGATCGCCGTGATGCCGAAGAGGATGCGTGTGACCGCGAGACCGTAGAGGGCTTTCTTGCCGTTGAAGAGCCAGTCCCCCACGAACGCGGAGATCCGGTCGATCGCCGCGAGGACCATCGACCACAGTCCGCCGACCATCGACGAGGCGAAGCTCAGCAGGCGGGTGACGAAAGACCGGGGAGGCGCAGCGGCGGGGGCACCGGCAGGAGCGGGCGCCCGCGGCGGGGACGGCTCTGGCGCAGAGAGGGGCGGAGCGGATGCCGGAGCAGGCGCCGCCACGGTCGACCGCCCAGCGGCATCCTGCTTCCTGTCCCGCTTCGCGGCGCCCTTCGTCTGGGGCGCGGTCTTGATGGGCGCGCTCACGGCTGGATCCTCTCGAACTGAGCACGGAAGGTGTTCGCGAAGTTCTCTCGGCTCTGCCCTTCCTCTTCTATCGGCAGTCGCCAGCCGGTGGTCGAGAACGTGGGGTCGGGGCGCTGCGCGCTCGGATCGTTGCGGTCCGCATAGGGCACCACATTCTGGCGGCTCACGCGGTACTGGACCTCGACGACCGCGTCCGCACCCCAGATCGCATAGGCCACCTGGGTGGCGTAGGCGGTGGAGAGGCGCTCTTCGGCCATGTACGCGACGGTCGACGGGTTCTCGCCCTCGAGCTCGTCGAACGAGCGCACCATCCACTCCTCCCAGCCGTTCTCGGTGAAGTCGAGCCCGACGACGGCCTTCTGGTCATCGTCCAGCTTGTTGTAGGCGTTCATCTGACCGCTCGCGACCTCGCTCGACTGGATGCCGGCGCGAGGGGGGAACAGGTTGTAGCGGATCATCGAGAGCTCGACATCGGTGGCGCTCACCCACCCCGTCTCGACCTCCTCGCCGTCCTTCTCTATGACGGCGCGGACGTTGAAGTGGTAGTCGCCGTTGATCGGCTCGGGAGCGAAGACGCTCCACGACTGGCCGAACATCGGCAGCATGTATCCGGCGAGCACCTCCTGCGTGGGGATCTCGCGGAGCGCCGAGTAGGGAGCGATCCACAGGAACGACGCCCCCACGTGCCACAGGGTCATCAGACACGCGGCGAACGCGATGAGCTTCACCCACCAGGCCGGGCGCGGTCGCGGGGCGGGAGCGACGGTCGCCGCATCCTGCATCTTCGGTGAGGTCTCTGTCATCGCGCCCATCCACATCCTTCTCACCGCTGCAGGTCGGGGCCGCCGCAGCGACGGCCCCGACCTCTCAGCGTTCCTGCACTGCGTTACTCCGTCTGGACGAGCGGTCGGCGGGAACGCGCGATCCTCGTCATCCCGAGCCCGAGCATCAGCAGCAGAGCCGCCAGCGCGATCCACCCACCCTGGATCTCGCCACCGGTGGTGGCGAGGCCCGTGGCCACGACCTGGAACGATGCCGACACACTGCCGGAGGTCGCTCCGGTCAAGGTCACGGCGTGGGTTCCGAGGTCGGTGCCGGACGGGATCGTCCAGGTGAAGGTGACCGTGCCCTGCGCATCGGCGACCTGGGTCCCCAGCGCGATCGGCTCGGACGTCATCACTCCGGTCACGGACTCGCCGGGCTGGAACCCGGTGCCGACGGCGGTCTGCTTCTCGCCGCGCTCCAGAACCGGGACCTTGATCGTTATGGCGATCGGTCCGGTCGGATCGGATGCCGCGTCCGCAGACGCCGATGCCTCAGCCGTCGCAGAGGCGGACGCCTCGGCAGTCGCAGAGGCGGATGCCTCGGCAGCAGCCTCAGCGGAGGCATCCGCCGCCGCCGACGCGGATGCCGTGGCCGACGAGGAGGCGTTGGCCACCGCGGCCGCCGACGCGTTCGGATCGGCGTCAGCCGAAGCCGACGCGTCAGCCGCACTCGTCGAGGTCGCATCGTTCTGCGCCGCCGCCTGAGCCGATGCTGCAGCCGATGCGTTCGCATCCGTCGTGGCCGTGGTCGACGCATCCGTGGACGCGTCATCCGTCGCCGCCGCCGACGCCGCAGCGTCAGCCGTCACATCAGCCGCCGCCGAGGCAGAGCTCGTCGAATCGGCCAGAGCCGCAGCCACAGCCGCCGCCTGAGCCGCCGCATTGCTGTCATCATCAGCCTGCGCCGACGCCGCAGCGGATGCCGAGGCGTTGGCGTCGACCTCAGCCGACGGGTCAGCCGCAGCGGATGCGTCAGCCGTGGCGTCAGAGGTGGCGACCGCGTCGGACGAGGCGTCGGTCGATGCGCTGGCGATCGCCGCCGCGCTCGAGTTCGACGCTGCGCTCGTCGAGGCATCCGATGTCGCCGAGGCCTCAGCCGCGGTATCCGTCGTCGCGTCGGCCAGCGCCGCAGCCTGAGCCGCGACCGCCGCACCCGCATTCGCCTCCGACGTGGCGTCCGCCGTGGCGGCCGTCGACGACGTCGCCGTCGCCGCCGATTCCGCCGCAGTCTCGGCAGCCGGGTCAGCCGCAGCCGACCCCTCTGCCGTGGCATCCGCGAACGCCGCCGCCTGCGCGGCCGCTTCAGCGATCGCGTCGGTCGATGCATCGGCGTTCGCCGAAGCGGATGCCGACGCCGCCGCGTTCGCGTTGGCCGCCGCCTCGGACGACGCATCCGTCGACGAGTCGGCGATGGCCGCCGACTCCGACGACGCCGCCGAGTTCGACTCCGCGGCCGTCGATGCGTCGGCGTTCACGTCATCCGACGCATCGGCCTGAGCCGCCGCCTGCGCAGCCACAGCCGCCGAGGAATTGGCGGTCGACGTGGTATCGGTCGTCGCGGTCGACGAGGCATCCGGCGTCGCCGCCGCATCCGCCGCCGACGTCGCGTCAGAGGTCGCCGCCGCGGATGCCGCCGACGTCGCGTCTGCCAGGGCTGCGGCCTCGGCCGCCGCCTGCGCCGACGGGTCGCCGTCTGCGGTCGCGTCAGCCGAAGCGGATGCCGATGCAGCCGCGTTGGTGTTGACGTCGCCCGGGTCGCCGGCTGTCACCTCGGTGGTGTCCGTGTCGCTGGACGCGCCGGATGTCGCGGTGAGCAGGTAGCCCGCGCCGGGTTCGGCATCAGCCGGAACCGGATAGTTCTCGGTGAACGCGCCGAACTCGTCGGTGGTCGCAGTGACCGGGCCCCCGATGCCCGCTCCCCCGCCTGGCGCGGTGAGCTGCAGCGATACGGTCGAGTTCACCGGCCATCCTGTGCCGGTGACGGCGAGGTTGGTGCCTGCCGGAACCGAAGCGGCCGCGTCGACGACGACAGGAGCCGCCGTCACCTCGGTCGTGTCGGTCGCGGTCTGCGCGCCCGCGGTCGCCGTGACCGTGTACCCCGTGCCCGCGGCAGTTCCCGCCGGCACCGGATAGTCGACGGCGAAGCCACCCAGAGCACCGGTCGTCACCGTCTGAGGTGTTCCGATGATCGCGCCGCCGGGGGCGGTCAGCTGCACAGTGACCACCGTGTCGGCCGGCCAGTTCGTGCCGGAGACCGCGAGCTCGGCGCCCGCCTCGACGGTCGCGTCCGCGTCGACGGTCGCCGCCGCGGTCACCTCCGTCGTGTCGGTCGCCGTCTGCGTGCCGACGGTCGCGGTGACCGTGTAGCCCGTGCCCGGGGTCGCCGACGCGGGAACCGGATAGTTCAGCGCGAACCCTCCGTCTCCGTCGGTCGTGACCGTCGCGGGAGTGCCGACCGTCGTGCCGCCACCCGGTGCCGTCAGCGTCACCGAGACCTCGGTGTTCGCCGGCCAGCCGGTGCCGGTGACGGGAAGGCTCGTGCCGGCCTGGACCGTCGCCGCGGCATCGACTGCTGCAGCAGCAGTCACCTCGGTCGTGTCTTGGGCCGTCTGTCCGCCGACCGTCGCGGTCACGGTGTATCCCGTGCCGGGGGTCGCCGACGTGGGAACCGGGTAGTTCAGCGTGAATCCACCGGCACCATCGGTCGTGACGGTCTCAGGACCGCCCACGTCATCGCCGTCAGGGTCGGTGAGCTGCACCTCGACGAGAGTGTTCGCGGGCCAGTTCGATCCGGTGATGGGAAGAGAGGTTCCCGCCTGCACCGTGTCGGCGGCATCCACCGCAGCGGCGGCCGTCACCTCCGTCGTGTCGATCGCCGTGTCGGCTCCGTCCGTCGCGGTGACCGTGTACGCAGTGCCCGGTGCTGCCGAGGCGGGGACAGGGTATGCGAGCGTGAACTCGCCGTCACCGTTCGTCGTGGCCGTCTCGGGGCCGCCGACATCAGCGCCTCCACCCGGGGCTGTCAGCTGCACGGTGATCTCCGTGTTCGCCGGCCAGTTCGTTCCTGACACCGCGAGATCGGTGCCCGCCTGAACGACCGGAGCCGCATCGATCGACGCGACCGGAGCGTTCGTCACCTCGGTCGTGTCCGTCGCCGTCTGCGTGCCCACCGTCGCCGTGACCGTGTAGCCGGTTCCGGCCGGGGTGCCCGCCGGCACGGGGTAGTCGAAGGTGAACGTCCCCGACGGGTCGGTGGTGACGACCTCCGGGCCGCCGACGTTCGCACCGCCACCGGGAGCCGTCAACTGCAGCGAGACCTGGGTGCTCGCTGGCCAGTTCGTTCCGGAGATGCCGAGGTCGGTGCCGTCCTGCACCGCAGGTGCGGCGTCGATCGCGGCAGCAGCCGTGACCTCGGTGGTGTCTGTCGCGGTGCTCGTGCCGTCGGTGGCCGTCACGATGTATCCGGCGCCTGGCGCCGTGGCCGTCGGGATGAAGACGCTGCCGGCGAAGTTGCCCGACCCGTCGGTGGTCACGGTCACCGGGTCGTTGACCGGGGTGCCTCCCGCAGTGGTCACCTCGACCGACACGTCGGTGTTCGCGGGCCAGCCAGAACCCGTCACGGGAAGACTGGTCCCCGCTTGCACCGTGGCTGCCGCATCGACCGCGGCAACTGCGGCGACGGCGGCCCTCACCGTCGACGAGGCGAGGTCGAGGTCGACCCCTCCGCCGACGGCCGGCAGGAGATCGATGCCGAGCGCACGCACGGTGAAACTGTCGCCGGGGATGTCGCCCGGCTCGGACTGCTCGTTGATCGTGATGGTCGCGATGCCCGACAGCACGCCCTGGAGCACAGGATCGAGTGTCGAGAGCACGGGGCCGGTGACCGCTGCGAGGGCGGGCTGCACGAGCGGGATGACGCTGGTCAGCGCGGTGTTCACCAGTGGCCCGGTCGTCGTGGCGACCGCAGACGTCACGGCACTCACCACCGGGTTGAGGAGCGCGCCGATGTTGAGCCCGGCGAGCGAGATGTCGGTGGTGACCGCCGGCACCGGCGCCTGAGTCCCGGCAAACTGCGCCAGGGTTCCTGCCACCGTGACGTCGCCCGAGACGAGGTCGATGCCGGTGAGAGGGTTGGTGAGATCCACCCCGACCGTGATCGTGACGCCGAGCGAGTCGAGCGTGGAATCGAGGATCGTCGCGACCTTGCCGTTCAGGCTGTTCGGGTGCGTCCCGGTCAGCGCCGAGGTGATGCCCTGCTGGATGGCGGCGATCGTGGTCGCGGACAGAACCGGGGTGTTCGCCGGCAGCGAGTTGAGATCTGCGCCCGCGCCCGTCTCGACGAGGATCCTCGCGAGGTCCACCGAGATCGTCCCGTCGTTCAGGTCGACGAGCACCGAGCCTGTGGTGTTCTCGACCGGCTCCGTCAGGAGTTCGGTGACGACGGTGTCGCCGACCGTGTCGATGCCGGCGATCGCGACCGTCCCACCGGTCGCCTCGAAGGCTGCGACGAGCGGCACGTCGGGAATCGCGTTGATCGTGTTCACGAGTGTCGTGGCGAG
Source organism: Actinomycetota bacterium (assembly GCA_037033305.1). GTDB lineage: Bacteria > Actinomycetota > Actinomycetes > Actinomycetales > Microbacteriaceae > Microbacterium. The sequence continues at coordinate 32,660 of JAZBLP010000023.1, read as the reverse complement.
GCCGGTGAGCGCTCCGCCGGGGCCCGCGAGGTTGCTCACGGGTGTCACGGTTCCCTGAATGGCCGAGCCCAGCGTGGTCGCGAGTCCTGCGACCAGGTTGCTGTGCAGGTCGAGGTTCAGGTCTGCGACGCGGTACTCGGATGCGGTCGTCCCGGTCTCGGAGGTGGCGCGCGAGGCGAGAGCTCCGATCCCCACCGATGCCTCGTCGAGCACCGCATCCGTGAGGCCGGCGACCGAGAGCTGATCGAAGAGATCCGTCAACTCGAGGGTCGCGGGGTTCGTGCTCCCGTCGATCGCACCTGTGTCGATCGCACCACCCGAGGTGATCGTGCCCGAGGAGGCGATCGATTCGGTCTGCAATGGTGACGAGCTGTAGCTCTGCGTGGCCCCCAGATCGCCCAGCTGCAGGAGACCGGGCGAAGTGCCGTCTGTCAGCAGCGGTACGTTGAGCGTTCCCACGTCGATGCTGAGCGCCTCGAGCACATCGAGGTCGAGACCGCCGAGCTCAGGACCGGCGGCAGCCGGGTTGCTGGTCAGCGTGTGCCCGAGTGTCGCGACGTCCACTCCGCCGAGCAGGTCGGCCGGCAACTGGATGATCTGCCCCTGCGCGACCGACGGATCGTTCGGATTCGCGTCATCGAGTGCATTCGCCGCCGTCGGTACCAGTGCACCCGCGAGGATCATCGCGCCGACGGTCACGCCGGCGATACCTCCCCCGATGGCTCTGCGTCGCCGCAGAGTCTTCCCCTCCAAGAATTCCATTCGCCTCTCCCGTGATGCAGATGTTCCGCGTCACAAGGCCCTCCCCAGGCGTCGACAGGTGCCGACCGAGCGCATGTCCAGACAGTATTGCCGGATCGAGAATGTTAAGTCCAGCGATTGTCCAGTCATCATTCGGGAAACGTCATCTCCCGAGACATTTCGTCGCGCATTCTCTCGACCTGCCCACAGGTTTGTCTGAGAGGCGGGTTCGACCAGGACGAAACGACGGGGTCCAGGCCGGTCGACGCCGTCGCGACGTCCACTCCGACCACACGAAGAAACCGCCACGCAGACCGAAGTCTGCGAGGCGGTTCAGTGCGTGGAATGCCGGGTTTACAGAGCGAGTCCGTGACCGAATCGGAAGAGCGGATCAGCCGTGTCGAACGGCACGTCTGGACGTGAGGCCACGACGGCCGCCATCGACCTCGGCAGGTCGAACGGCAGCGTCCCCCGCGCGCTCGCGACGCCGCTCAGCACATCGAGCAGCGCCGCTCCCGAGACGCCCCAGTTGACGGTGACCGCGGCAGCGACAGCCACGATCGGCTCGAGGATCGGCGGTCGATCGGCGAGCACATCCACCACGGTCGGCACGACTCCGGCGATGGTGCCGACATGCGCGATCACCTCGTCCGAGAACTCCAGCGACCCCGCATGGAAGAAGTTCTCGAAGGTCGTGTCGCGCTGCTCGAACGGAGCCTGCAGGCGGAGGATCGCCAGGTCCGCCTCGGCGGGAGTCGCCACGACGTCGCCGTAGGCGGCTGCGACGGTCGCTTCGATCCCCTCGATATAGAGCTTGATCCCGGGGGCGAAAGGCAGGGCGCCGCCATTCGTCAAGACGGTGACGGAGGCGCGTTGGGCAGCCTCGCCTGCGGCGCGGAATTCCGCGCTGCCCACGATCTGGTCCGCTGCATCCTCGTCGACGAACGGATTCTCGAAGAGTCCGAGCTCGAACTTCTCGCGCAGGATCCGCCGGGCGGAGACATCGAGCCTCTCCTCCGAGACCGAGCCGTCGGCGATCAGCTCGAGCAGCAGCTCCGGGCAGTCCTCGCCGCCGAACTGATCGACCCCCGCACCGAGCACTTTGAGCATGCGCTCGCGCGGCGTCAGATCCTCCACGCCCCAGGCGCGGGCCGGGAACGGCTGACCGAAGATCTCCGCATCGTTGATCAGACCCCAGTCGGTGCACACGAGGCCGTCGAACCCGAATCGCTCGCGCAGCAGTCCGGTGATCACCGACCTGTTGAAGCCGAACCCGACCTCCTCGTACTCGGTCCCGACGGGCATGCCGTAGTACGGCATCATCTGCCGGGTGCCGGCGGCGAGCGCATCCTCGAAGGGCTTGAGGTGCAGATCGAATGCACCGCCGGGGTACACCTGTTCGCGGCCATACGGGAAGTGCGGGTCCTCTCCGTCGAGCTGCGGACCACCCCCCGGGAAGTGCTTCGTCATCGTCGAGACCGAGCCGGGCCCGAACGACTCGCCCTGGAACCCGCGGATATATGCCGCTCCGAGAATGCCCGTCAGTTCGGGGTCTTCTCCGAAGGTCGCCGTCTGCCGCGCCCACCTCGGTTCGGTGGCGAGATCGACCTGGGGGTGAAGGGCGACGCGAAGACCGACTGCCGTATATTCCTGACGAGCGATATCTGCGAAACGCTCGACCAGCTCGGGATCGCGCGTGGCTGCCAACCCCAGCGTCTCCGGCCACTGCGAGAACGGCCCGGCGAGGATCGAGGCACCGGGATTCTCGCTGAACGAGTGCCGGGGGTCGGTCGACAGCGTGACGGGGATGCCGAGCCGCGTCGAGGACGCCAGCCGCTGCAGCTCGTTCTGCCATGCGGCGATCTCTCGCCCGGTGGGCGCCGCCCCCAGCAGGTTGAAGTGCGTCATGTTCTTGACGTCGATGAACTCGCGGGCACTGGGAGTGCCGAAGATCGGGTTCGCTTCGTCGAGGTCGCCGATCGCGATCATGGTGTGGAAGAACAGCCCGGCCTTCTCCTCGACGGTCATCTCATCGAGAAGGAGCTGCACCCGTTCATCGGTCGGCAGCGCCGCGTCGAGCCACGGCCGAGCGGTGGTCACGTCAGTGTTCGCCATGGTCACTTGACTCCCTTGATGCGGTAGACCAGAACGGCGCCGGCCAGAGCGACGAGCGCCCCGAACAGGTACCAGGTGGTGTATCCGCCGAGCGGAGTCGCCGCACCGAGCGCGATGATGCTCGGCGCGATGGCCGGTGCGATCGACTGCGGAAGAGCGTTGGCGATGTTGAGCACGCCGAGGTCCTTCGCCACATCGTCGGGGTTGGGCAGCACCTCGGTGGCGAGAGCGAGATCGACCGACAGGAACGACCCGGCCCCGAGCCCGATGATGCCCTGGGCGACGATGACGACGGCGATCGACGGTGCGATCGCGAGGATCACGAGACCCACGACCATGATGACGCCGGCGATCGCGACGAACGGCCGGCGCTTGCCGATCTTGTCGGACAGGAAGCCGCCGAGTGGTGCGGAGATGGCCATCGCGGCCATGGAGGCGAGGTTGGCGATCAGGATCGTGCCGACCGCACCCTGCTCGTCGAGCTGGAACCTGGTCACCAGGTAGAGCGGCAGGAAGGTGGCGATGCCCGCGTAGCCGAACATCACGAAGAACTTCGTGAGCCAGGTCCACCCGAAGTCGGGGTGCTTGCGGGGGTTGAAGACGAACGAGCCGAAGAACGTGCCGATCGTGAAGCGCGTGGCCGGCTTCTCGGTGAGACGACGGTCCTTGAGGGTCAGCACGAAGACGATGACGAGGATCAGCGCGATCACGCCGGGAACGACGAAGCGCTCGAAGTCACCCGGGAGGAAGTTCACGATGAAGCTGCCGGCGAGAATGCCGATGGGGGTCGTGATGCCGACGATGCCCGACACCTTGCCACGGCTGGACACCGGAACCTGGTCGGGCAGCGTCGCGTTCGCGGCCGCGAGCACGGCGTTCATCGACGCCTGGACCAGGCACCATGCCAGGAGCACGACGAGCACCGACGTCGCGGCGCCGATGATCACGAAGCCGCCGAGGCCGACGATCGCGCCGCCGAGGATCCACGGGCGGCGCATGCCCCACCTCGAGGTCGTGCGGTCCGAGAGGCGCCCGACGAGCGGGTTCGCCACGAGCGCGAACGCAGCACCGACACCCATCACGAGTCCGAGGCTCGCCTCGGTGTTGGTGGGGTCGAGTCGCTGGATCTTGAAGGCCATCGACACCATCACCGGGGTGAGCAGCGCGAGATAGACGCCGAAGTTCACGGCGGCGAGTCCGGGGGTGTAGCCGCGCGGGGTCTTCAGCGGGGTGGTGCCTGGCACTTTGACGCCGGTGGTACCGACGGCAGCCGCGGTGGCGGCCGATGACAGCTCTGTCACGGGTGGATCCTTTCGGGCAAGAGTCGTCGGTCATCTGCGACGCGACGTGAGGAAGACAATACCGGAATATCGACCGATTGGTAGGTGAATATTTACCGATTGGTAATGAGAGAGAATGAGAGGGAAGGGGGATCGATGACGACAGCAGCCACGACGGGCTCGCGCCAGGCGCGGGCAGCCGCCACGCGTGGGCGGATCGTGGACGCCGCGCGCGAGCTCTTCGTCTCGAACGGCTACCGCTCGACATCCCTGCGTGACATCGCGGCCGCAGCATCGGTGAGCCACCCCGGACTGCTCGGGCACTTCGCCTCGAAGGACGACCTGCTCGCCGAAGTCGTCGCGGGTTTCGAGGAGGACAACGAGCGGGCATTCGACCTGCTCGCAGCGGCATCCGATTCCGGAGAGCTGATCTTCGCGGACGTGGCTCGACGCAATGCGCGCACCCCCGGATACCTCGAGCTCTTCGCCGCGCTCACCGGAGAAGCATCCGCCTCCGGGCACCCGGCGCACGAGAGGATGCGCCAGCGGTATGCGCGCCTGCACCGCCTCAGCACGGATGTTCTCGAGGACGCGGCGCTGCATGGGACGATCGGCGCCGACCGTGATGTCGCGGAGGAGTCCGTACGTCACAGTGCGGGCTGGGACGGGCTGCAGTTGATCTCGCAGTATCTGCCCGACCGCGTCGACGTGGTGCAGATGCTCGAGGAGCGCGAGTCCCTCTGGGCACTGCCCTACGGGTGGCGGGATGCCGACAGTCCCGCCCCCGCCACGATCGGCGCGGGCCCCCTGCCGCCTGTGTTCGGCGCGGAGCCCGCAGCCGACGACTCACCGGGATACGAGGTGGGACGGCGCCGCCGCGCGCAGATCCTCGCCGACGCCTCACGCCTGTTCTCGCAGGACGGCTACGGGGACACCAGCCTTCGGGACATCGCCCAGGCGGTCGGCGTCTCCAAGTCCACTCTGCTCCACCACTATCCGTCGAAGGAGCTGCTGCTCAGCGCGGTGCTCTCCGAGCGCGACAGCGCGATCCGCGTACGCAGCGAGTCCACCCATGCCGAGCGAGCGGCCGACGCACTTCGCGCGATCCCGCTCGGCGCACGGGTGAGCGCCCTCGACGAGCCCGGCCTCATCGAGGTCTACGCGGTGCTGTCCTGCGAGGCGGTGCCGGCCATGCACCCGGCGCACGACTACTTCACCACGCGGTTCTCGCAGGCGATCGACTACTTCACCGAGCTCTTCCGCCTCGCCCGCATCGACGGCGATCTGCCCGAGCACCGCGACCCCGAGCACGAGGCCATCTGGCTGATCGCCCTGTGGGACGGCCTGCAGTACCAGTGGCTCTATGACCGCGGGGCCGTCGACGTCGGCGCTCACCTGCGCGCGCATCTCGAAGACGTGCTGCCGAGCTGAGCGCTGAGCTGCCGTGCGGTCCGCTGCGGCGCGTCAGCCTGCGGCGATGACGGCCAGCACACCCTCGCCGTAGGCATCGCGCTTCTTGGCGCCGATCCCCGTGATCCCGTCGAGGTCGGCCAGCGAGGCCGGACGATGCTCCGCCAGCGCGCGCAGCGTCGCATCGCCGAAGACGATGTATGCCGGAACGCCCTGCTCGCGCGCCGTCTCCGCTCGCCACGCACGCAGCGCCTCGAAGAGCGGACGGTCGGACTGATCGAGCGCATCCGCCGCACTCGCCTTGCGCGCCCGAGGCGACGAAGCGGGGCGCCCGATCGTGTCCTTGCGCAGCGGCACCGGGGTCTCGCCCTTCAGCACGCCCGCCGACTGCTCACCGGGAGCGAGAGTGCCGTAGTCGCCCTGAGCCACGATGATCCCGCGCGCGAGCAGCTGGCGGACGACACTGCGCCAGTCCTGATCCGACAGGTCGGCCCCGATGCCGTAGGTCGCGAGCTTCTCGTGTCCCTGTTGACGGATGCGCTCGGTCGAGGCGCCACGGAGGATGTCGATCAGGTGCCCGGCACCGAAGGCCTGGTTGCGCTCGCGCTTGAGCCGCACGATCGTCGAGAGCAGCTTCTGTGCCGGGATCAGGCCGTCGAAGGTCTCGGTCTCATCGAGGCACGTGTCGCAGTTTCCGCACGGCTGCGAGTCCTGCCCGAAGTAGCCGAGGAGGTTCTGGCGACGGCACTCGACCGTCTCGCACAGCGCGAGCATCGCGTCGAGGTGCTGCCCCAGGCGCATCTTGAACGTGCGGTCGCCGGGGCTCTGGTCGATCATGCGGCGCTGCTGCACCACGTCGCCCAGGCCATAGGCCATCCAGGCGATCGACGGCTCACCGTCACGGCCCGCACGTCCGGTCTCCTGGTAGTAGCCCTCGACGGACTTCGGCAGATCGATGTGAGCGACGAAACGCACATCGGGCTTGTCGATTCCCATGCCGAAGGCGATCGTCGCGACCATCACCACACCGTCCTCGCGCAGGAACCGCGACTGGTTCTTCGCGCGCACCTCGGCTGGAAGACCGGCGTGATAGGGCAGCGCGTCGAAGCCCTGGGCGGCCAGGTAGGTCGCGGTCTGCTCGACGGATTTCCGGCTCAGCGCGTACACGATGCCGACCGAGCCCTCTGGCTGCGCGCGGATGAACGAGACGAGCTGCTTGCGCGGATCGACCTTGGGCACGATCCGGTACTGGATGTTCGGCCGGTCGAAGCTGGCGACGTAGTGCTTCGCTCCCGCCCTTCCGTCAGCACCGTCGAGACGCAGACGCTCGGTGAGCTCCTTGTGCGTCGCCCGGGTCGCGGTGGCCGTGAGCGCCATGCGCGGGACTCCCGGGAACCGCTCGCCCAGATCGCCGAGCGCGAGGTAGTCGGGGCGGAAGTCATGACCCCACTGCGACACGCAGTGCGCCTCGTCGATCGCGATGACGCTGAGCGTGCCGCGCTGCAGCAGTGCGGTCGTCTGCGGCGAGGACAGCCGCTCGGGGGCGACGTAGAGGAGGTCGAGCTCACCGGCCACGTACGCCCGTTCGACCTCGCGTCGCTCGTCGATCGCCTGCGTCGAGTTGAGATACGCGGCGTTGACGCCGTTGGCCCGGAGAGCGTCGACCTGGTCGTGCATGAGGGCGATGAGCGGGCTGATCACGAGACCCGTGCCCTCGCGCACGAGTGCCGGCACCTGGTAGGTCACGCTCTTGCCGCCGCCGGTGGGCATGAGCACGACGGCGTCACCGCCGGAGATGACCTGCTCGACGATCGCGGCCTGATCGCCGCGGAACTCGTCGTAGCCGAAGACCGTGTGCAGCGCCTCGGCAGCGGTCGCGTATCTGCGGGGCGCGGCCCGCCGTGCGGCCAGCGCCGTCGCCGTCGGAGCAGAACGACGCGAGGATGCCGACCCGACCGGCGTGACGGGCCCCTGGCCCCAGTCGAGCGGCGGCTCGTAGCCGGCGCCCTGCGGCTCCCAGTCCATCGGCTCGGGCGGCTCGGAGGGCTCCCACCCAGCGCCGTCCCACGGCTCGTCGGCGTAGGGCAGATCCTCGTACGGGTCACGGGGAGTCTGCGGCATCCCTCCAGCGTAACGACCCCCGCCGACGTCGGCCGCGCCGATGGACACTCAGCGGGCGTAGGTTTGTGGCAGACGCCCGAAGGAGCCCCGATGACCGACATCACCGTCACCCGCGACGACGACGCCTCGCGCTACGAGATCCACTCGGATGAGACGCTCGCAGGCTTCGCCGAATTCGAGCTGCGTCCGGGTGCGATCCGCTTCATCCACACCGAGATCGACCCCGCGTTCCAGGGTCAGGGGCTGGCGGGGATCCTCGCCGAGCGCGCCCTGACGGATGCCGCGGCATCCGGTGAAGCGATCGTGCCGCTCTGTCCGTACATCGCGAAGTATCTGACGACGCATGAGATCCCCGGAGCCGAGATCCGCTGGCCGAAGCGGCCCGGCGCTGCTCCGACGGAGGCGTGATGATCGGCGAACGCCGCATCGTCCTCGAACCGCGCGAGGTTCCACTGGGCGGGGTGCGCGGGATGAACGTGCTGCGCGTGCTGCCGCACCGCAACCTCCCGACCATCGGGGCGTGGTGCTTTCTCGACAGGTTCGGCCCCGCCGACACGAGGATGCGCGTCGAGCCGCACCCGCACATCGGACTGCAGACCGTGACGTGGCCGCTGGTCGGAGAGATACGTCACCGCGACTCGGTCGGCAGCGACGCCGACCTCCGCAGAGGCCAGCTGAACCTCATGACCGCGGGCAACGGCATCTCGCACTCGGAGTACTCGATCAGCGACGACCCGATCCCGCTCGACGCCCTGCAGTTCTGGGTGGTGCTGCCCGAGACCGCGCGACACGGTGCCGCGGGCTTCGAACGGCACACCGACCTGCCACAGCTCACCCTCCGCGCCGACGAGGGTGAGGACGCCACGGCCACCGTGGTCCTCGGCGAGTTCGCCGGCACCTCATCGCCGGCCACCGTGCACACCCCGATCGTCGGCGCGGAGATCCGGATCCCCGCAGGCGCTCGCCTGCACCTGCCCTTGCGTTCGGGGTGGGAGCACGGCCTCATGCTCGTCGAGGGTGACGCCGACGTCGCCACGCACGGGATGACGGCGAACGACATGCTGTACCTCGGCGACTCGCGGGACTCGGTCGACGTGTCCAGCGCGCAGGGCGCACTGCTGTTCCTCATCGGCGGCGAGCCCTTCGAGGACGAGATCGTGATGTGGTGGAACTTCGCGGGACGCACGCACGAGGAGATCGTCGAGGCGCGCACCGACTGGGAGGCGGCCTCCGCTCGGTTCGGGTCCGTCGAGGGGCACGATGTGCGCATCCCCGCCCCGCCTCTTCCCGACGTGCGGCTGATGCCGCGCGGCCGGAAGATCTGACGGCTCGCACCGCGGCGCGGCCCGAACCCGCCCCGCACGCGACTCAGCCCGAACCCGCCCCGCACGCGACGGCGCCCCGCACTCCGAAGAGCACGGGGCGCCGGCGCTGATCGCTACTGCGCGTCGACCGTGACGATCGTGCGCACGGCGGACTCGCCGTACTGCACGAGGCCGAGGTAGCGGGCGCCGGCGGTGAGGCCGGTCCAGCTCAGCTCGTAGCTCGTCGCCTGGCCGCGCACGGCCTCGATCGGGTTCGGGGTCGCCGTGAACGCCCCCTCGCCCTCGGGCTGCACGTTGGCGTAGGTCATGTCCCACGTCATCGGCGCCGAGGTCGAGTAGACGTTCGCGACCACCAGGTAGGTGCCCGCCGTCGGAGCGGGCAGCGTGACCTGCTCATCCGCGGAACCCGTCGCCGACTGCCACCGCTCGTAGTAGCGCAGGTCGTCTGCGCTCACGACCCGGTAGACCGTCAGGTCGAGGTCGCTGCCCGTGTCATCCGACGAGTCGAGGTCGAATCGCGAGAGCGTCGTACCCTCCGGCACGTCGACGATCCACGACACGTCCTTGTTCTCGTCGCCCGACGCCTCGTCGCCCGAGTGCCCGACGACGCGGCCGTCCGGGTCCTCCAGCAGCGTGAACGGCGTCAGTCCCGAGAGCCCGAGCGCGAGAGCGCCGTCGACGCCGGGGGTGATCTCGACCGTGGTCGCCCCGCCCACGCCGGTGCCCTCGACCTCCGCCGGTGCGTCGGCCGTCACGGGGAAGACCGCGATCGGCGATCGAACCGAGTTGCTCCTGCTCGTCCATGTCAGCGATCCCGTCGCCCACTCCTCGACGGGAGCGCTCTGGTTGTCGAACGTGACCTTGTAGGTCGCGGTCTGGCCGGGCTTGGTGAACTTCAGCGTCGAGGGCTCGACGGTCACGTTCACGCCGGGCAGATCGACGGATGCCGTGAACGTGCCCTTCTCGGTCGCCGTCACCGTGCGGGTGACCGTCTGCGCGCTCGCCAGCGACCCGATCGAGAACGAGGCGATGTTGAGGTCGCTGCCGTCGATGGGCTCACCGGGGAAGTCGGCCAAGCCTTTCCCCTCGAGGAACGCCACCCAGTCGGGCACGTCGTTGAGGTAGAGCAGGCCCGGGTTCAAGTACCGCTTCGGGTCGACCTGGCCCGCGCCCTGCTGGAACGGATCCCTGTTCGCCGAGCCGTCGGGGTTCACAGTGTCGTAGGCGGTCGTCATCATGGCCGACTTGATCTCGGCCGGTTTCGCGTTGGGACGCTCACCGAGGTACAGGGCTGCGAGGCCGGCGATGTGCGGTGACGCCATCGACGTTCCCGACAGGATGCCGAACGTCGGCGCCTCCCCCGGCCCGTTCTGCGTGGCCGCGAGGATCGCTACGCCGGGCGCTGCGATGTCGGGCTTCATGATGTCGCTGCCGTCGGCGAGCATCGGTCCGCGGCTCGAGAAGCCGGCGATCTGCGGCACGGGCGTCACGACACCGGTCGTGTTCTCCCCCACAAGGGTGATCGGACGATCAGTGCCGCCCTGCACATAGGCGAGCACGGCTGCGCGATGCACAGACGACAGGTGCACCGTGGGCACCGCGTGGAAGTCGTTGTCGAGCGAGTCCGCGCCACCGGGCACGTTCACGAGCACGACGCCCATGCCACCGGCATCCTTCACGACCTGCGACTTCTCGGCACGGGCGTTGCCGCCACGGTCGCAGACCACGATGTGTCCGGTGACCTTGGCCGCATCCAGCGTGCCCGGAAGGCACAGCGCAGCATCGGCGGCAGCCTGCCCGGCGGCCGCCGCGTCGCCCGCGTAGATCGACGGTCCGGTGACGGTCGTACCGAACGGCACGCTCACCGACGCGCCGGCCTGGGCGAAGCCGTCGAACTGCACGGTGCCCTCCCACGTCGGGATCGTCGATGCCGCGACCGTGGTGTACCACGGCGAAGCGTGGTCGGCGGTGACGGAGTCGGGTCCGTCGTTGCCGGCGCTGGTGGCGACGAAGACGCCCGCTGCCGCCGCGTTGAAGAACGCGATGTCCTCGGGGGCGAGGACGGTGGATGCCGCTCCGCCGCCGATCGAGTAGTTGATCACGTCGACGCCGTCGGCGACCGCCTGGTCGATGGCCGCGATGAGGTCGCTGCCGGCGCAGATGTCGTCGGTGGTGACGGCCTCGTCGGGTCCGACGTAGCAGGCCTTGTAGGCGGCGACCTTGGCTCCGGGGGCGACCCCCGAGATCTTGCCGAAGTCGACATCCTCGATCGAGGCCTTCACTCCGAAGTTGCCGGCCGCTGTGCTCGCGGTGTGCGAACCGTGGCCGTCGCCGTCGCGCGGCGAGAGGTAGTCGTACTGGAAGTCGAATCCGGCGGCCTGGGCGCCGGTGTAGAAGTACTGGGCTCCGATGAGCTTCGACGAGTAGTCGCCCTTGTCCCACTCCTGCGCCTCGACCATCGTGCCCCGGAACTGGCCGCCGTCGGACTTGTCGAAGTACACGTAGGTGCCGTCGGTGTACGGCTGGGCGCCCTTGTGGCGCTTGTCGTTCTTCGGCTGCTTCTTGAGCTTCTTGCCCTCGAACGAGGGGTGCTCGGGAGCGATGCCGGTGTCGATGACACCCACGACCACGCCCTCGCCGGCCTTGTCGACGCCGCCGGTCTGCTGCCAGACGCCGCCACGCCCCTTCTTGTCATCGCCCAGGCCGAGGAAGTCGGTCGAGGTCTGCGCGTCGGGGTGACGGATGAAGTCGGGGTAGACGTCGTACACCTCCTTCGACGCGCGCAGCTTGTCGACCTGCTCACCCGTGAGCTCGGCGCTGAAGCCGTTGAGCACGACCTGGTAGCTGATCTCGGGAGTGACTCCCGCCTCCTGCGCGACCGTCTGCTGCTCGGCCTCGAGGTGCTGCACGTAGCGCTGCGAATCCTGCGACTGCGTCTCGAGCTGCTCGCCCTCGGCGGGCTTCGTGGCCTTGAGGCCGTTGACGTCGCCGGTGTAGCTCGCGAGCGGATCGGACTTCAGCACGACGATGTAGTGACCGGGCGTGCCTTCGACCGGAGTGGGGTTTGTCACCTCCTCCGTGCCTGCGTAGCCTGCGGTTGCCGTCGATGCGATGAACAGCGTTGCCAGGGTGGTGGCCGCTGCCATCCGGAGGGGTGTTCGACCCATGTGATTCTCCCGATGATCACGGTACGACTGCGTTGCCGCACCGCCGTTCAAGCTACGCCGGGCTTCCGTCCACACACCAGGGTCGGGGATTATTACTGGACGAACGGCCAACCGCCTCGCCGATGGTCGACAGTAGGCTGGAGGGGTGGCCCCCTCCCCTGTTCTGACGACTCGAGTGCTGCTGATCTGCGCCGCGATCGGCGTCGCCACAGGGATCCTCGGGGGGATCGCCGGACTCATCACCCCGATCGTCATCACCGCCGCTCCGTACCTCTACGGACTCGTGCTCGGCTCGCACGTGCTGCCCGGGATCATCGCCCAGGAGGTGCTGCGCCGCCCGTTCGTGGCCCTCGTCACGCACGTGTTCGCCGCTCTCATCTCGAGCGCGTTCAACCCGGCCTGGACGCTGCGCTTCATCGGCACCGCGCTGCTGTTCGGAGCCATCCAGGAGGGCATCGCCGCGCTCACCCGCTACCGCTCCTGGGGCCCGTGGCGCTTCTTCATCTCCGCAGCGATCATCGGGGTCATCGTGGCCGTCGTGGTGTTCTTCGCCGTCGACCTCGCGACCTTCCCGCTGTGGGCCGAGATCTCCTATCTCGTCATCGCGGTGCTGGGGCCGATCGCGTGGACTGCAGCAGGACTCGCGATCGGGTCGTCTCTGAGCCGCGCAGGCGTCGCTCGGCGCTGATCGCAGGGCACCCCGGAGCCATCCGACCTGTGCAGATCAGGTAAGGCTCAGCTAAGTTGGAACGGTACTGATCCGCGGAAACCGGGGTAACGCCGTGCGCTCATCTGCGCCTCTCCTCCGCGTGCGTGACCTCTCGATCACCCACGCCGACGCCGTGCACCCCTCGCCGCGTGACGTCAGCTTCGACATCGAGGCCGGCGAGGTCGTGCTGCTCCTCGGCCCCTCGGGTTCGGGCAAGTCGACGCTCACCCTGGCGCTCAACGGGTTGATCCCGCACGCCGTGCCCGCGACGATGTCGGGCTCGGTCGAGGCCGGCGGAGTCAGCACGGCGCATGCCGACACCGCATCGCTGAGCACGCACGTCGCGATGGTCTTCCAGGACCCGGATGCGCAGATCGTCACCGGAACGGTCTACGACGAGGTCGCCTTCGGCCCAGAGAACCTGCTGCTGTCGCTCGACGAGGTGCGCACGAGGACCCACGACGCGCTGCGCCGCGTCGGCCTGTGGGAGCGGCGCGACGAGAATCCGGATCGCCTGTCGGGCGGCGGGCGTCAGCGTCTCGCGATCGCCTGCGCATTGGCCATGGGATCGCCCCTGATCGTGCTCGACGAACCGACCGCGAATCTCGACCCGCAGGGCATCGACGACGTGTACGCCGCACTGACCGATGTGATCGCAGCCGGCGACCGCGGCATCCTGCTCGTCGAGCACAACCTCGACGCCGCCATGGGCTTTCTGACCCGCACGATCGTGCTCGATCGCGCAGGGCGGGTCGTCTTCGACGGACCACCGGCCCGGATCATCCGCGAGCACGCGGCAGAGCTGGTCGGGATGGGCGTCTGGCTGCCCGCGGCCACTCTCGCGGCGCTGCGGATGCGGGATGCCGGAACGCTGCAGGTCGACGAGCTCCCGCTGACACCCGCGGAGCTCGCCGCCGTGCTGGCTGCGGGACCCGCCCTGCCTCCGGCATCCGCCGACCAGGCCCCATCCCGCCTGCAGGATCAGAGCACGGATGCAGGACCGGGAACCGCTGTCTCACCCGACATACGCGCTTCGGTCCTGCGGACGGACGGAGGATCGACGGAAGAGGCCGACCGGCAGACCACCCCGATCATCAGCGCCCGGGGCCTCACCGTTCGTCGTCACCGCACGGAGATCCTGCACGCGATCGACCTCGACATCGAGCCGGGAACCCTGACGGCGATCGTCGGCACCAACGGCGCCGGCAAGACCACCCTTCTGCAGGCGCTCGCGGGTGTGATGCCGCCGCCGCGGCGGCAGGTCACGGTCGACGGCCTGGACCCGGGGTCGGCCTCGCCGCGCGAGCTCTCGAGCCGGATCGGGTTCGTGTTCCAGAACCCGGAGCACCAGTTCATCGCGCACACCGTGTTCGACGAGCTCGCGCACGGACTGCGGCTGCGGCGCACCCCGGATGCCGAGACGCGCGAGCGCGTCGACGCCATGCTCATCCGCTTCGGCCTCGAGGCCAAGGCCGACGTGCATCCGTTCCTGCTCTCGGGCGGCGAGAAGCGCCGCCTCTCGGTGGGCACGGCCCTGATCACCCGCCCACGGGTGCTCGCTCTCGACGAACCCACCTTCGGTCAGGATCGCGCCCGCGCATCCGAACTCCTCGCCCTTCTGCACGACCTGCGCGATGAGGGGACGACGATCATCCTCGTGACCCATGACCTGCAGCTCGTCGCCGAGCACACGTCGCACACCGTGATCCTGAAGGACGGTCGCGTGCACGCGGCCGATCGCACCGACGCGCTCTTCGCCGACGAGACGCCGTTCATCGAGGCGGGGCTCCGTCTTCCTGCGCTGCAGCGCGTGCTCGCCGCTGCGGGACGGGCGATCGCATGAGCGCTCACGCCTTCGACCCGTATGCCGCGATGTCGGCATCCTCTCCGCGCCAGTTCCTGTACGCGCTCAACCCGCTGGCGAAGGTCGCCGGAGTCGCGCCGGCCATGCTGCTGCTGATCTTCGTCCGCGATCTCGCCACCCCCGCCGCCTTCCTGGTGCTGTCCCTCGCGCTGATCGTCCTCGGATCGCGGGTGACCTGGCGCATCGCCGCGGTGCTGTTCCTCGCACTCCCGATCGGCATGCTCGCCATCGGACTCGGATTCTCACTGTGGGTCGACCCCGAGATCGTGCGCGACACCGCCGCCGTGCTCCAGGTCGGGGACTGGACGCTGCACCACGGAGCCCTCGCGATCGGCTTCGCCACGGCCCTGCGTCTCGGCGCGATCGTCGCGCTCGCGCTCATCGGCGGCCTGACCACCACGGGCCCCGACCTCGTGCGCGCGAGCGTGCAGCAGCTGCGGGTCCCCTACCGGATCGGCTATACGGCTCTGGCCGCCTTCCGCTTCGTGCCGCGTTTCGGGCATGAGCTCGCGGTGATCAGAGCCGCCCATCGCGTGCGCGGACACCACGGGGGCAGCGGCCCCTTCGCGCGCATCGCTCGCGGCTGGGGATACATCGTTCCGCTGCTCGCCGGAGCCATCCGCCACGCCGAGCGCGTGGCCCTCGCCATGGACTCGCGGGCGTTCGGCGCCCACTCGACACGCACCGAGCGGCACCTCGTGCCGTTCCGTGCGAGAGACACCGTCTTCATCGTCGCCTCGATCGCCGCATCCGCCGCGATCTTCGTGCTCTTCTTCCCCTGGCAGCTGCCCTGAAAGGCGCCCGCATGGCATACAGCAAACTGGTCAAGCCCGAGTCCGCCGAACTGATCCATCTCCGCGTGCTGCGCACCGAGCGCCTCTCCGAGCACTGGATGAGGGTCACCATCGGGGGCGGTGAGATCGAGAAGTTCCGGCCCATGGGGTTCGACCAGTGGTTCCGGCTGTTCCTGCCGATCGGCGGCGATGCAGGGCTCGACCGCGTTCCCGCGAAGGCGAACAAGATGTTCGGGTACCTCAGGTTCCTTCGCATCCCCGACGGTGAACGGCCGGTCATGCGCAACTACACCGTGCGGGCATATCGGCCGGCAACCGCCGAGTCCGGCGCCGAGATCGACGTCGACTTCGTCCTGCACGGGTCTGCGTCCGACGGCACGGCGGGCCCCGCGTCGCGATGGGCGGAGACCTGCCGACCCGGCGAGCACGTGCTCATCATCGATGAGGGCCTCACGTTCAACCCGCAGCGCGGGACGGATCGCGTGATCCTGGTCGGTGACGAGACGGCGCTGCCCGCGATCGCCTCGATCTGCACGTCGCTTCCGGCCGGTGCGACAGGGACGGCGATCATCGAGGTGCCGTCCGAGGACGACGCTCTGGAGTTCGCGCACCCTGCCGGGGTCGAGATCATCTGGCTCGTCCGCCCGCACGAGTTCGACCCCGGGTCGTTCGCCCTCGCCCGGCTGCGCGATCTGACGCTCCCGCCGGCACCCTTCCACGCATACGCCGCGGGCGAGCAGTCGCTCGCCTCGGGTGCGCGCAAGCACCTCGTCGGCGAGCGCGGTGTCGACAAGAACGATGTGAGCTTCTGCGGCTACTGGAAGATCGGCGCGGCCTCGCCCACCTCGAAGGCAGCCCGCGAGGCCGCGGCGGAGCCCCTCGCATGAGCGGGGCGGACGCCGCGCGCCCGACGTCTCCGGCCGATCAGCACGGCAGTGCAGGGTCAGAAACGCACCGCACCCCCGATGCGGGGCCGGAAACGCACCGTGAAGCGCCCGCAGAGGTGCAGAATCGACCTCGCACCGGCGGCAGCACCGCCGTCGGGCGTTCGCGATTCCGCATCCCCACGGCCATCCTGCTGACGTGCGCCGCGCTCGGAGTCGCCGGTGGCGCGCTCCTGGCCCCGGCGAACTGGATCTCGACGATCCTCTTCCCGGGTCTCCCCTTCGTGAGCGTGGCGCTGGCCGGGCTGTGGCTGCTGCCCTCGGTGATCGCCCTGCGCCTCTTGCGACGCCCGCTCGTGGGACTGCTGGTGGGGCTCCTCGCCGGGCTGGTGATCGTCCCGTTCTCCGGATACGGCTTCAGCAGTGTGGCCACGAACGTCTGGTGGGCGGCTTTCACCGAGCTGCCGTTCCTGTTCGTCCTCTGGCGCTACTGGGGAACGTGGTTGCACTATCTGGGTGCGGCGATCGTCGGCATCGTGTATCCGATCCTCGCCTGGACGTCGTTCAACCTCGGGACCTTCGACCTCGGCCTGCAGATCGCCTTCTTCGCGATCACGCTCGCAAGCTGCCTCGGCGCCACAGCGCTGGGCATCCTCATCGCCGACCGGCTGCGCCGCGCGGGAGTGGGCGGCCGTCTGCCTCGCTGACCGGCGCTCCCTCCGACCCTCTCAGCGCCCGCCCTCCCTCGTCCCGGTCGACGAGAAGGGCCCAGGATGCCGTCATCCTGGGCCCTTCTGCTGACGAAGTCGTCAGCGCTTGCCGACGATCTGGCGACCGACCAGGTCGCGCATGATCTCGTTCGTGCCGCCGTAGATGCGGTGCACTCGCGCATCGGTGAACGCACGGGCGATCGGGTACTCCATGATGTAGCCGTAGCCACCGTGCAGCTGCACTCCGGTGTCGAGCACCTCCCACTCGCGCTCGGTCGCCCAGAACTTGACCTTGGCGGCGTCCTCGGCCGTGAGCGTGCTGTTCTTGTAGGCGAGCAGCGCGCGGTCGATGTATGCCCACATCGCGTCCGTGGTCGCGGCCATGTCGGCGAGCCGGAAGCGGGTGTTCTGGAAGTCCGCGATGCGCTCGCCGAACGCCTCGCGATCCTTCGTGTAGGCGACGGTCCAGTCGAGGGCGGCCTGAGCGGCGGCGGCCGCGGCGACGCCGATCGACAGACGCTCGAGCGGCAGGTTCAGCATCAACTGGATGAAGCCCTGCCCCTCCTTGCCGCTGATGAGGTTCTCGTCGGGGATGAACACGTCGGTGAAGCTCAGCTCGGCCGTATCCCAGCCGTGGAAGCCCATCTTGCTGAGCTTCTTGCCCTGATCGAAGCCCTCCATGCCCTTCTCGACGAGCAGCAGGCTGAACGCGTCGGGCCGGTTGCCCTCACCGGTCTTGACGAAGGTCACCACGACGTCGGCCGTCGAGCCCGACGAGATGAACGTCTTGGCGCCGTTGAGGATGTAGCCCCCGTCGACCTTCTTCGCGTTGGTCTTGATGCCGCGCAGGTCCGAGCCCGCGCCCGGGTCGGTCATCGCGAGCGCGCCGAGCACCTCGCCCGTCGCCATGCGGGGCAGCCACTTCTCCTTCTGCTCCTGCGTGCCCATGTGCACGAGGTAGGGCACGGCCAGGTCGTCCTGGATGCCGAAGGCACCGGCGAGCGAACCCGCGCCCGAGGCGATGACCTCCTCCATGACGATCGTGCGGAAGCGGTAGTCCTGCAGCATGCCGGCCCCGCCGAACTCCTCGGGGACGGAGAGCCCGATCAGACCGGCCTCGCCCGCAGCCAGCATGGTCGCCCGGTCGATCTCACCCGCGGCGTCCCATCGCTCGATCGCCTCGTTGTTCACGTGGCGCTTGACGAAGTCCTTGACGAGGTCGCGGAAGGCCTCGTGATCCTCTTCGTAGATGTCGCGTTCCATTGCGTCCTCCCGAACGTTCGTGCGTCATTGCTCCGGCGATTCTATGCCGGGCCGCCGACGCCGCGACAGCTCGTTGTGAGAATGCATCCCACAATCGGTGGGACTCGGTACCGCGATTGTCGGATGCCGCAATGCGGCGTTCTCCGAGGCCGACGACCCTGCGGTCAGTGCGCGTAATCAGGGGCCGCAGGGAGTGCGAAGAACTCCTCCAGCGTGTGATAGCCGCCGTGGTGATACGCCGCCGCGAGCTCACGTCCGAGATATCGCAGGTGCCAGGGCTCAGGCTTGTACCCGGTGATCCCCGAGCCGACCTGCTCGTAGCGCACGATGAAGCCGTACTCCCAGGCGTTCGCCGCGATCCACTCGCCTTGCACCGTCGCCCCGAACGACTCGATGGCCCCGCACGACGAATCGCAGGCCACGAGATCGAGTGCGAGGCCCGTCTGGTGCTCGCTGTGCCCGGCACGCGCCGACGAGGCGTCCGCGCCCGCCTGCCCGCTGTTGCGCACGTGCGACGCGTGGGTCGTCACCTGCAGTTCGTACGATCGGTAGCCGTTGTTCGCGCCGATCCGCCCGGCCCCCTCGGCCGCCGCCGCGTCCGCCATCTCTCCGACCGCTGCGGCGACGTCCGTTCTCGCCTGACCGGAGCGAGTGGTCATCTGCAGCGGAAGGTCGGCGAGCGAGGACGGCGCGAAGGAGACCGGGGCAAGGGGACGCGCCTTGTTGACGACGACCCAGACGTGAGCGGGGTCGTCGAGCGCGACGCACGGCGCATTGCCCGCGACGACAGCGGATCGGAAGCTCTCACCGCCGCCGAAGCCGGCGATGATCGCCGCGTCGTCGGCGACGGCTATCGCGTCGAGCACGCTCGGCTCCGAACACGGATCGGCCGCGGTGGTCGCACCGACCTCGACCGCCGGCACGTCCTGCACGACGGACGGCTGCGGCATCGCCAGCTCATCCGGAGTGGAGGCCACGGGCGCACCCGCGAGCGACAGCAGGACGCCGATCGCCATCGCCGCGAGACCGAGAGGCAATGCGGGTCCGCGGATCGGAGAACGCGGCGCCGCATGCTGAGGCTGCGACGGGACGAACATGCCTCCATTCTCCCCCATGTCCATTCGAACAGAATTCATACTCTCGGTTGACGGACTATCGTCTTTATGTTCGAATGGAGAATATGCGGTGGCAAGGACAGAAACTCGGTGACGTCGACGCCGCTGCGCTGCCCGGCCTCGAAGATCGCTCCAGCGTGCTCCGCACGGTGACCACGCCGGACTTCGCGGGCATGACGTTCCATGAGGTGCTGTCGAAGTCGGCCCTCAACCACGTGCCCGGCGCATCGCGCATGCCGTTCGCCTGGACCATCAACCCCTACCGAGGATGCAGCCATGCCTGCGTCTACTGCTTCGCCAGGGGGACGCATGAGTACCTCGATCTCGACGGCGGATCGGACTTCGACTCGCAGATCGTCGTGAAGGTCAACGTCGTCGAGGTTCTGCAGAAAGAGCTGCGACGCGGCAGCTGGGAGCACGAGACGGTCGCTCTCGGCACGAACACCGATCCGTATCAACGCGCCGAGGGCCGGTACAAGCTGATGCCGGGGATCATCGATGCCCTCGCGACATCCGGCACGCCGATGTCGATCCTCACCAAGGGCACGTTGATCAGGCGCGACATCCCTCTTCTGGTGCGGGCCGCACAGCGTGTTCCCGTCGACATCCAGATGTCGATCGCGATGTACGACGACGACCTGCAGAAGGCGATCGAACCGGGGACCCCGACGACCCAGGCGCGGCTCGACACGGTGCGCGCGCTGCGGGAGGCCGGCTTCCGCGTCACCGTCTTCTTGATGCCGATCATGCCCCATATGACCGACTCGGTCGAGGCGATCGACACGGCCCTGCGGCGGATCAAGGAGGCCGGAGCGAGCCGAGTGATCTACGGCGCACTGCACCTGCGAGCAGGAGTGAAACCCTGGTTCATGCAGTGGCTCGGAGACTTCCGCCCCGACCTCGTCTCGTCGTATCGCGGGCTGTACCCCGGAGTCTCCGCCGAGGCGCCGAAGGGCTACCGTCAATGGCTCGCGAAGCGCGCGCGGCCGCTGATCAGACTGCACGGACTCGACGGGCAGCACGAGGACGACTACCCCGTCCGCGGCATCCGGGCATCCGCACCGCACGGGCGCCCGGCGCCGGCGTTCACACCCGCGCCCGCCCCCGCGCAGCCCATGCTGTTCTGAACGCCGGTCCCGTGGAGCATCGGAGGTCGGGAAGGCGCTCCCGGGGCGCGTAGGCTCGAGCGTTATGGCTACAGGCTCCACGATGCACACGTTCGACGTCCAGCTGGCCGACATGGACCGTGGGGTCTACGACGACTACTCGCTGCGCGTGGCGCGGCATCCGTCCGAGACCGACGCCTACATGCTGACCCGCGTGCTCGCCTACGGGCTCGAGTTCACGGAGGGCATCGCCTTCGGCGGTGGCATCTCGCAGACCGATGAGCCGGCGGTGCTCGTGCGCGACCTCACCGGAAAGACGACGGCGTGGATCGAAGTCGGCGCCCCCGACGCCGAGCGGCTTCACTACGGCAGTCGGCTCGCCGAACGCACCGTCGTCTACACGCACCGCGACCCTGCGAAGGTCATGGCGCCGTGGGCCGACAAGCGGATCCATCGTTCCGAGGATCTCCGGGTCTACAGCTTCGACCCCGGCTTCGTCGATGCGGCCGCGCCGCTCATCGAACGTCGCAACACCATGACGATCACCGTCACCGAGCAGGTGCTCTACCTCGACCTCAACGGCACGACGCTGACCACGGCGATTCACGAAAACGAGCTCGGCTGACCGGAGCGGCTTCGAGCGCCTCTGCGGGAGCAGCATCCGCGCAGCTCCCGCGCACCCTCGCTGCCCCGTCAGGAGGAGAACTGCCTCTCGGGAGGAGGTTCCACGCCGAATCGTCCTCCCCAGGCGCACTTCTCCTCCCCCAGCGCAGTTGTTCGGAAGCGCAGTCCTTCGCGGAGTGCTGTCGCGGCCGAGCAACGACGAAGGCCCCGCCCCCGCAGATGCAGGGACGGGGCCTTCGAGCGTGACGGATCAGGCCGTGAGGTCTGCGTGGGTCGGCACGCGACCGGCGATCTCCTCGATCAGGTCGTCGTCGATGCGCGCGCTCTCGAAGGGCGCATCGATCTCGGCGCGCTCCAACAGCTCGGTCATACGACGCTGACGCTGACGCGTGATGAGAGTCACGACGCGACCCGAACGACCGGCGCGGCCGGTGCGACCCGAACGGTGCAGGTAGGTCTTGTACTCGTCGGGGGCGTCGGCCTGCACGACCAGATCGATGTCGTCGACGTGGATGCCGCGGGCGGCGACGTCGGTGGCGACGAGCACGTTCACGCGACCCGACGTGAGGCGCTCCAGGTTGCGCGTGCGCTTGGCCTGGTTGAGGTCGCCGTGCAGCGAGACCGCGGGGATGCCGGCGTCGTCGAACTGCTCGGCGAGCATGTCGGCGTAGGCGCGGGTGCGGGCGAAGACCAGGGTCTTGCCGTCGCGATCGACGAGCGAGGTGAGGATGTCGGCCTTGTCGCGGTGCTCGATCACGAGCACGCGGTGCTCGATGGTGCTCGAGTCCTGGTCTTCGCCGGCGACCTCGTAGACGGCCGGGTCGACGAGGAACTCGTCGACGAGAGCCGCGACCTCACGGTCGAGGGTCGCCGAGAAGAGGAGCTTCTGGCTGCCGTCGGCCGTGTGACGCAGGATGCGCTGCACGGGCTCGACGAATCCGAGCTCGCACATGTGGTCGGCCTCGTCGAGGACCGCGATGCGGCAGTCGGAGAGGTCGAGCTTGCCCTGGTTGATGAGGTCTTCGACGCGACCGGGCGTGCCGATGACGATGTCGACGCCCTTCTTCAGCGCACCCACCTGGCGGCCCTGCGGGACGCCGCCGTAGATCTGCGTGGTGAAGAGGCCGACGCTGCGGGCGATCGGCTGGATGGTCCGGTCGATCTGCAGCGCGAGCTCGCGCGTCGGAGCGAGGATGATCGCACGGGGCGAACGGCCGAACTCGCGGCGCTTGCCCGCCTGCGACTGCAGCACGCGCTCGACGAGCGGTGCTCCGAAGGCGATGGTCTTGCCCGAGCCTGTGCGGCCACGAGCGAGGACGTCGCGGCCCGCGAGGACAGCCGGGATGCTGGCGGCCTGGATCGGGAACGGCGTCGCCGCACCCATGCCGACCAGGGTCTCGACGATGTTGGATCCGAGACCGAGGTCGCCGAAGGTCACACCGTCGACCTCGACCGCTGCGACGGACTTCGCCTCGAGGCGCTCGTGCACGACGTCATCCGTCGGCTCGAACTTCTTGGCGGGTGCCGCGCTCGACGTGGCGTTCCAGTCGTTGCGGCTGGGTCGCTCGTTGCGCGCCGGCCGACCGCGGGTGTCCGAGGTCAACGGGCGGGGACGTTCGGTGCGGTACGCGCCACCGGTCGAAGGACGCGAACGCTCGTCTCGGCCACCCTCGATCGAGCGCTGCGTGCGGTCACGGTCGAAGGCACGACGCGCACGAGCGGCGTCGTAGGAGCGCTCAGTGCGCTCGGCGCCGCCACGGTCATCCCGACGCGGACCCGCGCCACGGTCGTCACGACGAGGACGGTCGTCACGGTCGAAGCGCGGACGCTCGGACGCGCCGCGGTCTCCGCGCTGCGGACGGTCGTCACGGGAGAAGCGCTGGCCACCCCGATCGTCGCGGAAGCCGCCGGAACGCTGGTCACGGCGGTCGTCACGGCCCGGACGTCCGCCATCGCGGTGATCGTTGTCGCGGAAGCCCTGGCGCTGCGTGCCCGCAGCCCGGTCGTCACGGCGCGGACGCTCGTCACGCTGGCCGCCGCGCTCATCACGATACGTGCCGGGACCGGTAGGACGCTGGCCGCCGCGGTCGTCACGGCGCGGACGGTCGAAGCCCGTGGAGGCGCGGTCGTTGTAGCGGGGGCGCTCGGCACGATCGTCGAAGCGCGGACGCTCGGAACCGCCGCGGTGCGGTGCCTCGCGGCGACCCGACTCCGCACGGTTGCGGATGCCGCGGGCCTCATCGCGCCCCGCACGCTCCTGCGACGACCAGCGCTGCTTGGGTGCGCCCTCTTCCACGGGACGGTAGCCGCGGTGGCCGGCGCTGCGGCTGCCGGGGCGACGATCGACACCGGCCGCCGAGGTACGCCGCTCGCCGGCATCCGCGCGTCCGCCGCGAGCGTCGCGGGAATCACGGCTGTCACGAGCACCGTCGCGGCCGCCGGCGTGGCGGTCGTGGAACGAGGTCTTGTTCGCGCCGTAGCGCGGCTCGAAGTTGGCGGAGGGGCGTCCGCCGCGGGGCTTCTTGTTCTTGGGCATGGGTGTGTCCTTCTGAGTTCTCGCACGAGAACAGCGCCGCGCACACGCGCGAGCACCCAGCGCCGGATCGGATGCGATCGGGCGGGGTTCCGGACTGTCAGCGGCCGGGGCCATTCATGTGATGGTTGATTAGCGTCGAGCGACGCTCACCATCGGCCCCTGGACTCACACTTCTTACACAAAAACGTCCGCGCCATGCGCGGGTGTCCGAAGCCGACGCATCAAGTGTACCGGTCGCACCTGAAAAACCGCCCAGCCCCATCACGGATGCTGCGCGCCATACGATTGCGGAGTGAACTCCGCATCCCCCACCGGCACACAGGTGCACCTCCAGCTCGGCGACGTCAGCGCTCAGATCGCGCAGGTCGGCGCGTCGCTCCGCTCGCTCCGCATCGGATCCGTCGACCTGATCGCGCCGTATCCGCTCGACTCGCCGACCCCTTCCTGCTCGGGCGTCGTGCTCACGCCGTGGCCGAATCGCGTCAGGGATGGAGTGTGGAACGACGGGGGCACCGCACGGCAGCTCGCGATCACCGAGCCCAAGTTCATGAACGCCAGCCACGGGCTGCTGCGATTCACGGCGTACGCGATCGAGGAGACCGCCTCGGCGACCACGCTGAGCGCGACGATCGTGCCGCAGACGGGCTACCCGTATCTCGTCGAGACCAGTGTCACGTACGTGCTGCGCGCCGACGGCATCGACGTCACGCACGCGCTGACCAACCGTTCCGCCACGGCCGCGCCGGTCGCACTCGGCACGCATCCGTTCGTGACGATCGGCGATGTCGACCCGCACGAGCTCGTACTGCGCGTACCGGCGCAGACTGCTTTCGACACCGACGACCGCATGCTCCCCACGGGAACGCATCCGGCCGATTCCGCACTGCGCGACGGCGTGCGAATCGGCGATGCGAGCCTCGACACCGGGTTCACCGACCTCGAGCGCGACGCCGACGGTCTGGTCCGGCACTCGCTCACGGCCCCCGACGGTCGGCGACTCACCCTCTGGCAGGGCGCCGGGTTCGACTTCGTGCAGGTCTACACGACCGACAAGTACCCGGGGCAGTCGCTCGCGGTGGCGATCGAGCCGATGACCGCGCCCGCCGATGCGCTGAACAGCGGCGTCGGCCTGCGTCGCCTCGCCCCCGGCGAGACCTGGACCCTCGAATGGGGCATCACGCTCGACTGAACCCACCCGGAGAACGGTTCCGGGTGGGCTCAGGTTCAGTCGGCTGAAGACCGAACGGTGCGCCGGCTACTCGCCTCGCTCGCGCAGCTCCCGACGGGTCACCTGCGAGGCATGCGGCAGGTCCGAACCCGCCCCGCCCTCACCCGCACCGGCACCGGCCAGCGCCAGATCGCCTGAGGGAGCCGGTCCGTCCGAGGGATCCGAGTCGCCGTGCGGTGCAGACTCGTCGTCGCCCGACCCCGATCTACGGGCGCGACGCCGCTCCTTCGCACCCTCGACCAGGTTGTAGAGCGTCGGCAGCACGATCAGCGTCAGCGCGGTCGACGAGATCAGTCCACCGATCACGACGATCGCGAGCGGCTGCGAGATGAACCCGCCGTGTCCGGTGATGCCGAGCGCCATCGGGGTGAGCGCGAAGATCGTCGCCAGCGCCGTCATGAGGATCGGACGCAGACGCTTCTCGCCACCGGCCTTCACCGCATCGATCGTCGACAGCCCCTTCTCGCGATACTGGTTGACGAGGTCGATGAGCACGATCGCGTTCGTCACCACGATGCCGATGAGCATCAGCACACCGATCAGCGAGGCGACGCCGAGAGGCACACCCGTGATGATCTGCAGCAGGATCGCGCCGGTGGCCGCGAACGGCACCGATACGAGCAGCAGCAGCGGCTGGCGCAGCGACTTGAACGTCGCCACCATCACGACGTAGACGATCAGGATCGCGGCGAGCATCGCGAGCCCGAGCTGCGAGAACGAGTCGGCCTGCTGCGAGGCGACACCGCCCACCTCGGCCGACGCGCCGTCGGGCAGGTCGACTGCGGCGAGCGCCTCGGTGACCGACTGGGTCGCCACGGCGAGATTGTCGGATGCCGGGGGCACCGTGATCGTCGCGGTGCGGCGGCCCTGCTCGGTGGTGATGGAGGTCGGACCGTTGCGCTCCTCGACGGCCGCGATCTCCTGCAGCTGCACGATGCCGGTCGGGGTCGGGATGGCGAGCTCGCGCAGCGCCTGGGCGGTCGCGGGCGGCTCGGCCGATGCGAGGTAGATCGTCAGAGCCGTGTCGTCGATCTCGACGGTGCCCACCTGCTGCGGGCGCATCGTGTTCGAGACGATAGAGCCGACGGCCACCTCGGACAGACCGCGCTGCGCAGCGGCGTCGCGATCGACGACCACGGCCAGGTACGGCAGAGCGGCGGCGAGGTTGTCGGTGACCTGTCCGATCCCGTCCCGACCGTCGAGCTCGTCCACGACGGCGGTCGTCGCGGTCTGCAGGTCTTCGGCATCCGATGCCGAGACCGTGATCTCGATGTCGCTCGAGCCGAGCCCGGCGGAGGCCGCGACCGACACCTCTCCGACATCGGTGAGCCCCTCGATCGCCTCCTGCACGTCGGCCCGGAGCTTCTCCTGGTCGGCATCCGCGTCGGTGAGCACCGAGTAGGTCACACCGGCTCCACCCGAGAACGCGTCGCGCAGCGCGGAGCCGCTCGAACCGATCGACGCCTGCACGTGGGTGATGCCGTCGATGTCGAGCAGCGCGTCCTCGACAGCGACCGCCGCCTCCGACTTGGTCTCGAGGCTCGCGGTCGGACCGAGGTCCTGGGTGACGGTCATGGTGTTCTGACCGGAGTCGCTGAGGAAGTTGATCTTCATCAGCGGTGCAGCGGCGAGCGTCGCACCGAGCACCACGACGGCGAGCACGACGGTCAGACCGGAGTGCTTCAGCGTCCAGCCGAGGATCGGGCGGTAGCCCTTCTGCAGTCGGGTCGGCGGAGCATCCGGGTCTTCCGGGTCGATCTGCACGCCGTTCTCGTCGAGCAGCGGCTTGCCGGGGCGGAGGAACCAGTAGGCGAGCACCGGCACGATGGTCAGCGAGACCAGCAGCGACGCGACCATCGCGATCGACACCGTCATGGCGAACGGGCGGAACAGCTCGCCGACCATGTCGCCGACGAACACGATGGGCAGGAACACGGCGACCGTCGTGATCGTCGACGAGGTCACCGCCATCGCCACCTCGCGCACCGCGAGTCGGATGGCGTCGCCCTTGTCGGCATCCCCCACGTAGTGCCTCTTGATGTTCTCGATCACGACGATCGAGTCGTCGACCACGCGACCGATCGCGATCGTGAGCGCTCCGAGGGTGAGGACGTTCAGCGAATAGCCGAACGCCTGCAGGCCGATGAAGGTGATCAGCACGCTGGTCGGGATCGAGATCGCCGTGACCAGCGTCGAGCGGACCGACATCAGGAAGACGAGGATCACGAGCACGGCGAAGACGAGTCCGAGCATCCCCTCGGTGGCGAGGGTCTCGATCGACTGCTGGATGAACGGCGCCTGGTCGAAGATGATCGTGAACTGGGCGTCGGGGAAGGCCTCGCCGATCGTGTCGAGCGCGGCGATGACGCCCTGGGACACCTCGACGGTGTTGGCGGCCGGCAGCTTGGTGATCGAGATCGACAGGGCGTCCTCTCCGTCGACGCGCGAGATCGACGAGATGGGGTCGCTCTCCTGCACCACCGTGGCGACGTCGCCGATGGTCTCGGCGGAGCCGACGAGGGGCAGCGCCGCGAGCTCATCGACCGAGGTGATCTTCGCTCCGGTCTGCACCGTGAGCGTCTGGCCGTTCTCGGTGATGTCGCCCCCGGGGAACAACGTGCCGTTCTGCTGCAGCGCGGTGGTGATGGCCTGCGTGCTCTGGCCGATCGCTGCGAGCTTCGCGACGTCGGGCGTGATCGTGATGCGCTGACCGACGCCGCCGATGATCTCCGCAGCATTGACCCCGTCGACGTCCTCGAGCTCGGGGATGGCCACGTTCTGCAGCTCGGCCTGTGCATTCTCGGCGTCCTCGAAGCCGGTCACGGCGACCTGGATCACCGGGAAGTCGTCGATCGACACCGTCAGCACCTGCGGGCTCACGTCTTCGGGCAGCTGGCCCGAGATGCGGTTGATCGCCTGCTGGATCTTCTGCTCGGCGGTCGCGAGGTTCGTGCCGTACGCGAAGGTCGCCTGCACGATCGAGGCGTTGGTCGTGCTCGTGGCAGTCGTGCCCTCGAGGCCGGGAACACCCTGGATCGCCGACTCGATGGGGGTCGAGACGTCGTTCTCGACGACCTCGGGGGAAGCACCCGGGTAGGTCGTCATGACCATCAGGTTGGGCAGCTCGAGCGACGGGATGAGCTCCTGCTTGAGGTTCGTCAGAGCGAGCCCGCCGAAGACGGCGGCGACGATCGTGATCAACGCGATCAGTGCGCGGTTCTTCAGACTCAGGACGGCGAGGTTCGACAAGGCGGATTCTCTCTCTGCGGATCAGTCGGATGCTGCGGCGGTGGGTGCGGAGGTGGACGCCTGAGGAGTGAGGATCCCGGCGAGGGCGTCTCGGATGAGCTCTTCGTCGAGCGGCTCGTCATGGATCTGAGAGTGCCAGAGTACGCCGTCGATGAAGACGGCTGCGGCCCTGGCCCTGTCGACCCCGTGAACGGGCGCGATGAAGCCGACGATCTCGTCGGACCACAGTCGCGCGAACTGCCGGACGCGCGGGTCGTGCACGGCGGCGGTGACGACGGCGCGGTCGGCCTGAACGGCGCGCGCGTCCTCGAGCCCGCGGCGCACCAGGCGCGCGAGACCTTCGGGCGTCACTCCCTCGATCACGACCGCCTGTCGCGTCGCGTCGATGCGTGCCTCGATCTCGGCGGCCAGGGCGCCGATCGCCGCCTCGCGCAGATCGTCGAGCGTGGCGAAGTACTGCGTCGTCGAACCCAGGGGCACACCGGCGCGCGCGGCGACCTTGCGGTGGGTGAGTGCGTCGACGCCGATCTCGACGATCAGCTCGGCGGCCGCGGTGATGATCTCGCGACGGCGCGCTTCGGGATCGCGGCGGCGGCGTGTGCCATCGCTCATCCTGACCCCCTTGCGCGATCGCCCCTGTACGGGCGTACATGTACGTTTGTACATTCTGCATCCGGAAGCTGTGGGTTCGCCCGGATGCTCGGGTGTGACGTCCGACCGCGGAGGCGGGTCGGGATGAGTCAGAGCACGGACCCGAGCGCCAGTCCGAGCCCCGCGGCGATCAGCCCGAGCAGCAGCATCCCGACGGCGTTGAACGCGGATGCCGGGCGTTCGCCATTCCGCCACAGCACGACGGTGTCGAGCATCGCCGTGCTGAATGTCGTGTACCCGCCGAGAAGGCCGGCCCCGATCACGAACGACTCGGAAGGAAGGGCCGTGGTCAGGAGTCCCAGCGCGAAGGATCCGGTGAGATTGACGACGAGGATGCCCCACGGCAGGCGTCGGCCGGCGACCCCCGAGACGCCCAGGTCGATGACGTACCGGAGGAGGGCTCCCACTCCTCCGGCGAGCGCAGCCGCGACGAACAGCAGCGGAGTCATCTCCTTCCTCCCGCGGGGCGTGTCGCTCGGGGTGGCCGGCCGAGTCGCAGGCCCGCCGCGGCGGCGGCGAGCCCGAGCACCAGGCTGCCGGCCGCGTAAGCGAATGCGAGCACCGGAGCGACTCCCCAGAGCGCGACCGTTCCGGTCATGAAGGCGCTGTAGGTCGTGAAGCCGCCGAGCACGCCCGTGCCGAGCAGCAGCCTCAACTCCGAGGTGCCGGAGAGACGCGCGGCGAGGACGCCGATCAGCAGCGATCCGAGCACGTTCACGCTGAGCGTCGCGAGGGGCAGGCCCCCGGCATCCGGCATCAGCAGACCGATCGCGAGCCGAGCGGCAGTGCCGAGGCTGCCGCCGACGAAGACGAGGAGCAGGCGGCGCAGGGTCACGCGGCAACTCTAGCCGCGCCGATGCAACGCATCCGTCGAATGTCAACCCGTTGGGCGAAGGCGGCAGGCGGGCGAAGACTGAGGCCATGAAGCCACTGTGGAAGCTCGACCGGACCCCGCCCATCGGCACACCGTTCGACCCCGGCGCACGGCACGACGTCGTCATCGTCGGTGCGGGTCTCACCGGACTCAGCACCGCGGTCATGCTCACTCGTGCCGGTCTCGACGTCGCGGTGATCGAGGCGGGATCCGTCGCCGAGCTCGCGACCGGCGGCAACACCGGCAAGCTCACGCTGCTGCAGGGAAAGCGGCTCGCCGAGATCCGCCGGCACCACTCGGCGTCGCTCGTGCAGGCCTACGTCGAGGGCAACCGTGAGGGGATGGACTGGCTGGTCGGCTTCGCCGATCACGCCGGAGTCAGCTACGAGCGACGGATCGACCACTCGTACGCGCAGGACGACGGCGGCGTCGACTCCGTGCGCGAGGTGCACGAGGCGGCGCGCGAGGCGGGCCTCGACACCAGGATGCTCACGCGAGGAGAACTGGCTGACACAGCCTTCCCTGCTGCGGGAGCCGTGGCGCTCGACGACCAGGTGACCATCGATCCGGCGCTGGTCACCCACGCGCTCGCGGACGAACTGCTCGCCGCCGGAGGGACCCTGCACACCGGCGTCAGGGTCACGGCGACGCATGCGCTGCCCGACCCGCGCGTCGAGACGCCCCTCGGCCCGCTGTTCGCCGACCACATCGTGATCGCGACCGGGTACCCCATCCTCGACCGCGGACTCTACTTCGCGAAGATGCGCGCCTTCCGCTCGTACTGCGTCTCGTTCCGCCTCCCCGGCGGCGTGCCGGACCACACGTTCATCTCGGTCGACAGCCCCACGCGCTCCATCCGCCCCGTGTCGGATGCCGACGGCCCTGGCGGCCCCGCGCGCCTGGTGGTCGGTGGGAACGGCCATTCCGTCGGACGCTCGGACGGCGAGACCGCGGCGATCGACGACCTGGTCGAATGGACGAGACGGTACTTCCCCGATGCCGAGGAGACCCACCGCTGGTCGGCCCAGGACTATCAGTCGCACAACCAGATCCCCTTCGCCGGCGCCATGCCCCGGGGTCTCGGACGCATCCGCTTCGCGACCGGATACGCGAAATGGGGCCTGTCGAACGCGCCCGCCGCGGCCCTGCGCCTCACCGCGGAGATTCTCGGCGCGAACTGGCACGACCGACCGTCGTGGATGGTCAAGATCGGCACGAGGCTCACGGTGCCGGCCGATCTGGCCCGTGGGGCGATCGAGGGCACGAAGGTCGCCGCCGCCGCCACGACCGGATGGGTCGACGCCGAACGCCGTTCCGTGCCGGTGCCGAAGCCGGCCGAGGGCGAGGGCGTGGTCGCGAACCGGGGCGGCCGACCGGTAGGCGTCTCGACGGTCGACGGCGTCACCCGGGCCGTCTCGGTCGTATGCCCGCACCTGGGGGGTGTGCTCGACTGGAACGACGCCGAATGCACGTGGGACTGCCCGCTGCACGCCTCGCGCTTCACCGCAGACGGCACGCGCATCGAGGGTCCGGCGCTGCAGGACCTCAAGCCGCTGCCGCGCAGGATCGGCGGCTGAGACTCAGCCGGCCGTCGGCGCTCCGGCGCCCGGCGGCGGTGCGTCCCAGCCCTGCTGCGGCTCGTCACAGTTCTCGCGGAACACGTACTGCGACGCGAGCTTGCGCTGGTGGCTCGACCAGTCGATCGCCGGGCGGCGCTGCTCGGGTGGGAGATAGCCGAGGCGGTACACCGCCATGAGCTCGAGGTCGTCCGGCACGCGCAGCAGCTTCACGATCTCGTCCCACTGCCCCGGAACCTCCATCGGGAAGGAGATGAACTGGATGCCCATCCCGAGCTCGACCGTGGTGAGCCAGACGTTCTCCATCGCCGCGCCCATGCTGAACACCGAGTAGAACGACGACAGCTGTCCGGGGCGGTATTCGCTGCGATCGAGCATCACGCCGAGCAGCAATGGCGAGCCGGCGACGAGCTTGTGGTTCTCCTCACCGAGGGTCTTCGGCACCCCGAACGTGTTCATCAGCTTCTGGCCGCGCTTGGTGAAGACCTGGCTCGTGAACGGGCGGAGAGCTGCGGGGAGCTTGTCGAACAGCATCCCGCTGCGCTTCTCCTCCATCTCGGCCTGGCTGAAGCGGAAGTACGGCTTGTAGCGCTCGAAGAAGGTGCCGTTCGACATCGCCTCGGTCATGCTGTCGCCCGAGATGCGGGCGATCCTGTCGATCGTGTCGCGGTTCTCGATGACCACGAATCGCCACGGCTGGCTGTTCAGCTGCGACGGCGCACGGCCCGCCGCTTCCAGCAGGATGCGCTGATGCTCCTCCGAGACCGGGTCGGGCAGGAAGGGCCCGTTCGTGGTCTTGCGGCGGCGGATGGCGTCGAGCAGTTCCATGCGTTCACTTCCGGTCGGTGGCGAGGCGCGAGCAGACGAGGCCCGCGACGATGAAGGGTGCAGCGGCGAGCGCGACGAGCGGATGGCGTCGGCTGTGCGTGCCGAGATACGGGATGGCGGCGAGCGGTGCGGCGGCGGGCGCGAGGGCCAGGGCCGCGCGGCGGCTCGCGCGCTTCGGGCGGCCCCACATGATCGCGGAGAACGCGGCCGCGGAGGCTACGCACGTGGCGATGTAGATCGCGTGGTGCAGCCAGCGGAAGTTGCTCGTGTCGATGAGTCTCGCGGCGACCGCCGATCCGAGGGCGATATTGGCCGTGTAGGCGACGGCCGCCGCCGCGAACAACGGCGCGGCATCCGTGCGCGTGCGTCTGCGGCGGTGGCCCATGCCATGACCCTACGCCCACCTCCGGCATCCGCTCCCGGCCTTGATCCGGCGTCCGGTTCTGTGCAACACCCCCCGCTTTCGAATCGCGCACTTTGCAGTTTTCG